>NZ_OZ481792.1:35000-345000 GCF_984799095.1 Neobacillus sp. SRL179 | reverse complement strand
GTCCTTTTAAGTTAACGGTGTCGATCCCTACATGGATAACTATTTCTCGACCCATATCGGATAATATGCAGATTGCATGTTTAGTTGGGAATAGGTTAACAACTTTTCCGTTAACAGGCGAAACCACTAGTCCTTCTTCCGGTACAATCGCAAATCCATCACCCATCAATTTTCCTGCAAATACCTGATCGGGTACTTCCGTAATAGACTTCAATTCCCCTTTAAGCGGTGATGCGAACACCTCATTTTCACGTTCAGTTTGTAGCATATCTGGATTTGATTGCTCAGTTGCTGCTGTTGTTTGATAAAAAGCTGCACTAGGCCGTTTTCCTAACATAATATCCTGCATTTGACCTTTAATTATTTCAGAGCGGGGACCAAAGATTGCTTGAATATTGTTACCCACTTCAACTATTCCCGTTGCACCAAGTCTTTTTAATTCATTTTTATCAACGTCTTTACTATCATTTACTGAAACACGCAATCGTGTAATACAAGCATCTAGATCAGCAATATTTTGCTGTCCACCCATTGCATCCAGAATATTATAAGCGAGGTCGCCAGCTTGTCCGGTTACATCTTTTTCAACAATAGCCGTTTCTTCATCTTCTCTGCCTGGAGTCTTTAAGTTAAACTTTTTAATCACAAATACGAAAATAAAGTAATAAATACCTGCAAAAATCAATCCAAGCAGAATGGCAATCCACCAACGCTCTTTCCCTGGAAGGATTCCAAATAAGACAAAGTCAATCGCTCCGCCGGAGAATGTGTAGCCCAAGTGAACCTTAAACATCGCCATTAATACAAATGAAAGTCCATCCAATACAGCGTGGACAAAAAATAGCAACGGCGATACAAATAGGAATGAAAATTCAAGTGGTTCTGTTATCCCTGTTAAAAATGAGGTTAATGCAGCAGAGCCAAGTAAACCTGCTACTAGCTTTTTCTTTTCAGGTTTTGCTGTATGATACATAGCCAGTGCAGCAGCTGGTAAACCAAACATCATAATTGGGAATTCTCCCTGCATAAAATAACCAGCAGTGAGTTTTACATTATCTTTTAATTGTGCAAAGAAAATGGTCATATCGCCATGGACGATATTGCCGGCAGCCGTCTTATAAGAACCGAACTCATACCAGAACGGTGCATAGAAAATATGATGCAAACCAAAAGGTATTAGCAGTCGTTTAATGAATCCAAAGAAGAAAACTGCTATATAGGTTCCGCTGCCTAACAGCCAGTTAGAAGCACTATTCATTCCATGCTGAATGGGCGGCCAAATAATCAATAACAAGAGACCTGCGAGTAACGAAACTACTGCCGTCATAATCGGAACAAAACGTTTTCCTGCAAAAAATCCTAAAAAAGATGGCATCTCTATTTTGTGGAAACGATTATAGCAATACGCAGCAATTAAACCAGTTATAATCCCGCCAAACACCCCTGTTTGCAGCGTAGGGATACCCAATACAGTTGCGTAACCCGGATCTCTAGCAACCATATCAGCTGTAACACCAGCCCATGTACTCATAACCTGATTTAGGACAAGGTAACCTACAATCGCAGCAAGAGCAGCAGCGCCATCTCCTGCTAAACCAATAGCAACACCCGCAGCAAAAATAAGAGCTAAGTTTCCAAAGATAATACTGCCAGCATCCTCCATTACATTTGCAATCAGCTGAATCCAGTCTGCATTTAAGAATGGCAAATAATCAAGCGTTGTTGGCTGCTGCAAGGCATTACCAATTCCCAACAGCAAACCCGCTGCTGGTAAAAGAGCTACGGGCAGCATTAATGCTTTACCGATTTTTTGTAAGACGCCAAATGCGTTTTTAAACATATCAGTTCTCCTAAATTTTCTATTTTAGCCCAAAACGTTTTCATATTGTGAAAAAATCCATTAAAAAAGGCAGGAGTAAAAAGAAAATTAAATGAAGTTATGGGTATAAACTACCCAGAAACCCTCATTCCAATCACTTTTTACTCATGCCTGACCGAATCAGTAACACGTAAAAAATCAATGCTATTTAAATTTGTTTTGAAGTCTCTGCAAATGCATGGTTAAATACACTGCTTCTGCATCATAAACTGTCTTTTTTAATGTTTGTTGCATTACTTTGATGAGCTTCCAAGCGAGATTATAGCACATTGGATATTCATCTTTAAATAGGGCAGCAATTTTATCTGGTTCTTCGACTTTTTCATCCTTCATGACGCGATCAATCGCAAAGTGGAGATGACGGACAAGCCTCACGTAATCGATGCTGTCTTTATCAATCTGGATTTCAAACTGCTTCTCCACCATTTCAACTAGTCTCGTAACAAGCTGGGAGTGTTGATTGACATCTGAAAGTTTTTTATTTGTAATTGCACTGTGGATGTGCAGAGCAATAAAGCCTATCTCGTCTATAGGAAGATTTATGCCCGTCTTTTCTGAAATATGGTGTACGACTTCTGCCGCTATCTCAAACTCGTATCGATAAAGTGCTTTTGTTTCAATTAAAAACGGATTTCTCGTTTCCACTCCTTGCGACGCTCTGTTGAGAGCAAACATTAGATGGTCTGTTAATCCCACATGAATATGTTCATTTAATTCAGAATGGGTACGTTGTTTAATTAAAGCGATTGCAGAAATAATCACTTCTAAAAAGTCATTATCGATAAACGGAAGCAGTTTGATATAGTTTTCTTGGTTTTTTTCATTTTTTAGAACGAAGAGCTTTTCGACTGCATCTGTATCGATATAGTCTCCTGGTTTCTGATTGAATCCAATGCCTTTACCAATTAAAACGACTTCTTCATAGGAAGGGTGTTTAGCGATTAGGACATTATTATTTAACACTTTATCAATTTGTAAGTTTGCCAAACCTTTCCCCCATTTCCTCATGCCCACATATGTATTTCATGTTATAAGAGGGGAAAGAGGAAGTCAACGACTTTATCCGACAAATTTTTTACATTTCAAGGAAATTTATTCAAATTTCATCCTTCTTAATCCTATGACAAAGAACAGGATGGTAAATGCCAGCAACGCAGCAGAATCTTTCATTAATGATCCAGCGTGCAGGCTCCCGCTAATAATTTCTTTAAATCCTGCCATTGCCCAAAATTGCGGTACAGCTAATGCGATTTTCTGCATAAGATCTGGGACCACATCGATTGGCCAATAAACACCGCCGAGCATACAAGTGCTTACAATGAGGACAGTGCCTATTGCAGTTGCTTGCTGCTTAGTTTTGACGAGACCAGCAATCATTAGACCAAAGCCAACAATACATAAAATAACCAATGATGCAAAAGGAATGATATAGGTTAATTTTCCCCAGCTAGTCTGAAACAGTAAGTTCATCGTTGTCATCAGAACGGCTAGTTGAATCCACCCCATGAAAAAATAAGCAAGCAAATACCCTAAAATGATTTGCAATTTACTTACGGGGGAAACCATTAACCTTCCCCAAGTACCACCTAACCGTTCATCCAGAATCATAGAAGCGGCACCGGAAAGACCAAACATCATAAACATAATGGCAAAACCAACAAACATAAGATTAATTTCCGCTGAGTTATTCGAATCCTTTTGGATCATCTGCTTTTCAATCTCTATGCCTTTTTGGTTGGTCATCGCTTCTATCACCTTAGGAAATGCCTCCTCGTCAATATTGGCAGCAGCCTGATAGGCCCGCAAGACTAACCCCGAGGTCCCTTCTAATTGAGCAGATAGCGCGATATAATCTTCTGTTTTTCGTTGAACAATCACATCAAATAAAGGTTCTTTAGCTTGGATTCTTTGACCTAAGTTTTCAGGTATAACGATTGCAGCAACTGCATCCTCCTCAGAAACATTACTTTCAGCCTGATGCCGCGATGTCTTTTTCCAGTCAAAATGGTCATCCTTTTTTAAAAGATTTAAAATCTCCCTGTTTTCATTAGAGTTACCGGAAACAACGTTAACCAATGGTTTTGTTTGTTCGGAGTTTGCAGCCATCCCGCCGAAAATCCAGCTAAACAGCGCCGGCATGATAAACATCAGTACCCATACACCAGGAGATTTAAAAAACTCCTTTAATCGCAGCGAAACAATTGTCCAGATTTTACGCATATTTCCGCCCCCTTTCCAATGAAAGACGAAATAGGCCGATAAGAAAAAAGACCATACCTAACCCAAGCGATCCTGCAATTGCAGGCAATATATCAGATACTGCAGCACCAGTCATCAGTTTTATATAAGTTTGTAAGGCAAGTCCATTAGGCAATAGCTTTGTGGCAGCAATGACCCAGTCAGGAAAAATATACAACGGCACCATGCTTCCGCCCAAAGCGGACATGATTTGTGTACCAAAACTCCCCGCAACACTAAATGCCTTTTCTGTTTTGATGAAGGAACCGGCTAACACACCAAGCCCGCTAGCGTTCACAACAAACGCAACTGTCAATAGCATAATACCTGGAATAGAAGCACCCCAATCAACACCAAAAATCAAATTGGTGCCGATTATAATGATACAAGCTTGGGTTAAACAAATAATAATTAACCCTAGCATTTTTCCAAGTAAATAATTGGGGTAAGTTAAATTTGTAAGGAGTAATCGGTTAAACACATCTTGTTCTTTCTCGAGAATCATCGTAGAAACACCTTGGACGACCGTCATGAGTAAAAACATGACGCCCATCGCAGCCGCATAATATTGAAATGAACTAACTGGTTTGGTCTTTGCGTCGATTGTCGTTTCTCTTATGAGTGGTTTATTTCCATAGCCTTCCTGGACAATGGCACTTTGACCTCCAGCATTAACAGGCTGCGCCAACTGCGAAACGGCTGCTTCAATCGGAAGGGACCGAGAAAACTGCTCGATCACACTTTGAACAATGGTTGCCTTAATAACGGTGTCAGGCACCGAAATTAATTTTACTTTTGTTCCGTTTCCAGTCATTAGGGATTGGGTAAAATCCTTTTCGATTACTATGCCAACGGATAATTTGTGGTCTTTTATCTTTTGATACAGTTCATCTTCTTGATAGTGTTTGACTTTAATTTGCTTAGACAAGCTTTTGGAGAGAACTTCGTCTGTTAAGACTTTGCTAAGCTGTCCTTGATCTAAATTAACTACACCTAAGGTAAACTTTTTAATCGCAAAATCTTCATCTTCTTTCATCATGTTTCCAAAGGCAGAGCCTAAAATGGCAATTAACAAAAGCGGCATTATAATTAACATTAAAAAGGCCTTTTTATCACGTACCACGAGTAAAAGATCCTTCCAAGCCAGCCACCAAAATTTCATCTTTTCCACCCTCTAATCTCTTAAGTTTCTTCCAGTCAGATGTAAAAAGACACTTTCGAGGTTCGGTTCAACAATATCCACAGAGGTAATTTTTGTGCCCGTTTTCGTTACCAACTGAATGAAATCACTTAATATGATTTGCGGTTCTTTATGAAAGACCAACACTTGGGAATTTTCGACTTGAATATCCTTTTCAGGTACAAGATTGGTTAATTCCTGCCTAATTTTCTCTCTATTCGCGCTTTCTTTTTCAATGGTTAAAATGATTTTCGAATGGTCGCCGATGGTTTCCCTCAGCTCACTCAATGTGCCGGAGGCAATCAGTTGGCCATGATCGACAATTCCAATTCGTTCACAGAGGTACTCAACCTCCTCCATATAATGACTAGTATAAATGATAGTCATTCCTTCGGCGTTCAGCTGCTTTACTGTCTCTAAAATATGATTTCTGGATTGAGGGTCAATTCCAACGGTTGGTTCATCCATAATCAGCAATTCCGGTTTATGTAGGATGGCTGCCCCAATATTCACACGTCGTTTCATTCCACCCGAAAAGGTTTCGACCTTATCCTTAGCTCGTTCGGTTAAACCAATGATTTCAAGCACCTCATCAACGTTCTTCTCAAGGGTGCTGCCATGTAAGTCATACATTCTTCCCCAAAACTTTAAATTTTCCCGTGCTGACATCGACTGGTAAAGAGCAATCTCCTGCGGGACTACCCCAATCCACTTTTGAGCTTCCTTTTGCTGCTTACTGACGTTAATCTCCTTAATATGAATGTCACCCGATGTTGGAGGAAACAATCCTGTTATCATATTAATGGTTGTTGATTTTCCCGCGCCATTTGGACCCAGTAATCCATAAGATTCTCCTTTTTCGACTTCAAAACTAACCCCCTTTACTGCCTCAAATTTCCCAAAACTCTTTCGCAGATTCTGGACGGTTAACATATTCATTGGTAACCACTCCTTTTTACCTATTTCTTTTCACTTCCTATCATACAATGTATTTTTAGAAAAAGTATCAAAATTATGATAATTTTACCAAATATACATATGCTGATAATCGCCTGGCAAATCCATGTGTTGAACTAATCTCAGACGTAAAAAAAGGGACTGTGAATAACACAGCCCCCGCTACCATCATGAAACCTTATTTTAAGAAGATAAAGTATAGAACAAAGATCACAAAGAAGAAGTACATCACTGGATGAATCTCTTTTGTGCGGCCTTTTACAAGCATGGTGATTGGATAGAAGATAAACCCAACCGCAATACCGGTTGCAATACTGTAAGTCAGCGGCATCGTTACCATGGTTAAGAATGCCGGTACAGCAATTTCAAACTGTTTCCAATTAATTTTTCCTAATGAAGAGACCATTAAGACCCCGACGATAATTAAGGCTGGTGCTGTAACAGCTGAGGTAATGACAGATAATAATGGAAAGAAAAAGATCGATAAAAGGAATAATGCTGCTGTTACTAATGAAGCAAACCCTGTTCTAGCACCTGATGCAACCCCTGCAGTTGACTCGACAAACGACGTAGTCGTTGATGTACCAAGAATCGCACCAACACTTGAAGCAATCGAATCGGAAATTAATGCTCTTCCTGCACGTGGAAGCTTATTGTCTTTCATAAGACCAGCTTGATTTGCAACCGCAACAAGTGTACCGGCATTGTCAAAGAAATCAACAAACAAGAACGTTAAAATAACGCCAAGCATCGCAGTCGTGTAAAACGAACTGTCTCCAAATGATGAAAAGGCAGCGCCAAAGGTTGGCTCTATACTTGGTACTTTACCAATGATTTGGTGAGGCACTTTAATTTCTCCAAAAATCATACCAACAATGGCCGTAATGATCATGCCATAAAAAACTGCACCCTTAATTCCTTTTGTCATCATGATGACAGAGATGACAATCCCGAAGACCGTTAGTAATGGTCCAGGAGCTGTTAAGTCGCCTAATCCAACAAGCGTTGCATCATTGTTGACAATCAGTTGTGAACTTTGTAAACCAACAAAAGTAACAAACAAACCAATTCCTGCACCAACGGCATGCTTTAAATCAATGGGAATCGCATTGATGAGTTTCTCGCGAAGACCTGTTAAGGTTAGTAAAAAGAAAACAATTCCGGATATCAATACAGCCCCTAATGCATGCTGCCAAGGAATTCCACTGCCTAAAACGACCGTGTAAGCAAAGAAAGCATTTAAGCCCATTCCTGGTGCTAAGGCAAGTGGATACTTACCGATAAGTCCCATGATAATCGAACCAAGGGCCGACGCAAGAGCTGTGGCGACAAACACTGCACCATAATCCATTCGTAAAGCATCGGGTAAATCCTTGACTGAAGCAAGTGATAAGGTTAACGGGTTCACGACTAGGATATAGGCCATAGCCAAGAAAGTCGTGATTCCTCCAATAGTTTCGCGGCGATAACTTGTACCGTATTTTTCAAACTCAAAATACTTCTGCATTTCTATTCCCCCTATAGATCTCTCTTTATTACACAAAAAACGCTCCGGTATCTTCTACCGGAGCGTCTGACTTTAGGCATGTGCAAAAATAAATAGAGGAAATGCCTCTTTATTTCAAACACTGCCTCGTAGTCAAGCCATTTACGGTGGCTCGGTAGAAACTTTTGGGCCATATTCCCAACATTATACGATGCAATTTATTAAGTTCTTATCAGTACTTTTACATTTTAACAGGTAATTTGAACCTTGTAAATAAAAAATACGAACGATGTCGTAGTAAATTTTAACATCGTTCGTATTTTATAAATTATTCCCACTCGATCGTTGCTGGCGGCTTGCTGGTAATATCATAGACAACCCGATTGACATGGGCTACCTCGTTCACAATTCTGGTGGAGATGACTTCTAGTACATCCCACGGTATTCGTGCCCAATCAGAGGTCATCCCATCAATGGACGTGACTGCTCGAATACCAATCGTATAATCGTATGTTCTGGCATCACCCATAACACCGACGCTGCGAATATCCGGCAGAACCGTAAAGTATTGCCAGATTTCACGATCAAGCCCGGCCTTTTTAATTTCCTCTCGTAAAATCCAATCGGACTCACGGACAATTTCTAATTTATCTTCTGAAAGTGCACCGAGCACGCGGATACCTAGACCTGGTCCTGGGAATGGCTGTCTCCAGACAATTTCATCTGGAATACCAAGTTCCGTACCAAGTGCGCGGACTTCATCTTTAAAAAGCGTATTTAACGGCTCAATCAACTTAAATTGCATATCTTCCGGAAGCCCGCCAACATTATGGTGGGATTTAATCGTTTGGGCGGTTGCTGTGCCGCTTTCAATAATATCGGTATAAAGCGTTCCTTGGGCCAAGAACTCAATGCCCTCGAGTTTGGTCGCTTCATCGTCAAACACATAAATAAACTCATTGCCAATAATTTTCCGCTTTTTCTCTGGATCTGAAACGCCCTCAAGCTTTGATAAGAACCGCTCCTTCGCATCCACCTTGATGACGTTCATATGAAAGCCTTCTGCAAAAGTCCGCATGACACTTTCCGCTTCATTTTTTCTTAGCAAACCATGATCAACAAAGATGCAGGTTAATTGATCCCCGATCGCTTTGTGGATTAATACAGCTACAACCGAGGAGTCAACCCCGCCGCTCAAGGCACAAAGGACCTTTTTGTCACCCACTGTTTCACGAATCTTTGCCATTTCCACTTCAATGAAGTTGCCCATCGACCAGTCGCCGCTGCAGTTACAAACTTCAAACACAAAATTCTTCAAAAGCTCATTTCCGTATACAGAATGACGGACTTCAGGGTGGAACTGTACTGCATAAAGCTTCCTTGCTTCATCGCTCATTGCAGCAATTGGACAATGTGGGTTCGTCCCATCAATGGTAAACCCTGCTGGTGCTTCCATCACTAGGTCGCCATGGCTCATCCAGACCGTTTGCTCATTTGGAAGTCCGGTAAATAATGCAGATGAATGCTCAATGGTCATGGTTGCCTTGCCATACTCACGCTCTTTTGCCTTTTCTACCTTTCCATTAAAATGAACGGTCATGAGCTGCATGCCATAACAAATCCCTAAAATTGGCAGGCCCATTTCGAAAATAGCTTCATCACAACGGAAGGAATTTTCATCATAAACACTGTTAGGTCCTCCGGAAAAAATAATCCCTTTTGGATTCAACTTACGGATTTCCTCTGCTGTAATCGTATGCGGATGTAGTTCACTGTAAACGCCGAATTCACGAATTCTTCGTGTAATCAGCTGATTATATTGACTTCCAAAATCTAAAACAATCACCATATCATGATTCTCTGTCAAAGCAGCCACCCCAATTTTCTAAAGTTATAACTAGCATTTACCAAAATAAAAATAAAAAAACTAGAACTCTCCCCCCAAAATATCAGGAAGGCAGAATTCTAGTTATCTCGCAAATATACATTTAGAAAAAAATTCTGCCTTCATAGTCAGGCCTTTTACGGCGACCCGGTAGAGACTCTCGAACCTTATTTTCGAGGATATATGAAGGAAACGTACCCTATATACACAAAATGCGTTGTGATTAGCTAACACTTTGCATTCAATTTGTTCATATTGTATCAATAGGATGTTTTTCTGGTCAAGCGATTGTCTTTTTAATTAAATTTTCCCACAATTCCCGGGACTCTTTCCAAGTTCCCTCAGGGAGACTTTGATGATAGAGATATTGTTCATACAAATAAGTTAACTGTGTCATTTCCCGAGTTGAAAAGAAAGTGTCAATATAACGGGCATAGTGGCGAAGGGTTTGATTCTCCTTCCTTGTTAGACCGTACCGTTCGAATTGTCTCAATAATACTAAATAGGCCGAACTAATATTTTCATCCTTCTTTTTAAACTTATAAAGCAGCAGAATCACATAGGGTGACCATTTTCCACGCAGCCGATAAATCAGCGCAACGAACCCGGCCAAGAGGACCACAATGAGCAGGATGATGCTCCAATTGTCTTTCATGCTCTTCCAGATGGTTTTTAAATCAAAAGAATTTTTTGATTCTGATGTTTGGACATCTTCCTGTTTCTCTTCTTGCTGTGGTTTTTTAACTGATGGCGCGAGTGTTTGTTGATTACTTGACGAAGTTCCTCCTTTTATATCGTAATTAATCGAGATTTCATTCGTAAAGCCCTTTGTCGGTTCAAACGGGATCCAGCCTTGATTAGGGAAATAGACTTCTACCCACGAGTGGGCATTATTATTGGTTACCTCATAGTACTGTTTGGATGAATCATCCGGACTATATTCTTGAAAATCTCCGCCTGTGTATCCCTTTACCCAGCGGGTCGGAATGCCAAGCGTTCTAAGCATGACCGCCATGGACGTGGAAAAATTATCACAATAGCCGCGCATCGTCTCAAATAAAAATTGATCAACATAATCATCGTTTTCCCCAGGTACTGCTACATTTTTTTGATCATACGTAAAACCGGAATTCCCAAAATATCTTTCAACGGCTCTCGCCTTATCAAACCAGTTTGTCTTCCCTGCTGTAATTTTTTCCGCTAGTTCTTTTACCCGGGGCGGTAACTTCTCAGGCAGTAAGGTATATTTCTGATAAAATTCTTTATTCATGTCTGGAGGAAGGCTGGTTGTAACCATTAAATCAGTTGCTTTATATTTTGGAATCTCAAAATCAACTGTAAAGGCTCTAGGCACGGTTGGTTTTTGATTGCTATCGTAATAACTGATCCGCTCAATCGGGGTATCCATCATAAATTGGTTGTTTGGCTGGTTAAAAGGAAGAATCTTTACAATTCTTTTAATACCGGCAGGATACATGAGAAAGTTATAATCATAACTGCCATTCACCATTACACGAGCTGATTCCTTAATAACCTCCACTCCATCAGGAATCGAATGAAGGGGAACTAGGTCGTCTTGTTTAAATGGAATGGGTGTTGTTTCTGAAGTAATCCATCCCTTTCCCGTGTACATATCCTTTGTTTCCATCTTCCAATAATTCTTGCCATTCCCTTCGTAGACAAAGACGGATTGGTCATCCGCCATAAACGGACCACCTAATGCACTATCATTGGTTCCATATCCAATTCGATGCGGACCAGCTTTAATACCAGTGTCACTCCGGTCATTATTAGCTGTAAAATATGGGACAGGGTCCGGCCAAATCGGCGCTGCTTTTGGTGCCGCCAATCCCACCAATACACTAATAACAATCATCACCGTCAGGGGCACCATCCATTTTCGTAGAAAGGATGAATCATAATCCACCTTTTCCTTCTGAATAATCCGATAAAAAGTCAGCATACCCATGACCGCAAAGCCCGTTATCACCGTGCGAACAATGGCTGTTTTGGCACTATAGGGCGTAAATGTATCTAAAACGGTTATATACACCAAGGTCATAAAGAAAAAGGTAAATATTCGCTGCCGTTTTAATAGCCAATACTCAACTAAATACACCATTAACCACAACAGAATGAAAAACAACAGTGTACGGAATTCATTGGTTAAGTCATTCCACTGCCTATCTAGCAGCATCCCCATATTACCGCCAATAGTTACGATAAATGACTTTAGCCAGCTAATTTGAAAGAAGCTTCCTTCATAATAAAAGTAATGGATCGAACCTAAAATCAATACTAGCTTTATGACAATTTGCCAGATTGCTCTCATCTTCAAAAAAGAAACCGCAAAAGAAATGATTAAAAACACAATAAATGTTCCTAGACTATCAGTTTCTGTTAATTGCCCTATTGGCCTTAACCACTCCCATAAGAGGAAGAAGCTAAGTGTATATAAAAGAAACGACGGAATATTTCTTCTCATTAGCGTAGACTCACCTCCGAAAAGGCTGCTTTATGATTTCCCTCATGGACCATGACCACACGAATACCTCTGGCATTTGCTATTCCTAGTAATGACCGTTCATTTTCTGTTGGCAGTTCATTTTGCCCCTTGATCAGAAACAGCGTAATGGTCCCTTTTTTTTGCCCTAAAAAGCTTGCCTTTTCAATCAAGGGTTTTGTTAAATGGGCTGTAACAAGCATAAAGGACACGGTTTGTTGGATGAAAAGCCCCTCTGTCTCCAAAATCTTTTCAAAGGGCCTGATACTATTAGATTCAATTTTTGCCAGATGATAAAAGATCCGCCTTAGGTGTTGTTCCCCGCCGCTAATGGGAAAGGAGGCTCGCTCTTTACTGAATGTCAGTAATCCCGCCTGTGCCCCCTTTTTCAAAATCGCACGCACAAGTGATGCTGTAAAGGATACGATCGGCTCGAAATGTTTATCCGGAGCACAATCCATGACAACAAACACATCATGGGATTGGCGTTGCTCAAATTCCTTCGTCATAATTTCATTTCGCTTCGCACTTGCCTTCCAGTTAATCCAAGAAAAACGATCGCCCGGCTGATAATCTCTGACCCCGACTGCCATAGAAGTATCACGTTGGACACGTTCTCTCGAGGCAGTTAACCCTTGATCATACTGATTTTCAAACGGCTGGTATATAAGCTCTGAATATGCGGGATAAACAATAATTTTCCCTGGGGCCTCCACTGTTTTTTCCTTTTCAAATAAGCCGAGCGGGTCACCAATTCTTAATGTGAAGGCTTCAAATTGATGCTCCCCGCGCGGCAGTTCATCAATCACATAATCATAGGAAAATTCCTTTTTCAAACCAGGCAGGACCAGTACCTTTGCTTTTCTTTCCTGGCGGGTAAATTTCAGCGTTCCTTGTAAACGGTCTTCGACAAGTAAATAGAAGAGCGGGAAGGCTTTTGCCCTTTTTACATGTACCGTAACTATTAAAGTTTCTCCAGCATTGTAATCCGTTTTCTGAAGAACCCTTGTTACTTCAAGTTCATTTAGTGAATAAATGGAAAGAGCCACGCAGTAAATCGCAAACGGCAAGAAGCTATAAAACAAAAACCAGCTGACAAATCCTCCTTGGAACATCGCATATGAAAAAGCTAGCACAATCAATAGAAACAACAGGATAAACTTCCATACTTTTATGAATGGAATCCATAGTTTTTTCATCATTACCTCGCAAGCCTTTGGACTGGGACTGGGACCCTTGCCACCACTTGATTAACAATACCCTCAGCTGAAATGCCTTCAAATTTTGCTTCAGATTTTAAAATAATTCGGTGTGATAATACGAATGGGGCTAAGTATTGAATATCATCTGGGAGCACATAATCGCGAGCATACATAAATGCATAGGCTTGGGCAGCTTTCATCAGAGCGATCGAACCACGTGGACTAGCCCCCAGATAGACACTGCCATGTCCTCTCGTCCGATTAACAATATCGACAATATACCGCTTAATGGTATCGTCTACATACACATCTTTCATTTCATTTTGCAGCTCCAGCAGACCTTCGAGGTCAACCACAGGAGATAATTCTTCAATCGGCGGTACCTTTTGAGCTCGATTAAGTACCTCCATCTCCTCCAGAATATCGGGATAACCCATTTTCATTTTTAATAAAAAACGGTCAAGCTGTGCTTCCGGAAGCGGGTATGTCCCTTCATATTCGATCGGGTTTTGTGTGGCCATAACAAAGAACGGCTTACTCAATCGGTGGGTCACGCCATCAATGGTGACACTCGCTTCTTCCATTCCTTCTAAAAGAGCAGACTGGGTTTTCGGGGATGTCCGGTTAATTTCATCGGCAAGGATAATGTTCCCCATCAGCGGTCCTGGGCGAAATTGAAATTCCATCTCTTTTGGATTGTAAATAGAAACTCCTGTTACATCCGAAGGCAGCAAGTCTGGAGTAAACTGAATTCTGCGGAATTGAGCATTAACAGATTTGGCAAGAGCACGAACCATCATCGTTTTCCCAACGCCAGGCACGTCTTCAAGCAGCACATGGCCGCCTGCGAGTAGTGCCACTAAACTCAATTCAGCCACATTTCTTTTTCCAATCATCACCTTTTCGATATTGGCAATTATTTTCTCTATCGTGGGATTCATTTGATCATGAGACAAGGTAATTCCTCCTTAGGTGAATAAGACCATTTTTTATGGCATTCCTCTATGTAATTCTCTTTTTTCTGGAAAATTCCTGTTAAAAAGACACACAATCTTCAAACTAGCACAAAAATTAGACGGGCGGCCAAACAAAATTGTTTCAAGGATGTTTGGAAGAAAGCTAGAATTCTTAAAGAAGTGAAAAAATTTTTTACAAATTTTAAATCTTTTTTTTACTAGTTCTCGTTTACTAATTGAGGTGAGAATATGACGGACTTTGAGCTCATTATGGATATTAAAAAAGGCAGCTCTTCCAGCCAGGAAATTCTAGTGCGCCGCTATTATAAGCTAGTTTACAGCTTTCTCTATCGAATGTGCGGCGACAAAGAGCTGGCTAAAGACTTAACACAAGAAACATTCATTAAACTATTAAACAATCTTACAAAGTACCAGCCCTCGGCTGATTTCAAAAGCTGGCTGCTGACTGTTGCTTCTAATCACGCAAAAGATTACTTCAAGAGCAAAGCCTATAAAGATAAACAGCATACATCGGAACTACTCGAACAGGACAATCGCACGGAGAAAGGTATTTCCTCCATCTTTGAAAAAAAGGAGAGGCGGAAAGAAATCAAACGGGCATTAGAAGAGCTTCCTAGCTTCCAAAGGGAGGCAATCCTGCTTAAATTTTACAATGAGTTAAAAATTGCCGAGATTGCGGAAGTAACCCATGTTAGTGTACCCACGGTGAAAAGCAGGCTTAAGCAAGGTTTGGAAAAACTGAGAATCTATTTAAACAGAGGTGATTCTGATGAACGAAACACAAATTGACCAAGAGATTCAGGCGTACCTAGAAGACTATAAGGTGGATTTTCCTAACGAAGAAGAAATAGATGCTTCGATCCAATACATTCTAACAGAAGCACCTGTGAAAAAAAGGAGAAGATCCATTTTCAAACAATGGGCTAAAACCCTCATGTTCAACAGTATACAAGAAATGCTGACTTTCGGGTGGATATTTTGGATCCTAAACGGAATGTTCCTCTTGCTCGGAATTTTGAGCCTGGTTCAACTGAACACCGACCCATATATCACACTATTTACCCTTGCCCCCCTGCCCTTTTTCATTGGCTTGGTGGAGATTTTAAAAAGCCGAAATTCTGGTATGGTTGAACTGGAAATGACGTTAAAATACAATGCGCAGCAAATCCTCACCTCAAGACTGCTTGTCGTTGGTCTTTACAATTTATTGATTAATGTGGTGATTTCAGTCATTTGCGTGCAGTTGTATCCGGAGATTATCTATTCGAAGCTATTGCTTTCCTGGACAGTTCCTTATGTATTCGTAACAGCCGTTGCCTTTCTAGTGGCCATGAACATAAAAGGGAACACCATAAGCGCGATTCTAACCTCCAGCTGGTTCGCTATTTGTTACTCGATGATTCAGGTAGTTGACATGGGAAAAATTCCGTTAGAATGGGTGAATTTCGTTGCTGTAGGAGTCCTTATCTTAGGCGTTCTGGTTTGGATTTGGCAAATCATTAAATTTAAACAATGGGGAGAGAAAACATATGATGCTCAGTATCAATAATGTCACAAAAAAGTTTGGGGATAAGCATGCAGTCGATGCGTTAACGGTAGAGTTAACTAATGGAGTGTACGGCATACTCGGTGCAAATGGATCTGGCAAAACCACGTTAATGCGCATGCTTGCAGCAGTTTCAAGCCCAACTGCTGGGACTGTCACCTTTAACGGCGAAGAGATTAAGCAAATGGGTGAACGATACCGTGACCTGATTGGCTATTTACCACAGCATGTGGGGTTCTATAAGCATTTTACTGTCGAAAAATTCCTCTACTATATCGCTAGTCTAAAAGGGATCGAGATCGCCGCGGCCAAAAGAAAAACAGCTGAATTACTTGAGATCGTTAATTTGACCGAAAAGAGAAAGGTCAAGATAGGAAAGCTTTCTGGTGGGATGAAGCAGCGGGTCGGCATTGCCCAAGCCCTCCTCAATGACCCAAAAATATTAATCGTCGATGAACCGACAGCAGGACTGGATCCAAAGGAAAGAATTCGGTTCCGTAACCTGCTGTCCGAAACGGCAAAGGACCGGATTGTCCTTTTGTCCACTCATATTGTTTCCGACATTGAATACATCGCCAAAGAACTTTTGATTATGAAAAATGGGAAATTAATCGAAAAAGGCACTCCACAAGAACTGATGAAGGCGATTGAACGGAAAGTATGGAGCGTAATTGTCACTGAATCCGATATTTCTTCTTATCAAGCAGTCTATAAAGTAGGAAACATATCCAGAGTTAATGAAGGTGTAGAACTCCGAATAATTTCAGACAAAAAGCCTGCCAGTCATGCCGCGAATGTGCCAGTGAATTTAGAGGATTTGTATCTTTATTATTTTGATGAGGAGGCAGGCAAATGAATCTAGTAAAGTGGGAATTAGTGAAAATTTTCAAACAAAAAAGCATTTATATTGTAGGAATCCTCCTGCTGGGATGGTTTACCTTAATAGCAGTGACGAATGTTTATGATACCAATATTACCAGGCAGGTTTATCAGGACTGGGAAGGACCGGTCACCAATGGTAAAGTGGCCAAAGCTGAGCGAATGAATAAGGAACTTCAAAGTGAGAGAGAAGCTTCCGAAGGCGTTTTGGACGAACGGAGAAGTGCGCTAGGAGGAGTAATAGAGGAAATTGCCTACGGTCAAAGTATAAAAGAAAAAAATGCAACCCTTGAAGCTGATCTTACCAATATCATCGCCGAAGCAAAGGAAACAGGCAATACGGGTCTTGCCAATAAAATAGCACTTCAAAAGGATATGTATGAGAAAGTGGAAATTGATAAAATTTCCTATCATACCGCCCCAAGGGAAGCGGTTGATTTTGTTAATGTATTTGGGCTTATTTTTACTGGATTATTCCTGCTGCTTGGATTATCAGGCATCTACTCCAACGAGCATGTATCAGGCGTGGAAAACTATATTCTCAGTACCAAGAATGGCCGAACGGTTACGATGAAAGCAAAGCTGGTGGCTGCCGCTATTTATACTCTTTTTGTCGTATTTGTCTGGGAAGCCTATAATTTGATTGTAAAAACAGTACTTTACGGGACCAAGGGCTGGGATCTTCCTATCCAGTATGCCTTTAAATACGCTGCCTCCCCTTATAGCTTTACCTTTTTAGAGTATCATCTGATTCAAGTGGGTATCCATTTGCTGGCCGCCCTTGCCTTTACTGCGGTCATTGTTCTAATATCTACTCTCGTAAGATCAACGATGATTTCCTTCTTTATATCAGCCCTCTTGTTTGGAGTGCCGCTTCTTGCAAAGAGCATTCTAAGCATTGATATTATTTGGGTTCGGAAGCTTCTAACGTTCTCACTGACTGACATTATGAAGGTCGAATCCTTGTTTATGAATTTTGTTTCGGTTAATATCTTTAACCAGCCCATTCTCGCTCCATATGTAGGTGTTACGATTTCGATTCTTGTCCTGATTATTTGTGTGGTTTGGTCTAGATTGGTTATCAAGAGAAAACAAATAGCCTAAGGAAGAGGCTACCTAAAGGATTGGATACGGTCTTGTGGACTGATTTCCGCCTTAAACGTGCTCAAAAGTCCTTCATCGGTGGTATGAAGGACTTTTCTTTTTGGATTTTTCTAAGATTAGTCCTTCATCGGCGGTATGAAGGACTTTTCCTCTTGGATTTTTGAAGGATTAGTCCTTCATCTAAGCTATGAAGGTCATTTCAAATAGAATCAATTTTCCAAGCCTTTTATAGATTTGCCGCGTTAAAGGTATCTCCGCCTTCAATCGTGCCATTTTGGAACCCTTTATTAAACCAGCGTTTCCGCTGCGCTGACGTTCCATGTGTAAAGCTTTCAGGAACAACATGCCCCTGTGCTCTTCTCTGTAACGTGTCATCCCCAACAGCATTTGCTGCATTCAGTGCCTCTTCGAGATCACCTTGTTCCAGGTATCCCTTTCCTTTAGCGTAGTGGGCCCAAACACCCGCTAAATAGTCAGCCTGCAATTCAAATCGAACGGAATACTCATTCGTTTGCCTCTCAGCACGAGGAACCTGCTCTCCACTATGCAAAAGGGTCTGAACATGGTGACCTACTTCATGTGCAATCACATATGCCATCGCAAAATCGCCTGGTGCCTGGAACTTTTGTTTCAACTCTTCATAAAAACTTAAATCGATGTAAAGCTTATGGTCACCTGGACAATAAAACGGTCCTACCGCTGAACTAGCGCTTCCGCAGGCTGATTGGACACTGTCTCTATACAAAACGAGTGTAGGGTTTTCATATTCCTGACCTCTCTCTTTGAATACCTCTGACCAAACATCCTCAGTATCAGCAAGGACGACAGATACAAAATCGGTAAGCTCCTTCTCTTCAGCTGATTCTTTGTAAGGAGTGCTTGTTGCTGAATTGGGTGTCGATGTCATATTGTTTAAAACGTCGCCTAGGTTACCTCCGCCGAGCAGGGTAAATAGGAGAACAATGATAACTCCACCTATCCCACCCCCAACCATGGTCTTACCACCCATGCCCCTTCGGTCTTCAACGTTTGAACTTTCCCGTCTCCCTTTCCATTTCATCTTTTTTCCTCCCAAATACGAGTAATGAATTCATTTATATCCATAGTGTTATACCCAGAATGAGAGAGAAATAATATGCAAAAAATTGGAAAGCATCTACTAAGCCAATTTCCAACACAAAAAACCCTGAACAAATTGTTCAGGGAATGTTAGAGGAAAATTCATTTTAGTTCATCTACCTCTATTGTATGCTACTTATCCGAAATATTGAATATTAAAGGCTATTATATCGGTTCTCCCTTTGAAGCAATAAAATCCTCACCAAAAGAAGGATTTCTATATGCCGTTTTTTTACCAAGATTTTTCTGGTGTCAAACTGGGTATGTATTCATATACCTTTTGATTAAACGAGGAGGACCTGTACATGGAAAGAAACAAAACGATTATGCAATTTTTCGAATGGCATTTAGAGCCAGATGGCGGCCACTGGAAACGTCTGAAGGAGATGGCGCCAGAATTAAAAGAGAAAGGAATTACCTCCATCTGGATACCACCAGTGACAAAAGCGACCTCGCCTGAGGATAATGGCTATGCCCCATATGATTTATACGATCTAGGAGAATTTAATCAAAAAGGATCCGTTCGGACAAAGTATGGGACGAAACAGGAACTGCTAGAAGCAATAGCTGCCTGTCATAATATAGGCCTGAAAGTCTATGCAGATGTAGTAATGAACCACAAAGCAGGTGCTGACGAAACGGAATTAATTAAAGTGATTGAAGTGGACCCAGAGGACCGAAACAAAGAAATATCTGAACCCTTTGATATTGAAGCTTGGACAAAATTTACATTTCCAGAGCGTAAGGGAAAATACTCTTCCTTTGAATGGGGGTTTGAGCATTTTAGCGGAACCGATTATGATGAAAAGACGGGGAAATCAGGAATATTTAAAATCCTTGGAGATGACAAGGATTGGAGTGAACATGTGGATGATGAATTCGGAAATTATGACTATTTAATGCTTGCCGATATTAACTATGAACATCCTAAGGTAAAAAAAGAAATGATAAACTGGGGAAAATGGCTTAGTGATACCATTGATTGTGATGGATATCGCCTCGATGCCATTAAGCATATTAATCACATTTTCATTAGTGAGTTTGTGAATGAGATGCATAAACACCGAGGCGATGATTTTTATTTTGTCGGAGAAGTCTGGAAAACTGATCTTCAAGCATGCCAGAAATACCTGGACCATGTTGATTATCATATCGATTTGTTTGACGTCCCCTTGCATTATAAGCTGCATCAAGCCTCCAATGAAGGAAATAAGTTTGATTTAAGCTGCATTTTAGAGGACACCCTTGTGAACTCCCACCCTCAGAATGCTGTTACTTTCGTGGATAATCATGATACTCAGCCCCAAGAATCGTTGGAATCGTGGGTACAAGATTGGTTCAAGCCAAGTGCCTATGCCCTGATTCTCCTTAGGCAAGAGGGAAACCCTTGTGTCTTCTATGGGGATTATTACGGAATTGGGGGGCCAGAGCCAGCAGAAGGCAAAAAAGAAATCCTGGATCGCCTCCTCTTTGCCCGCTACGAAAAAGCATACGGAGATCAGCACGATTACTTTGACCATCCAAATACCATTGGCTGGGTTCGACTAGGTGTTGAAGAACTTGAACACTCTGGTTGTGCAGTCGTTATCTCCAATGGAGATGATGGCGAGAAAAGAATGTACGTTGGTGAAGACAGGGCTGGGGAATCATGGGTGGACCTAATGAACTCAAGGGATGATCAAATTATAATCGAAGAAGATGGATATGCCACTTTCCCGGTTAACGGCGGCGGCGTCTCCGTTTGGGCTTACCATCCTAAGGAATAAGATAAATTACATGGATTGGCCAAGGATCGTCTAGAAATTTATATAAGCACAAACAAAATGTCCACTGTAGGTGGACATTTTGTTTGTAGTGTCTTTTTATGGTGTCAGGCACCAATTATAGTATGTTTGAATTGTTTTGCTTATAAGAGGGACTCCGCCCCGTCAATGTAGATTTCGCTTCCGGTTATGTGGTTTGATTGGCTGGAAGCAAGGAATAATACTAGGTCGGCTACTTGTTCGGCTTTCCCTGATTTGTGTTCCAATGGTTGGTTTCCCTCTGGATATTTAATAGGGATTTCCACCTTTTTTAAATTATCATTTTCTTTCCAAGTGTTCTCATTGATATTTGTCTCGATTGCACCAGGACAGATGATGTTGACTCTAATACCATAGTTGGCAAGCTCAAGGGCTGCCATTTTCCCAAAGCCCATCTGGCCAATTTTCGATGTACTATAGGCAGACATTCCAATATTTTTATAGATCCGGTTCCCATTAATGGAACTAGTAATAATAATACTTCCCCCATTGGTCTTCAAATACGGGATCGCATATTTTACCGTTAAAAAGGTACTCGTTAAGTTATTGGAAAGGGTTAAGTCCCAATCCTTCGGCTCTAAGTCCTCTATCGGTGCAACTTCCCCATTAATTCCGGCGTTAGCAAAGACAACATCGAGTCTCCCCCACCGATCAATGGTTTTTTTGTAACAGTTTTCTACTTCCATTGGATGTGAAACGTTGGCTTCCAAGATAATCGCTTCACTTCCTATTGCTTCGATTTTGTTTTTCACTTCTTCCACGTTTTCTTTATGCAAATCTACTAAAGCAATCTTTCCTCCATTTTGAGCAAGCTTTAAAGCTGCAGCCTTTCCTATACCTGAGCCAGCCCCTGTAACCAAAGCAACCTGACTTTGCAGTAGATTCTCCACGATAAAAAACCTCCTTTTGTAACGATGTATATTACTATATCCACCTTAGAGATTTTGAAACATAAAGATTATGCCCAGCGTTTGGTGAAAATATCTATAGCTGCTACACGATTTTTTAGAGTATAAGCAACAATGGTATAAACTATTTAAAGAGAAAAAACTCATAGAATTTTTTAAACACAAAAAACCACTCCCCAATTTTATAGGAAGTGGTTCTATTTATCGTTTAAATTTTTTTCCAACTAACCGAATACTTACCTTAATAGGCATGGATCAATAACCCCTATAACAGAACCAGCCTTTAATTTCACTTTAAGTCTTTAACCCCTGTTTCTAATATTTCCATTTGCAGCACTGTCTGTTCGTCTGTAATGGTTTTATCTTTACCATTTATGATAGCTTCATATACATCATCGTAAACTCGCCCATAATCGCCATTTACGGATTTCACTTTTTCTTCGTGAATTGTACCTTCTTCATCCATATAGGTCAGTACACCATAATGTTGTATTGTATCGATACCAAAATCCTTGTTATCAGGCATGTAAAATAACTTTAAATGTTCTTCCTGACGATCTTTGGTTTCTTTCACAAAGCTTCCCTTTTTACCATAAATGACGAAGCTGGGTCTTTCTTTAAGTCTAAAATAACTGGATTTAACAGATACTTTTAACTTTCCATAATATAAATCTAAATCAAAATAATCATTCATTCTTCCTTGTCCTAATAACTGCCTTACATCATAATGTATATGATCTGGCTTGCCAAAATAACTGATCACCTGATCGAGTGTATGACAGCCATGTCCATATAAAAATGACTGAGCGGGATCAAAAGAATGAACAGACTCAGGTACTTCGGGACGATAATAGTCATAATGCATTTCCACTTCGAGCAAGTCCCCTATTTTCCCTTCTTCAATGACCTTCTGAACAGTTAAGAAATCACTGTCAAAACGTCTGTTTTGATACGCCTGAACAAGTAACCCTTTCTCTCTTGCCATGGCAAATATTTCTTTTGCCTGTTCTGAGGTTTCCATAAAAGGCTTTTCAACCAAACAGTTTTTATTTTTGTTTAATACTAATTTTGCGTATTCATAATGACTGTCCGTTCTTGTGCAAATGACAATGAGTTGAATATCCTTGTCATTTAATAGTTCATCTAAATCAGAAGTATAATTTACTCCTGCAATCCTATCCCAACTTTCATGCTTAGGATTTCTTTGATAAATGGTTTTTACCTTTATATTCTCTCTTTGCAGTACGAACGGTAGATGGTATCTATTAGTACTTTTTCCATTTCCAATATACCCAATAGTAAGCATAGCAGCCTCCTTAAATATACTCCTGATATGTACATAAAGAGCACCTATCACGTAAGAATCAGAGATAGATGCTCTAAGAAATTTATTAAATATTACATCAAGTGGATTAAGTGGAAGACAATACCGACCACGAACAATCCAAGAATCATAATGATTGGAGAAACTTTCTTCTTAAGCAGCCACATGCAAAGGAATGTGATTAAGAGTCCTGCTAAACCAGGAATTAAGCTGTCCAAGTTGTTTTGTAAAGTAGTTACTTTAACAGGTTCTAATGAAAGACCCGCAGCTTGCTGTTGTAAGGCAGTTTTAATCCCTTCCGCTCCAGCAGGTAACTTATCCCAGTCGATATAAGCACCTTTGGAAAGTTTAACTTCAGATACCACCGGCGCAAATCTTACTGATACCCAGCGGTTAACTAATGAACCAAGGATGAACATACCCAAGATGGATGCACCTTTTGTAATATCTTGGAGTAATCCTCCAGATAAGTCGTCGGTAATTTTAGAACCAGCTTTGTAACCAAATTCTTGTGTGTACCACGTGAAGCCCATACGAATGAGATTCCATAAAACGAAGAAAATAATCGGTCCAAGGATGTTACCAGTCAAAGCAAGAGAAGCACCTAACGCACCAAGGATTGGTCTAACCGTGAACCAGAAAACTGGATCCCCAATACCTGCTAAAGGCCCCATCATCCCGACTTTAACCCCTTGAATGGCTGTGTCGTCAACTGGCGCACCATTTGCACGTTCTTCCTCAAGCGCTAAAGTAACACCAATAATAGGTGAAGCTACATATGGGTGAGTATTAAAGAACTCTAGATGACGTTTTAGTGCGGCAGCACGATCTTCTTTAGTCTTATATAATCGTTTGATTGCGGGAATCATTGTATATGCCCAGCCGCCATTTTGCATACGTTCATAGTTCCAAGAACCTTGAATGAAAGTGGAACGCCACCAAACAGAAATACGATCTTTTTTGGATAATCTCAAATCTTGTGCCATTTTTTGTCCCTCCTTCTTAGTAATTATCAATAATGGCGCCTAGTGGGTCTCCAGTATTACCGTTTCCGCCATTACCGGAACCGCCTTGTTTAGAAAGCGCTAAATAGATAAGTGCAAGTGCCACACCGATAGCACCTAGACCGATAAGTGTGATTTGTGAAATAGTCGCTAAAACGAAACCAATGGCGAAGAATGGCCAGACTTCTTTTGTAGCCATCATGTTAATAACCATTGCATAACCAACGGCTACGACCATTCCCCCACCGATTGCTAAACCGTCTGTCAACCAAGCTGGCATAGAGACAAGTAAGTCTCTAACCGGAGCTGCCCCAATAGCTACAATTAATGCAGCTGGAATGGCAATACGTAATCCCTGCATGCAGATCGCAACGACTTGCCAAAACTCAACTTTTCTGATGTTTCCTTCTTGAGCTGCAGCATCCATAAAGTGCACGATTGCTGTTGCAAGCGTACGAACGATGATAGTTAATAAAAGGCCAGCAACTGCAAGTGGAACCGCAATCGCAATTGCAGAAGCAACACCAGCTTTACCTTGTCCACCTAAAACTAAAATAATAGCAGATGCAACTGAAGCTAACGCAGCATCAGGTGCTACGGCAGCACCGATGTTTGCCCAACCTAAAGCGATCAATTGAAGAGTACCACCTAAGATAAGACATGGTACTAAATTCCCTGTAACTAAGCCAATTAACGTACAAGCAACAAGTGGCTGGTGGAATTGGAATTCATCCAAGATCCCTTCCATACCGGCTAAAAATGCTACGATAATGACTAATATTATTTGTATCACATTCAAATCCATGTTTATTAATCCTCCGTTTCCTCTGGATTTATTTTTGTTTGTTTAACTCTTCTTGAGCCCTCTTGATAATTTCATTCATGTCACCTTTTGAATCGTTCGGAACTTTACGTACATCGAAGTTCAAACCAAGTTCTTTTAACTTTTTAAAAGTATCAAGATCAGCTTGGCTGAAGGCTAACACTTTATTCGGCTGAACTTTACCAGGTGAGTGTGCCATCGAACCAACGTTAATCGTCTTCAATGGAACGCCGCCTTCAACCGCTCTAAGGGCATCTTGCGGATTTTCGAAAAGAAGCAACGCGCGCTGGCCGCCGAAGTGTTGATCATCTTTTGCAAGTTCAATCATTTTCTTGACAGGAACAACGTGTGCCTTTACACCTGGAGGAGCAGCCTGTTGGATTAATTTCTTACGAAGATCATCCTTAGCTACCGCATCAGATACAACAATGATCCGTGTAGGCTGAGTAGTTTTCGTCCAAGCAGTCGCTACTTGTCCGTGAAGCAAACGAGAGTCGATGCGTGCCAACACGTATTCAAAACTACCAGGGGCGCCTGCATTTGATGATTGAGCTGCAGGTGCAGCAGCTGATGTTGCTGGTGCTGGTTCTAATCCTTCTGGTCTTACTCTAACCCCTTCTTTAGCTGGGGCTAAAATATTTACGGCAATTTCATGCGCTGTGTTCATTGAGAAGCGCGATGCAAAAGCTTCAATCAACATTGGTAAGTTCATACCAGCAACGATTGCCCATTTGTCTTGGTGTCCCTCAAACAAGCTGTTGGCTTGGTTGAAAGGAGTTCCACCCCAAAGATCGACTAAGAATAATACTTCGTCTTGGTTATCGAAAGAGGCGATTGCTTCCTGCATTTTTGCCTTTACATCATCAGGTCCTTCGCTAGGCATCAATGTAACAGCTTTTACATTTTCTTGTTTTCCAAAGATCATCTCTCCAGATTGCAAGATACCATTGGCAAATTCACCATGACTAGCAATGATAATTCCTACCATCTTTTTACCTCCTATTATTATTGATATAGCTTAAAAAGCATGGTAACTCTTAAAGTATTTTTCTGCTCATCTAAAGCGGTTACAGTTTCAACAAAAACAATAAAAAAGGCATGAGCAAAAAGTCGACTGAATGAAGGTTTGGGTATAGATTACCCCTTTTCCTTCATTTCAATCAATACTTTTCACTCATGCCTGATCGAATCAGTAACACGTAAAAAATAATGGCTATATAAATTTATTTTGTAAACGCTGTAAATGAAGTGTTAAAAAAACAGCTTCTACATCAAATACATTCTTTTTAATATTTGCTGCAACACTTTAATGAGCTTCCATGAGGAATTATAGCACACCAGATATTCCTCTTTCAAGAGAGAATTTATTTTTTTTCTGGTTCCGCCATCTTCTCAATGTCCCAACAAAAAAAGACAAGTTCCAACCTGTCTTGTATGGTAAAACTATTACTTTTTAAATTTACTCTTCAAACCGCGTTTGATAACATCAAAGAAACTTAATGATTGGACCATATTATTCGGATCAACGTATTCACGAATTGCCCTTAATACTTTTTTCTGCTCTTTAGAAGAAAATGAATACGTCCCATTTCGCTTAGTTCGGATGGCATAACGTGGAATCCATTTCCCTTTGAACATGACCGAAGCAATCACGTAATCCACTTCTTCCCAAGGTATTTGAATAAACTTACGAGTATCCCGATCATGAAAGAATTCAAATCCCTTGTCACCGATCATGATTTTACCATAATCCGTCATTCCTGCATGTAAGGTTGCATCAATAACTAAATCGACTTTTGTATTGATTGATTGGACCATTAGATTTACTCCATTTCTTTCTTTTAATAAATAATTATTATACCCTTTTTTTCACTTAAATCAAAAAATACTTGTGACAAGTTCAGCAAAACAAAAAACCACTCCCTAAATTTATATAGGAAATGGTTTTTTCTATTTGTATAAATTATTTACGTGAGTATGATCCAGATTGCACCGTAAAGTTATTAGGCAATTTGTTCGGAATGCTCCGACACGAGCTTGTTATATAACTGTAAATCTTCTGCATATAAATTTAAATAAGTTGCCATTCCTTGACCCTTTACTATTTCAAAGGCTTCCATATCGACAATCCCGTATTCCCTATTCAACTTTTCAGCATTCGCCCAAGCCGTTTCTTCAAACTCTATATTCATCTTATGCTCCTCGATTAGCATGCCAAGAAGATTGCCATTACTGTATTGTTCGTATAGTGTATGGTTTTTCTTCATCTCGTAAAATTCCAGGGTTTTTGTCAGTGAATCCAATAAAGCCTTTCGGTCCAACGAATGCCCTAATTCATGCAGTGTAAGAGCTTTAACATACGATTCGAGTGAAACTTGACCCCGCATTTCCCTTATTGCTTCTTCTATTCGTTCAACATCGTAACCTATATAATCAAGGATAAAATTATAACTCATATTTACCCCAGTTAGTTCATGCTTCAATTCAAGATCTATTCCAACAGTTCTTATAGTGGACTGTACTAATTCTTCAATCCACTTTATTCTATTTTTTCCGTTCATTTTTACCCTTACTTTCACATTTTTTCTTATGGAGTAATCATATTTACAAAATATAACAGATGAGGTTTCCCTCAATTATATGAATATATATCAAAATAAATTCCAGTTCAACAGGTAATATATAAATTTCAAACATTACCCATAAAAAAAGTCGTTCTCTGTTAAACAGAGAACGACTTTTATCCGTGAAAGCAATAAAACCAAAAAGAAGCTGGCGAAAAACAAATTGTTTTTCACCAGCTTCTTACTATCTTTATAAACCTTTTAGACTGACTTGCTACAATTTGGATCATCTCTCGAATTCATTTCGATGATTCCTACTTACCTACTTAATCGTTGTTCCTATCGTTGTTCCTTTGGTTGGCACGTGCTTCGCCACCCTTTTGTCCAATTTCTTCGTAAAATTCCCTGTCATGATTTTTAGATGTGGCTTCGCCGCCTTTACGGCCGATTTCCTCATAGAACTCTCTGTCATGGTTTTTTGCTGTTGCTTCGCCGCCTTTGCGTCCTGCTTCTTCGACAGTCATGTTACCATTGTTGTTGTCACTGCGATTGTTCTTATTGTCCATAGCCATTTAAAAATCCCTCCATATTTTACTAGAATTGTACTACACTCCTTATATACCCGCCTTCTATTAAACTAAACACATGTTTCTTACCTTTATAATATTCGATTTACATTTGTTCTAGATTTCTATATTAAATTCTCATCGATATCACTCATAATTTGTAGATATTTCCCGGGAATTTGTTGAAATTTGAAATATTATCATTTCTTTTAGCTGATTGGGTCGAGGGGTAGATTTACAAATGTATCGGGTATCGCTATCCGCTTTATTGGTTGCTTCAATCTTTCTTTTGGTTGATACAAGCTCCTTAGCTGTATCGTCTATGTTCTTGACCATATCGGGTAACGATATGGTCGCTATAAGGTCGGAATGAACCAAGATACACGGATTGTCCCTAGCGTCATACCTTATTTTCGAAATATGGAGAAAATCCCTCCCCATTTTCCTTTGGGTTTTTGTATCGCCTCTTCTAAACGTTTATTAACATCATTTTGTGAACTCCACTCTTTTTTCTGTTCGTCCCGTAAATTTTGTATCTCTTTTTGTAAGAGTTCACTTCTTTGTTTTTCTTGCTGCAGCAATGTTTCATATTGGCTATTTTGCTGTTCAGTTAATTTTTCAATTTTAGTATTTGTTTTTTGCGCTGAATTTCCAATAGTAGAACTTATAACATGATGATCTTGCTGGAGTCGGGAAACCTTTGTTTTAAGCTCTGACATATCGTTTTTCAGTTGGACATTCATTTCCCGTGTGGCTGCGAGTTCATTGACTAAAAATGTAAAGAACTCTTTTAATTGATTAGGGTCATGAGGTAAATTTTCATATGTATCGGTTATCGCAATCTCTATTTCATTGGATCCTTCTAATCTTTCTTTTTGTTGATTCACAAGGTCTTTAGCTGTATCGTCTAAAGGCTTGTCCGTATCGCGTAACGCTATAAGCGCTCCGATGTCAGATTGAACAAAGATACGACGGTCGCCATCTTTCAAAAACACATACCCACTCCGCTCTAAGATCTGGCCATACTTTCGAACAGTGGGAGTTGCAATACCTATTTCTTCTGCCACTTCTTTGGAAGAAAAAGCTCGTTCATTCGGTTGTATATCAGGTCGCATATCGACCCCCCCTTCCTATTAAATATAAGGTTTTTAGATTTATTTGCAAGTTATATCGCCAAGCGATACAAAACAAAAAAGCTTCCCACAAGTTTAATACTGGTGAGAAGCTGCAATTTGCATCCGCTATGTGTTTTGTTTTATGTTCTCCTCCATTACTGTCCTTCACATCCTAAAAATTTTTAACCTCCTTCATTTATTTGTACAATAAGGGAGTTATACTTAAGAAACAGGAATAGCAAAGAAGTGTAGAATAATTTTTTTGGTATCCTAAAAAATATCTTACTAAAGAATCGGAGGTATTTAGCTTTGAATAGTCATGATCCACAATTTTTTATATCAAAACTTGGACTAACTCCACATCCAGAGGGTGGATATTTTAAAGAAACTTTCCACTCTACCGAAATGACTTCTGATCAAGAATTAACCATGGATTTTGAAGGGAAGCGCAAGCTGTTTACGAGTATTTACTTTCTGTTAAACTCAAATACCATTTCCCATTTTCATCGTTTGAAATCTGATGAATTATGGTATTATCATGCGGGAAGTCCTCTAACGATTCATATGATTAATGAAAATGGGGATTATAAAGAAATTAAATTAGGATTAAATGTGGATAAAGGAGAAGTCCCACAGGCGTTAGTTCCAAAAAATACGATCTTTGGATCATCTGTAATGGATAAGGATACATTCTCTTTAGTTGGATGTATGGTTTCGCCAGGTTTTGAATATAAGGACTTTGAATTATTCACACAAAACGAACTTTTGCTAAACTATCCTCAACATAAAAATGTAATAATGAAGATGGCTTATGAGAAAATTCCAATCTAATCTAACTACATAGAAAGAAAAAGAGGCTTCTCAAAAGTTTGGACAACTAATGAGAAGCCTTCAATATTAATTTATCCATTTTGATAAAATAACTCTGCGATCAATATCCGTCCCGTCAAACTACTCATGGAAAACCCTCAAATTTAGTACCTTATTTAAGAAAATGTTACCCTTTAAGTTTTTTACTAATAAATTAAATCCATTACTGAGCAGTATAACCGCCATCAATGACAACTGCTTGACCTGTAACACTCTTAATCACTGCTAAAAACCATTCATAATCGCGAAACTTGGGCAAGAATTAATGTAATAGAGAAAACCAATATTGGGTATAGACCCTATGTATGCATTTATTAAAGAGGAGGGAACGTATGAAAGCTGTAACGTTTCAAGGTGCAAAAGATATCCAAGTAAAGGAAGTAGCAGATCCTGCCCTTCAAAAGAATGAGGATATAATCGTCAGAATTACCTCAACGGCAATCTGCGGTTCCGACCTTCATATTTACAAAGGTGCTCTTCCGGCATCAAAAGATTATGTCATTGGACACGAGCCAATGGGGATTGTTGAAGAAGTCGGGCCAGAAGTAACAAAAGTGAAGAAAGGTGACCGCGTGGTACTGCCATTCAATATTTCCTGTGGACATTGCCATTTCTGCCAGAACCAAATGGAAAGCCAATGTGACCATTCCAATGGAAATCCACATATCGATACCGGCGGTTATTTTGGGTTTACAGAAAGATACGGAGGGCATCCAGGCGGCCAAGCCGAACTGCTCCGCGTGCCTTATGGCAATTTCATGCCGTTTGTGATCCCGGAATCCGCAGAGGTGCCAGATGAAGCGGTGCTGTTCTTATCTGATGTTCTCCCTACTGCTTATTGGAGTGTCGAGAGTGGAGGCGTTAAATCCGGCGATACAGTGGTCGTGCTTGGCTGCGGCCCAATTGGGTTAATGGCACAAAAGTTCGCCTGGATGAAAGGCGCTTCCCGAGTCATTGCAGTCGATAATCTTCCATACCGCCTGAACCATGCAAAAAAGATGAACAATGTTGAAACGATTAATTTTGATGACTACGAAGATGCTGGAGCATATATCGCTGAACTAACAAAAGGCGGAGCTGACGTGGTCATTGACTGTGTTGGAATGGATGGAGAAAAAACACCTAGAGAAACAGTTGAACAAAAAATAAAGCTTTCCGGCGGAACGATAAGTGCAATCAGAATTGGCATGAAAGCTGTGCGCAAATTTGGCACCATACAGCTGACAGGAGTATATGGCTCTAAGTATAATCAATTCCCTCTGGGAAATTTATTTGAAAGAAACATCCAGTTAAAAATGGGACAAGCCCCTGTCATTCATTACATGCCAATGCTGTTTGACATGATCACATCCGGCCAACTCGATCCTACAGAAATCATTACCCATCGTGTACCGCTTGATAAGGCAAGCGAAGCGTATAAAATCTTCAATGACCATGAAGACGAATGTATCAAGGTCATTTTGAAGCCATAAAGAAAAAAGGCTGCTAATCTAGCAGCCTTTGATTGTCGAGAAAGGTTTTTTCTCGGCATTTTTTTATTTTATTTATTTTCTTTGGTTGAGAAACATTGGCTTACTTGGAGGAATGGGATTAACCAAATTTCAACTTACAGGGAAGGTAATTTGTTGATGATTATATGACTTCTAAAATAAAAAAAAAGACTATTTCCGTATTTAGGAAGTAGTCTATCTCGTAAGGCCTAAAGGTTATTAAGGGTATGTAATGAACTTGCTTCAATTCAAGCTTGTAGTGTTCCTGCTGTAACATCTCTGTGCAGATAGAATTACTGGTTTAATATTTTTGTTATGGCTTAAGAAGAACCTTTAAGGCATTTCCTGATTTAATCAAATCAAAACCCTTTTCAAAATCAGCAATAGGTAGCACATGACTAATACAATCCCTAACATCTAGCCCTGCATCCAAAAGTCCCTGCATAATATTCCATGTACGGTAAAGTTCCCTGCCGGAAATCCCATACATATTTACTCCATTGTAAAATATATCCTCAAAGTTTAGACCAATTTCGCCAGAAGGCAAACCAGCCACAACAATTGATCCACCTCTCCTGATGTATTTTGTTTCGTCTATTATTGCTAGCTTACTGCCCGAAAACTCAAGGATAACTTCAGGACCTAAACCCTCGGCAGCATTTCTTACACTCGTAATGGTATCCTCTTTAAGGGGATTTACAGCAATTGTTGCGCCCATCTTTATTGCAGTATCGGCGCGATATTCATTAGTTTCGACAGCGATTATTTTTCTTGCGCCCATTTTTTTGGCTACTGCAACAGCCATAAGACCGATTGGACCACACCCAACTACGGCAACTGTTTTGCCAGCAAGTTCACACTTAGATGCCGCATGGACTGCAACACCTAATGGCTCAAGAATAGAATTGACTTCCTCAGGAAGATTGGGATCACAAATGATGGCGTTTTCATCCGGAATCACAACATATTCAGCAAAAGCCCCATCAAAATGCAATCCTATACAAGTGGTGTTAAGGCACACATTTGCCAGTCCTGCTTTACACATAGCGCAATGACCACAAACAACATGGCTTTCTGCCGATACAAACTTACCAATTCTTGTAGAATCAACACCATTTCCTACCTCAACTATTTCACCACAGAATTCATGACCAAGAATTACTGGAGGATTTAACCTTGCTGCAGCAAAGGGCTCCCAATCTTTAATATGGACATCCGTGCCGCATATTGCAGCCAATTGTACCCTAATGAGCACTTCACCAGGCCCCGGCTCAGGTATAGGTCTTTCACATAATTCAAGATTGTTCGGACCCGGCTTCGTTTTTATAACGCATTTCATCATTCCTCTCATTAACTCCCTCCTTTCTAAGTTTTATTGACTAGAATCAAGGAAAATTTTCTACCTTTCTCGATTCTGATAGAGTCATATTGTCCTCTTTTTATTGAACGTCACTTTTGTTATAGAAATTGAAAAGCTTAAACCCCATTGCCTCATCATATTTCCTGACAGGCTGGGCCTCATCTATTACATAGATGGTATATTCAATGGTGATTGCCACAGTATTAGTTCCTTCTAGGAAATGCCCTCCGTTTATCGTCTTACGATGGTCAATAAAGACACCATGAAGATGAATATCTAATTCACCATCTTCATCATGACCGATCACTCCATGCCCTGATAGCAATTCAACAGGAGTATTCCAATGTATAGGTGGAGAATAAAGCATATGATCTTCTTCATAATTTAATTGAATGATAGATACATGTGACAAAGAACCAATACAGTTCATCGTACCTGCTGTCACTTGATACTCTTCGCAAACTTTTTTAATCCCATTAATTAAGTCATCACCTGGTGCTAAACAACCAACAATGATGCCTCTTTTTTTATCATACACAGACTGAGAACGGCGGTTTACCATCATAACACCTCCGGTTTGATTAACCAATCACTGCACCTCCGTATAATATTTTGCAAAAAATCTACTCCACTATTTTATACCTAATAAATTAGGCAAAAATGTTGATATAGCTGGTATATAAGTGATCAGTATTAAAACAAAAATCGAAGCAACTACAAAAGGAACAATCGCTTTACTAATCTTATTGAGAGAAATATCTGAAATTCCACATGCAACATACAGATTGACACCTACTGGTGGAGTAAACAATCCAATTGCAAGGTTAACTGTCATAAATACACCGAACACTGTTGGGTCTACTTTTAGTGCAATCATAATCGGTAATAAAATTGGAACAAAGATATAGTAGGCAGATACTGCATCCATGAACATTCCAGCAATCAATAGAATAATATTGACAAGGATGAGAATTATATACTTATTCTCTGATATTCCGAGCACTGCATCTGATATTATAGTAGCGATTCCCTCCGTCGTGATCACGTACGCAAATAGGGAGGCTGAACTAACAATAAGCATAACAGTAGCTGTTTGTATGCCGGAATCAACTAATATTCTTTTTATATCTTTAAGTTTAAGTTCTTTATGAATGAATATCCCGACAAATAAACCATAAAACACCGCAACTACGGCCGATTCCGTTGGTGTAAAGACTCCCCCGTAAATACCGCCTAAAATGATGACTGGAACGAGTATACCCCAAATGGCACCCGTAAAAGCTGTCCATTTTTCTTTAGGAGTGGCGACTTCCCTTGTTGCAGCAATTTCAAACTCGACTCCAGCCTTCTGCGCTTCAAGCATCATTGCCTTCGTATCTTTTTTCTTTACATAGATTGCAGCCAAGTAAAAGCCAACACCCATGAGTAAGCCTGGAATAATTCCGGCAATAAACATTCTGCCAATGGAAACACTAATGGAATCTCCGGCAACAACAGCGAATACAATCAAGGCAATACTCGGTGGAATAACAATCCCTGTGGCGCCCGTTCCTGACAATAATGCAGCCGCAGATTCCTTTTTGTACCCATTCTTCACCAATGCAGGAATTAGGATACCGCCAATGGCTGCAACTGTCGCAGGACCGGAACCAGATATAGCTGCAAAGAATAGTGCAGTAATAACTGTTACAAGCGCCATCCCATGCTTTTTATGTCCAACAAATGTATCAGCAAAATTAATCAGACGCTTTGAGATCCCCGCATAGTCCATAATAACACCGGCTATAATGAAAAATGGAATGGAGAGCAATGTAAACTTCGCAACACTTGTATACATAATATCCGAAATTAACTCCAGTGAACTTATACCCATTGATGATATCAATGAGAGAATGGAAGCTGCACCAAGGGCAATAGCAATAGGTACTCTTAAAAATAATAGAAGAAAAAATACTCCAAAAAGAATTATAGCTATCATTTACATCATTCACTTTCCAAGCGTAAATTTTTGTATTCGATTACAGCAACTTCAATGGAACGGATTACGCATAATATACAGCCTAGTGGAAATGTTGATGAAACCATCCATTGGTGCCAGCCTAAGGCAGGTGTCATTTGAGCAACTGACATTTGATACAGGATCATATCTATCCCGTAATAAGCAAATAGGATAAATACTGCTGTGACTAAAAGGCCTGAAAAAACACAAAGGATCTTTTTAACTGGAAGATTGGCACGATCAAAGAGAAGGGTAAAGCCGAGGTGAGCTGAATTCTTCACCCCGACAGAAGCCCCTGCAAAAACTAAGAGAACAAATATATTGATCGTTATTTCTTCCGTAAATGCAAATGAGTTTCCTGTTACGTATCTCGATACTACATTCGCAAAGGTAATGATACACATTATGGCTGAACTAAATATGATTAAGCTATTTTCAACCATCGAAAGCAATTTGGACATAATATCACACCCTAATTATTATTTACGGATACTATTTATCTAAGAATAAATTTAAAAGGTCTTCTCCCCATACATTTTTATATTTGTCATAGATTGGCTGTGCTACTTCCTTGAATGAAGCTTTCTCTTCATCTGTTGGCGTGTAAATTTTCATTCCTGCTGCTTCTAATTCTTTGATTTGTTTTGTTTCTTTTTCTCTGGCAAGTTTAATTTGGTATTGATTCGCATTATCTGCAGCTGTTTGAATGATTTTCTTGTCTTCATCACTTAATGAATCAAATAATTTCTTGTTCATACCTAAAATTAGTGGGTCGTAAGAGTAGTTCCACATTGTAAGGTGCTTCTGAACTTCTTGAAGTTTAGAAGAGTAAATTACATCAATAGGATTCTCCTGCCCATCAACAGTTCCTTGTTGTAATGCAGTGAAAACTTCAGACATCGTCATTGTTGTTGGATTGGCACCATACATTGTCCATAAATCTGTATACATTTTAATTCCGGGGATACGAATTTTTAAGTTTTTTATATCCTTAGGAGACTTTATTTCTTTCACACTATTTGTAACTTGTCTAAAACCGTTTTGTCCGAAACCTAATGGCTCAACACCAAAATCACGAATAATTTTCTTAATTGCTTCTCCGCCTTCACCGGCTAATTTTGTATCGACATCATTTAAATCTTTGAAAAGAAATGGTGCACTTATTACACCTAGTTTATCGTTTAAGATAGAATAAATGATGGTTGAGTTATATGTTAGATCAATTGTTCCCTTTGACAAACTTTCTACAGCTTTCCCAGAATCCCCGCCAGATAACTGTTCGTTCGGATATACTTTAATTTTGATTCGGTCATTTGTTTTGTCTTTTACTTCATTAGCGAATTGTTCCGCGGCCTGATACCAAGTAGATGAATCTGATATAGTAACGGACATTTTTAAATTCATTTTTTTTCCTTCTGCAGATTTACCGCCTTCACCACTAGAGCTCTGGCTGCCACACCCCGTAATTATCAGCATTAAGATAGCGCTTACAATAAATATAAAAGATAACTTACTTTTTCTCATTTTCTTGACCCCTCTCCCGATTCACATTTTACATAACCTAGTAATCCTGATATTTTGCTCGCAATTTCAGTTCCTTCATCAACAATGGAGTATATTTTTTCATACGTAAAACGATGGGAGACACCTGAAATACTTAATGCAGCTACCATTTTATTGGTATAATCATAAATTGGAAACGCCATACCACGTAGATACTCTTCCCATTCCTGATTATCAATTGCAAAATTACAACTTCTAATTTTTGTGATTTCAGCCTTCATCTCGTCAATACTTGTAATTGTATTAACGGTAAAGGGTTTAAGCGTCTGTCTATTAAAATAGTCATCTAGTTGTTCATCACTAAAATGTGATAAGTATAATTTACCGCTTGCTACACAATATAACGGGGCTGAATTCCCTGGCTCCACCACAATTCTTAGTGTTGAATTCCATTCAATTTTATCTAAGAAATGTACAGCGTCATTTGTAAAGGACGAAAGTACTACGGTTTCATTTACTTTATTGACAAGCTCTACTAAAAATGGTTTGGCAACCTCTAGCAGGTTATTGTACCGTTCCATTTCTTTCTTTCCTAATGAATAGAGTTTTAATGTAAGCTGATAAAGCTCATTTTGATTTTTGTGGATATACCCTTGATCTTCCAATGTGGTAATAAACCTGTAAATTGTTGCTTTATTGCTGTTCAATAGAGTAATAAGTTCAGAAAAAGACCGGGGTTTTTCAGCAATTGCCTCCAAAATTCTCATGGTTTTTTCAACAGTTTTTACATTTTTTTGTTCAATCTTTTAACTCCCCCTTTATTTACAGAAAAAGTTACTGTTTGCATCTTTACTATTTTTGCAAAAAGTGAAACCTTAGTTTCATTTTTACAAGACTATATTTATAAAGTCAATAATTTTTCTGTCTTTTCTAAATATTTTTTAAAGTTCAATTTTTTAAAATAATTATTCTGTTTTTTTTCCTCCTTCTGAAATCTTACGAATTTCATTCGAAAACGGGTTATTTTTATGCCTCCCCATCCAATAATTTACTTTGAGAAACTTATTTTGAAATAACTTCCTTTTTTTGTGGAGATATTCAGTTATTTTAAATTTTTCGGAACATTGCTAATATATTCTCGTAACTACTTTTTGTTTTTTTCATATTCTATAGTTTTAAAAATTATAGAGGATTAGGGAAGGGAGAAACTTCATGAAATTATTAACAGAATTTCTGTCAAAAAGACTGCCATTGTTAATTCTATTAATTGCTGTCATTACTTACTTTTCACCAGTTTATTTACGGGCACCATCCTGGATTCCCAGTCTTTTATTAGGAATTGTTATATTTTTTACAGGGTTATCAATGGATATAGATGCCGTTAGAGGGATTAGAGAAAAAAAAAGAGAGCTCTTTATCGCTTCGCTGCTTAAATGGACCATCACCGTTTTTATTTCCATAGGGATTGCCTATTTGTTCTTCTCTTCTAATTCAGAACTAGCGGCGGGGATCATACTAGCTGGAACAGTACCAAGTGCCACTGCTGCAACTCTCTATACTTTCCTAGCCGGGGGTAATACTTCTCTTGTTATCGCTTCGTCCTTAATTGATGTTGTTGTAAGTCCGATTGTTACACCACTTTCGTTCTTGGGCATGTCAGATACTATAGTAACCATTTCTTTTTTTGATTTATTGAGGTCTTTTTTACTTATTGTGGTTCTCCCATTAACGGCTGGAATTATCACGCAAAGAAATTTCCCTAATTCAGCCTATCATTCAAAAGCAGCAACTAAATTTGGATCCTCCCTATCACTACTCTTAACTGTCCACATTATTGTCGGCAGCGGAAAGAATGCTATTGAAAAGGAAATGGCTATCCTGCCTATCCTGTGTTTGGCTATTTTTATTCAAGTTGTCTTACCTATGATTGCTTCTTATTTTATCGCGAAAAAATTATTAGTCAGTGAGGCCGATGCACGAGCCATACTATTTCAAGTTGGTTTATGCAATACCGCCTTAGCTGCAATTCTAGCCTTTGAATTTATTGGAGAGCTCGCAGCTATTGCCCCAATTATTAATATGATTATTAATCTATCAACGGGTTCGTGGATTTCCAATTATTTTGCCAGAAAAAGCATACCTAAAGAATACATGGTATCAAAAGTGCAAACGCCCGATAAGCAGAAAACAGCAAGGTAAACACAAAGGATTCGGAATTATTATATAGAATGTAGCAATATTGCATTATTTCATTGGCATTTTTGCTATAATTATGGCAGAAATGCCATAAAATTGTTGATTATTTGAGAAGGAGGGGTTAGATGGAGCGTCTTGAAAAGTTATTAAAAGATAAACCTGAATTTTTACTTCGCAAACTTATTGGCAGTTCATTTGATGGTGTAACGATCACCAATTCAAAAGGACAAACCATATGGTATAACCAATCCTTTTTACAAATGTCAGGCTTACTGCCTTCGCAGTTAGATAACTATTCCGCCGCAGAATTAATTGAAAATGGCTGGATGGAAGATTCCGCATCAATTGAAGCTATATCCAAAGGGGTTACAATTACAAAGTCCATTAAATACTCAACTGGAGTGGAAGCCTTAATATCAGCTACACCTATTTTTGATAATGATGGACAACTTTGTTATACATTTCAGAATATTAGAGACATCACAGAGCTTAATAAATTAAAGAAACAATTAGATGAAACCTATGCACTCTCAGAATCTTATAGACAAACCTTACAGGAGATTCAACTTAAAAATGTCAATGGCAGCCAAGTAGTCTATCAGAGTACATTAATGGAAAAAATTATCCTGCTTGCTCACAAATTTTCAAAAGTGAATACTCCTATTTTAATCCTAGGTGAATCTGGGGTTGGAAAAGATGTTTTAGCAAATTACATTCATACCATTGATACTCGAACCAGCAAAGGACCTTTCGTAAAAATCAACTGTGGAGCCATTCCTGAGCATTTACTGGAATCTGAACTTTTTGGATATGAATCTGGTGCTTTTTCCGGTGCGAATCGCAGTGGAAAGGCTGGATTATTTGAAATTGCTAATAAGGGGACCATTTTTTTAGATGAGATTGGGGAAATGCCCTTTTCTCTACAGGTAAAATTACTTGGCGTCTTGCAGGATATGAAAATTCAAAGAGTGGGCGGAACAAAACAAATACCAATAGATGTTAGGGTAATTGCTGCAACAAATGCGGATTTAGAAAAAATGATTAAAGAAAAACAGTTTAGGCAGGATCTTTACTTTAGATTAAATGTGTTGTCCATTACGATACCGCCTCTCCGGGAAAGACCTGATGATATCATGATCCTTATTGAGCATTTTCTGAAAATGTTTAATGCAAAACACCAGATAAACAAGTCCTTCTTGCCGACTGTCATTCAAACATTTCTTTCTTATGATTGGCCTGGAAATATACGTGAATTAAAAAATACAGTCGAAAGACTTATGATTATTTCTGATGAAAATATCATTAATGAAACACACATTCCGACTAATATGCGACAAAAAAGGAGCAGCACCGAACCTATCATGCTGGAAGATTCTGTTGAAGATGCTTCTGACATTGAGCTAAAAAGCATAATGGATGAATATGAAAAAAAGGTTCTATCTTTCTATCTTTCTAAGTATAAGCCTATGAAGCGTTGCGCTGATGTTTTAGGAATTGACCTTACTACTTTGGCCCGAAAGAAAAAACGATTTGGACTATAGTTCCTTTATTGAAGTGCTTACAAATAAATGCCAAAACATATAACCACTATGTTTTGGCATTTTCTTTTAGTTCTTATAAGAAATTATAATTTATTGATTATTTTAAATTTTGGCACGATACTTGCATATTAGTTTTATAAGTTTGATGATTTGTTGAAGAAGAGAAAAATTTTTCAGCAAAGACTTTTATTTTTTTTAAAAAAGGAAGCGTTTCCAGTTCTAGAAGACACTTATTACCACCAGGTAGAATCATTTTTTTGTCGATTTTGTTTTACCCAATAAAAATATTAGTAACGGAGAGGTGTAGAGAAATTGGTTAATGTAAAAAGCAGAATTGAAACTGAGAATACGTATTCAAAAGAATTTTTGTTGAAATTATATGAGGAAATGGTAAGGATCAGAACATTTGAAACAAAAGCAGGTGAATGCTTCAACAAAGGAGAGTTAGCAGGAAATATCCATCTTTGTATTGGTCAGGAAGCAACTGCCGTTGGTGCAAACTATGCCCTTGAGAAAAGAGATTTTATTACTAGTACCCATAGAGGACACGGTCATTGTATTGGAAAAGGCGCAAAAACAGATAAAACGATGGCTGAATTATTTGGGAAAGCAACTGGATATTGTCAAGGAAAAGGCGGCTCCATGCATATTGTGGATGTCAACTTAGGTATTTTAGGAGCTAATGGAATTGTGGGTGCAGGGATCCCAATTGCAACAGGGTCTGCATTAGCTTCCAAAATTAAAGGAAAAGATGAAGTGACACTATGTTTCTTTGGTGACTCTGGTGCGAATACAGGAGCATTTCATGAATCCATTAATATGGCTGCAACATGGAAGCTTCCTGTTGTTTACTTAATCGAAAATAATGGCCTTGGGGTTTCTGTTGACATCAAATCAGTAACTAATACACCTAATCTTTCTGTCAGAGCTTTAGCTTATGATATTCCTGGTAAAACAGTGGATGGAAATAATGTATTGGCCGTGTATGAAGCTGTCAAGGAAGCTGTTGATTACGCAAGAGCAGGCAACGGCCCATCCATCGTAGAGTGTGAAACGTTCAGACATGAAGGTCATTATTGTGGTGATCCTTCAAGCTATCGTCCAAAAGAGTATATAGAGGAAGCATATACAAAGGATGCAATTAAGAGATTAAAAGATTACCTGCTTGAAATGGATGTGACGGAAGCAGAATTAGCAGAAATAGACGGAGCCATGAAGAAAGAGATTGAAGACGCCTATCAGTTTGCAAAAAATTCTCCATACCCTGATCTCAGTGAAGCAACAACAGATGTATATTCTCAAGACAATGAAAGGAGTGTTGTACGATGAGTAAAAAGATAAGTGTTAGTGCTGCCATCAGAGAAGGCATGCATGAAGAAATGGTAAGAGATGAAAATGTCATTATGGTGGGTGAAGATTTAGGGAAAATGGGCAGCCCATTTGCTTTGACATTAGGCTTTTTAGATGAATTCGGTTCAGATCGCGTAATTGAAACACCTATTTCTGAGTTAGGATTTACCGGAATGGCTGTAGGTGCAGCTATGAGAGGAATCAGACCGGTTGTTGAACTAATGTACAATGATTTTATTAGTGTTAGTTTAGACCCCGTTATGAACCAAGCCGCAAAATTAAGATATATGACCGGCGGGCAGCTTACAATGCCGCTCGTGATTAGGGCGCCTATGGGAGCAGGACGGAGAAATGCTGGACAGCACTCACAGTGTTTAGAAGCCTTATTTGCACACATCCCTGGTTTAAAAGTAGTTTGTCCATCAACAGCAAAGGATGCAAAGGGGTTAATTAAAGCCGCCATTAGGGATAATGATCCTGTCATATTCCTGGAGCATAAACTCCTTTATGCTAAAAAGGAAGAAATCCCTGAAGGAGAATATGTGATCCCTCTAGGTGAAGCAGATGTAAAGAAGGAAGGAAAAGATATAACTATTATTACATGGAGCAGACAGGTTTACTTTGCTCTAGACGCTGCTAAAGAATTAGCAAAGTCAGGTATTGATGCGGAAGTATTAGATCTCCGCACAATCGTTCCACTTGATTGGGAAGCAATTAAAAAATCGGTTTTAAAAACACATAATGTAGTTGTAGTTGAAGAAGGGGTTAAAAGAGGCGGTTACGGTGGTGAAATAAGCGCTCAGATTATGGAAGAACTATTTGATGAATTAGATTCCCCGGTAGAACGAGTAGCCGGACTCAATATCGTATCACCTTTTAGCCCGCCATTAGAGGATGCAAATTTCCCACAAGTGAATGATATTGTCAGTGCCGTGAAGAAGGTTTTAAATAAACAAAACGCTGTGAACGTCATATAGAACTAAGCGTGTAACGAAAGAATCCCTAAAATTTATACGAACGAAAGATGAAGTATGGAAAATATGTTTGGAGGGTTTTAAATATGGCTGTTGAAGTTAGAATGCCACAGTTAGGTCTTACGATGGAGGAAGGAACCATTGACCAATGGTTAAAGCAAGTGGGTGACGAAGTAAAGGTCGGAGATCCGATTGCACAGATCCAAACTGATAAATTATCGAGTGAACTTGAGAGTGACGCAGACGGCATTTTATTGAAAATAGTAGCACAAGAAGGCGAAGATATTCCTGTTAAAGGTCTGTTAGCCTACATAGGAGCTCCAGGCGAATCAGTAGGTGCAGCAGATGAAGTAGCTGCGGCTGTTGAAGAATTAGCACCTTTGCAAGTGGAAACAAAAGTAGAAGAAACGGCTGAAACTTTCCCTGTAGTGACAGGCGGGAGAATAAAAATCTCTCCTCTTGCAAAAAAAACAGCTAAAAAATTAGGAGTAGATTATACAAATCTTAAAGGAACAGGTCCTGGGGGAAGAATTATTCAAGAGGATATCATTAAAAAGGCTGAAGAGCCGCAAGTGGAAGCTCCAATCCAAGCCCGTTCAGAAGCTGCAGCACCGAAAGGCGAAAAGGTTGAATTAATGGATGGAGATACTGTAGTTAAACTTTCCGGAATGAGAAAAACAATTGCGGAAAGAATGTACAAATCCCACAGTGAGATTCCTGTTGTAACTCAGGACGTGAAAATTGACGTTACAAAGTTAATGGAATTCAGAAAACAGCTTAATGCAAACAGAGAAACAAAACTATCGGTAAATGATTTTATGTTAAAAGCGGTAGCTAAAGCATTGAAAAGCAATAAAAATATTTTAGTCAGCCTTGATGGAGATAAGATTATTAAACGTGCTCACGTAAATCTTGGTATGGCAGTCTCCATGGATGAAGGCCTAATTGTCCCTGTTATCAAGGATGCAGACAAAATGGGCATTGAAGAATTATCAGCAGCAGCAAAAGATTTAGCAGCACGAGCAAGAGAAGGAAAACTTACGATGGATGAATATAAGGGCTCTACATTTACCATTTCTAATCTTGGCATGTACGGTGTTGACTCCTTTACCCCAATCATTAACCAGCCAGATGCAGCGATTCTTGGAGTAAATGCCATCCAAAGTGAACTGGATATGGATGATGATGGAAAAGTATTTAAAAAACAAGTGATGAAAATCTCCTTAACATTCGACCACCGGCTTCTTGACGGATCAGCAGCGGCAGTATTCCAACTAGACATCAAAAAGTTGCTTGAAAATCCTATTAATGTTCTTCTCTAATACTCAGAGAAAAAAGAACTTTTCAAAAGTTAAGGATTGTGTTTATTAAAAGTCTATTCACAAGGGAGTAAAGGAAAATTGGCTAATGAAAATGATTCAACAAAAAGTGGAAACGATGCTCAAGAAATCATTGTAATTGGTGGAGGACCTGGTGGATATGTGGCCGCAATTAGGGCCGCTCAACTAGGTGCCAAAGTAACATTAGTTGAAAAAAGTAAATTAGGTGGTACGTGCTTAAATGTTGGCTGTATCCCTACAAAAGTACTACTTCACTCTGCGGATTTATTAGCTGAAGCAAATCATGCAAATGATTTCGGCATTAATGTAAATGTAAATGGTTTTGATTGGAAAAAGGTTTTAAAGAAAAAGGATAGTGTCTCCAGTCAGCTTGTAAATGGTATTAAGGGATTAATGAAAGCAAACAAAATTAAAGTAATAAATGGAACTGCTGAGTTTCTCTCTTCCGATACCTTGTCCGTCACCAAATCAGATGGCAGTAAAGAAACATTGTCTGGCGGGAAAATCATCATTGCCACTGGCTCCGTTCCGGCAATACCACCAATCCCAGGTATTCAAGAAAATGATCATTGCATTGATTCTACAGGCGCCCTTTCCCTGCCAGAGGTTCCCAAATCACTTCTTGTAATCGGGGGTGGGGTAATCGGCGTGGAATTTGCATCCGTATACAGCCAATTTGGTACCAAAGTAACGATCATTGAAGCACTGCCAAAGCTGCTGCCTTTGATGGAAGGTGAATTAACTGCTATATTAAGAAACCGATTGGAAAAGAACGGTGTCGACATTTTTACTGAGGCAAAGGTTCAGTCGGTAGAGTCCTCATCCGTCGGCGCAAAAGTGAAAGTGGAATATAAAGGTGAAATAATAAGCTTTGAGGCAGAAAAAGTTCTTGTGGCAGTTGGAAGAAGAACAAATACTTCAAGCTTGAAACTTGAGAATGCTGGCATTGAGAATGACAGAGGCAGAATTACTGTTAATAATAAAATGGAAACAAATATAAATAATGTTTATGCTGTCGGCGACTGTTTGGGCCAAGTCATGTTAGCACATGTAGCTTCTGCCCAGGGTGAAGTCGCCGCAGAAAACGCAATGGGTATGGAAGCTTCTTATAATGGTAAAACAGTTCCTTCCTGCGTCTATACAAATCCTGAATTTGCAGGGGTTGGATTGACGGAAGAAAAAGCAAAAGATGAGGGTATTGAATATATAACCGGCCATTTCCCTCTTATGGCTAATGGAAAAGCACTTATCATGAACGGCGGAGAAGGTATGGTCAAATTAATTCTCGGCAAAGAGTTTAAAGAGGTTTTAGGTGTTCATATTTTAGGACCAAGAGCCACTGATTTGATTGCTGAATGTGCATTAGCCATCGGGATGGAAGCCACTGTAGAAGATTTAATTGAAACCATTCATGCGCATCCTACTTTAACCGAGGCCGTTAGAGAAGCAGCATTAGCTTCTGAAAATAGAGCTATACATGCAATCAATAAATAGACTCATAGAATTTAGAAAGGAGTGATTCCTATTAATAAAACAATTGGTTTTATCGGCTTGGGTATTATGGGATTACCAATGTCATTAAATCTTTTAAAGAAAAGTGATTACGCTATTATGGGCTATGATATTTTTAATGAAAAACGGAGTATTTTTATAGGAAACGGCGGTCACTCCCCAGATAACATAGACGAAATCTACCAAAATTGTGATATTATCTTTCTTTGCCTGCCTTCCAATGACCTTGTAAAAGAAAGTGTTCAGGAAATTATCCATAAAGGGAAAAAAGGTACTATTATTGTTGACCTTAGTTCTACAGCTCCTACTGTAATAAGAGAATTGTATGAGCTGGCAAAACTAGCGGAAGTAAGTCTAATGGATTCTCCTGTCAGCGGCGGTGAACCTGGAGCAATTGCTGGAACATTAGTCCTTATGTGCGGCGGTGATAGGAAAACATTTGATGAGGTTAGTCCTCTCCTTCATTGTATGGGAAGTTCCGTCACTTATATGGGCCAATCCGGGTGCGGCAGTGTTGCTAAACTTGCTAATAATATGATTGCCGGTGTTTATCTCGGTGCCCTTTCAGAAGGGCTGGCTTTTGCGGTAAAGGCTGGACTGGATCCTGAGACTCTCTTTCATGCAATAAAGGATGGATACGCTGGAAGTCCTATATTTAAAGTTAAGGCTCCCAAAATTATAAACCGAAATTTCGAAGCAAGTGCGAGAATTGCCGTCCATCAGAAAGATTTACAGAATGCAGTAGATCTAGCTAAGGAAATGGGTGTTGAAATCCCAATGTCTAATATGGTTCTCCAATATATGAATGAAATGGAGAGTTTGGGAAGGGTCAATGAGGATCACTGTGCTATCGTTAAAATTTATGAAAAAAATATGGACGTTCAAGTTAAAAGACAGCAGGAAATCAACATATAATTGATGTAATTTAGATTCTACAATTACATATTTTGAGAGTGTTTTTTCATAAAACACCGCCACAAAAAGGCACAACTAGGAATTAGTTGTGCCTTTTATCAATCTTATGTAAGAGAACCATTCGCAAAGGATTATCAGCTTATATATGGTTTCTGCTAAGCGGCTAACTTATTAATGGACTTTTGGGTAAAATACAGTTGTATTCTCACCAGAGGATAGATAAGATGTTGGAGGAATTTAGTATGAAACATTTTACAGAAGAAGAAAAGATAAAGATTTTATCTGACATTATAGCGATTAAATCTATTATTGAAAACGAAATCGAAGTGGCAAATTACTTGAAAGATTTATTTGCTGAATACGGCATTGAGTCTAAAATTGTTCCAGTTACAGACACTCGAGTTAACTTAGTAGCTGAAATTGGAAGCGGTAGTCCGGTCATTGGCGTGTCTGGTCATATGGATGTCGTTTCTCCTGGTGATGAAAGCGAGTGGACAACTGATCCGTTTAGATTGACAGAAAGAGACGGAAAATTATACGGACGTGGAACAAATGACATGAAAGCAGGTTTAGTTAACCTTGCTTTAGTAATGATTGAACTCAAGGAAAATAATGAACTAAAAAATGGCACTGTCCGTTTTATGGCAACGACTGGTGAAGAAGTCGGCGGTGCTGGTTCTAAAAAATTATACGAAGAAGGCTATATGGATGATGTAGATTATCTATGGGTAGCTGAACCTTCTCATGATACGATTATTTACTCTCACAAAGGATCACTTAACTTGCGTGTAACGTCTATTGGTGAAGCTGCACACAGTTCTATGCCTAACCAAGGTTATAATGCGATAAATCCATTGATGGAATATCTATTAGAATTAGACGAAAAATTGAATGGCGATGATCGTAAAAATGAAGTTCTAGATAAATTGGTTATGAGTACAACTATTTTTAATGCAGGGAACCAAGTAAACTCAGTTCCAGAAAAAGCAGTAGCTGAAATAAACGTGCGTACGATTCCAGAATTTGATAACGATGAAGTGATTGACTTATTCAAAACAACAGCAAGCATTTACAATAAAGAAGGCTCTGATATTAAGGTCGAAGTGACCATGTCATTACCAAGTGTTTTCACTTCAGGACAGTCTGAAATGGTTAATCTTGCAAAAGAACTCGGTAAAAAACATTTAGGTTTAGAAATTTCTGTTAAGGGCTCTCCTGGGGTGACGGATGCATCAAACTTATTACGAGGTAAAGATGACAACTTCCCATTCATGATGTTCGGTCCAGGCGAAACAAAAATGGCACACAAAACAGATGAATATGTCTACAAAGATTATTACTTTGCTTTCTTCGATATCTATAAAGAGTTAATTTTAGGATTATCGAAATAAAAGAGATTTTTTTAAACAATAAAGAGGTGACTACAATTTTGGTGGTCACCTCTTTGGAAATAAAAAAATCTTCAACGACCGCTAAGACAAATGTATCAAAGTCGTTTTAAAGTCATAATTTATTTATTTCTTAATCTACAATCATTTTTACATGTTACACGTGAAACATGTCGAATACTGTCGTTGGACTTATCCCTCAGCTTTCCTTGGCCTAAGACCACTCTATCCCTCTTTGGGTAATACCACTGCCTCATTTAAACCAACCTTAGCTGCTAAACTAGGAATAATCATTACGGGACTTTCATTGGCTAAAGCCCACTCTACTAAACCTCTCCTTTAATGAATTATATTAAAGGACCTACTCTCTTTTGTAGGACACGAGTAACCCACCGATTGGTTCTAGTCTCTTCACTGATTATATACAAATAAAATCAATGTTAACGTTTTTGTAAAACAAGTCTCAAATGCAGTTAGTAAGGAATGATACTGGTTCTCCTTCTTATGCGGTTAAAAATACTGCAATTTCCTCTTCTGACAAACTCGTTAATTGATTTTCCTGCATTAAACGCTCAACGGTTTTATCCAACAAAGCAAGCAAATAATCGAAATCAAACAGAACTGAGTATGCTTCCCAGTCTTCTAATTCTACCGTTTCAAAGACTATTCTATTATTTTTTCCAATGAATTGAACTTTTGATTCAGTTGATGTCACTCGTGATACGTGTAAACTATGAGGAACGATGGACTCATCATAAAAGCTGTAGCTTACATGACCGACATGAAGCGAACTTAAGGCTTTGTGTAAATCTGCAATCGTAAAACCCGGACTGCCAATATTTAATGAAGCACTTTTTTCTTTGAATGGAAAAATATAATTGCGGTAAAAGCTTGATTGTAATGTGACTAGAAGGAAATAAATAGCAGCCTGTGCTTCAGATTGGAAAGTTTCCAGAATGATTTCCTTTCTGCTGCCTCTTTCATTTTCGATAAATAAATAGACCCATTGATCTCCCCTTTTCTCTAGCTTATATATGTTTTCGTCCTGATGAGAAGGAATGACATGGATCGACACTTCCATTGCCTCCACTTAAATTCTTTCCTGTTCTAATAAATCAGCTACCTGCTTAATGGTCATAGTCTCTTAATCTCCTACGGCTTTTTTATGTAATTATTTTTCAATAAGTTCTCAACTGTTTCAGGAACATATTTGCCCATTCTATCCTTAACCATATAGTCCGTGTGAAATTGTGTCCCCATACCTGGTTGGTCAAACCACGGTGCAATTAGTCCAGCTTTCGCTTCCTTTTCAGAACCATTATTCATATTTTTTCTGAAACATAGACACCGTTTACTAAAGTGTATCTGTCAAAATATGTTACAAGTTTCTTTAGTTCTAACTCGAATATGGAGAAAAACATAAGAATATAAAATAAAATAATCTTTTATTTTACATCACAGCAAATTATGTTGTCAATATAAAGTTTGTGGTATCCCTGAAAATATGTTACAGTAATATGACAAGGGTTTTTTAAATCGTATTTCAAATTCTTATGTAATCTTTTTGCTGACAGAATTTGGGTGCGTTTTTTTTATATTCTTCTTACAATCGAAGGAACTGAAGAAAAATGAAAGTTGTAATGAATTTAGTTTAAATATTGAAAGTCACCTATGAAGGGCATCAACCAAATAGAAGAAAAGGCAATACAGAAACTTATCTCTAAATGGAAGTTAGTTGAATGTTGACTAAAATTTGACTCTAATTGTGTGAGCCAAATTTTAGTATTACAAGGAGGATAAAAATAATGAATCTAATCAATCAGGAAGTAACACACAAGCGTTTTGGCAAGGGAAGTGTTGTTAAACATAATGATTCTATCATAGAGATACATTTCGCAACGGAAAATAAAAAGTTTGTTTTTCCCGATGCATTTGGAAAACACCTAAAGTTACATGATAAAAGTGCTGCCAATTCACTTGAAAAGGTTATACAAAAAAAGGAAATAGAACAGGAGAAGATAGAACAGGAAAAGGAAGAAGAAAAAAAGCTACAACGTGAAAAACAGCAACTTCGCTTGGAACATGAAAAACTTATGAAGAATCATAAACTTCATCCCGAATCACAAATGGTTTTTTGGTGTGAGGCCGAAGATATGAGCAGGGTTTTTACAGAGTGGAAGGTTTTTACGGGCGTAATAAAAAGCGGTAATAACAAAGGAAAGCCAAACAAACCTATCCGCTTATTCCAAAATAGTGTTTGCCTTTTAACAGCAAGAGATTCCAGTATGCCTGAAAAAGACAGACGTATCTTAGGTGTTTATATGGTGAATGAAGATTTTATCGGTAAGTTTTGTGAAGATGGATATATTCCAGCTCATTCAGAATACAGACTACAACTTACAGAACAGGAATCTGATAGGATGCCTTTTTGGAAATATTATGTGAATGAAAAATTCCCTCAAAAAATGACTTGGAATACAGGGAAATACCGTTATTTTGATAATGTATGGATGGCTCAAATTTTACTTGATATTATTTCTTTGAAAAGTGACGCTCAGGAGCGAGAACTAGCACAGAACTTTTTTGAACATTTTTGTAAAATGAATCAGATCAGGGAAGAAGAGTTACCAGAGCCTAATGGTGCATTAATGCGTATATAGATAGTAGACATAAATATAACAAGTATTTTTACACACAACTGATGCTGTCCAAAAAAGCTATGCTGAAAAACTTGAGAATCAAAGGAAAACGTACTGAGAATTGATAAATAATGTCAAAAAAAGGTCACGAGCACAATCGTGACCTTTAATATTTTGATATAAAAGGGTTTAATGATGTTTATTACATCTTGCCTCCATAAGCTGAGGGTTTGTAATATCTTGAAAGATGTGTCTGCCGCTTTTTTAGGAATCTGCTCTTGGTCTTTCCATTCGACAGCCAAGTAGGCTAGAACTTTATAGATTTGGTCAGCCTTCTCTTTATCAAGCCCATAGCCCAAGCGGAGAGAAAGTAATAACCCATCATCATCAATCATCAGTTCCTCAAATAAATCTAAATTATCCACTACCATTCACCTCATTCGATGATTTCATATCATCAGGAGGGATGAGTCCTTCAACAAGAACTTCCAAATAACCCTTCGCCAATCTTTCTGCCGTACCCCCGAGCTGCCAGAAAAGTTTCCAGAAAAGAACAAGTTCACCGTCTATATCTAAGTATTTTAAATAAATGGTGGATTCCTCATCTGTTGTTTCAGTCTGAACTCCATCAACAGTACCTAGAATAACCAACTCCAACTCTAAAAGAGCATGATAAAAATAAAAACGTTCATCGGGTCTGCTAATTGCTGCTGACAATATTGAATCAAACGAATCTAAAGATTCCTTTAATCTTTTTACCATGTTAAACTCCAGACAGTTTTGTACTCCTATCTTACCATACCTATACATACCATTTAAGGTAAAAATATACTATCTCATTTCTATTATCATTCTTTCACTTATTAACTCATTAAAAGCTTTAAAATATGTTATAACTTTCCTTTTACAAAATTAAACAAAAAGCAACAATATCAAACAATAAAAACAGTTGATTGCCAACATATAGTTTATAGAAATTATAATAGAATAAAATTTAGTAATCTTGTGCTCCTAAAATGACTAGATTTTTCGAGTGGCACAGTACTTTCTAAATAGGAAAAACAGCCTAAAATTTAATCTTCTAAAATAAAGTATGATGTTATCTCAATAAAATTTTTTGTTGAGCGAATTTTTAACTGCCCCTGATTTTACGACAAGATATTAAGTACATTCAATTTACAATAAGCTTGTATTAAAATTTTTAGCATTATGGGGGTGCAGTTTTTGACAAAACAGAAAAAGCAGAAATGGAAAAGGAATTTAGTGGTGATGACTGCCATAACCGGACTAGGGTTCTCTACATTTTATCCAGGCCTTAGTATTCCAGTTGCAGCGGTCGAACAGCCTGACCAGCCGATTCCTAAGGAAGAATCGGTCTCAATTGTTCAACTTGTAGTACCAGATGAAAAGGCAAAGGACAAGCTTCTTGAGCTTGGAATTGACCTTACCCACAGAGTCGAAGCACACGACGGAGTCTATGAAGTGGATGCCGTTGTCACACCAACAGAAATTGCCATGTTAAAGACCTTTGGCATCAATGTAAAAGAGACCCTGATCACCGAAAATCAATGGAATACACGCGTGGCAGAGCGGCAATCTGCGGTTCAGCTGCAAGCCAGTCTGGCAGCTTCCGAGGATACACTTAAAGTCCTTAGGGCAAACCATTTTACGAATCAATCCGATACATTCCTTTATCTTGAAGTGAAATCGAGTGCTGGAGCTACGGCAAGTACAGCGCTTAAGGCAACTTGGACCGAGGATGGAATTGAAAAATCGGCAACACTTTCTAGATTCGTTGATTACGGAGAATATATCTATCACTATTTGATGTTGCCAGTAACAGCAATACCTACATCTGTAAAAATTGATAGTAGCCTAGGCGGAACAGTAACGAGCTCCGTTACGGAATGGCTAGGGAAAGAGCCGACACATCCAAAAACTGATTATGTTACGGATTTTGTTGACCACTATATGGCACCAAATGAATTATATGAACGTGCCGAAAAACTTGCAAAAGAATTTCCGAACTTAGTAGAAATCATTGATATGCCAAATAAAACAAATGGTTACAGACGTCTTGCCCAAGCAACAATCGGCGGCACGACCAATCTCGCAGTTGTTGTTTCCTCAAAAGCATGGGGGCATGAAGGCGGGAATAATGTATCGGTAGAATTCAAGAGTCCAGGAACCAATAATGCACCACTAAAAGTGACAGTGGATGGTACCAAGATTTTAGTAGATTTAGCTACTGATTCGTCAGGAAAGGCAACAAGTACCGCCGCACAGGTGGTTAAAGCACTAAATGAGAATGCTAGCCAACTAGTGACCGCGACTACATACCGCGGTAATGCTGGTGCTGGTGTTGTCGCACCAGCGACTGCGAAATTAACAGATAATCTAAAAGCAGCTGCAGACGTTTCCCGGGATCCTTTTACAGTAAAAGCGATCCGAATCGGCAAGCATCGTGATGGTTCTAAACCAGGTGTTCTTGGATATGCTCAGGAGCATGCGCGTGAATGGGTGACACCGCTCGTGACAATCGAAACAGCAGAAAGACTACTGCGAAACTATAGTCAAGATAGTGAGACAAGAAAGCTTGTCGATAACCTGGATATTTTCCTTGTTCCGTCGGTAAACCCTGATGGAGCCAATTACAGCTTTAATGATTACAATATGCAGCGTAGAAATATGACAAACTACTGTGGTCCTACTGAATCTGATCCTGCATACCGTAATTCTTGGGGAGTTGACCTAAACCGTAACCACTCGGTCGGATCTGCCTTCGACGGCTTTATTGGTGCATCAACAACAAACTGTAGAAGTGATACTTACGCTGGACCTGCTGAAAACTCTGAGCCTGAAGGAAGAAACCTTGTCTGGCTTGCTGACAAAAACCCAAATATTAAGTTTGCAATGAATATTCATAGTTACGGCGGCTACTTTATGTGGTCCCCTGGTGCATACGATTCAAAACGTACAACACTGCCACGCCCATCAGCTGGTGAAGAAGCGTTTTACTGGGCAGCTTCTGATAACATCTTAAATGATATTCAAGACCACCGCGGAACGGTCATTCTACCTAGCCGTACAGGTCCAATTCCTGACGTACTATACTCTGCTGCAGGTAACTCTGCGGACTACCTATGGTATGAAAAGGGGATTTATGCCTGGAACTTCGAAGTAGGAGCCGATTTATGGAATAAGGATACAAAAAGATGGCAGGCAGTTGGATTCCAGCCAGCCTTTGTAGAAGGCCATGAAGAAGCAATGGAATTTGCCAATGGGTTGATTGGTTTAATTAAAGTAGCCTACAATAGTGCAAAAGACCATCAGCCGCCTTCCTCAAAAGCTACACCTGGAAACGGTAAATACACAGGTCCGGTTGATGTTAAGATTGAAACAAGTGAGCCAGCTACCATTTATTATACGCTTGACGGCAGCCGCCCTACCTTCCAATCAGCTAAAATTAAATTAAGCGGCACCCGTGAATTTGCAGAAACATTAAAAATTGAAAAGACAACAACCATCAATTATTTCACTGTGGACGCCGCAGGAAACATTGAGAAAAACTACAATCCACTTGGTAATGGGAAAAACTATAATTCTGTAACGCTTACAATAAAATAACAGTTTGCAAGGGGTTGCCTTATGGGGTCAACCCCTTTTTCATTGGTACCTTTGAACTGAGTATCTTTTTTTCCGTTCCACTAAAAAATATTAATATGACTTTTTCATTAGGAAGACAACAATTCCATAAATAAATCTACTATCATTTCTAAAAGGGATTAAAGAACGCCTTCCACTTCTATTTTTCCGTTATCAAACAATGAATGCCGATTATGATTATGACCCACTATAAGAACTGGTACATCAAACGGGACAACAATCCGTGATAGCGTAGTTATGACAGCTTTGGTGCAAAATATGAAACATTAAGTAGCTAACTTATTAATAAACTTTTGGGTAAAATATAGTTGTTATCTTCAACGACCGCTAAGACAAATGTATCAAAGTCGTTTTGAAGTCATAATTTATTTATTTCTTTATCTACAATCAATTCTTACATGTTACACGTGAAACATGTCGAATACTGTCGTTGACTTATCCCTCAGCTTTCCCTGGCCCTAAGACCACTCTATCCCTTATTGGGTAATACCACTGCCTCATTTAAACCAATCTTAGTTGCTAAACTAGGAATAATCATTACGGGACTTTCATTGACTAATACCTACTCTACTAAACCTCTCCTTTAATGAATTATATTAATGGACCAAGTCTCTGTTGTAGGACACGAGTAGCCCACCGATTGGTTTCAGTCTCTTCACTGGTTATATATAAATAAAATCACTGTTAGCATTTTTGTAAAACAAGTCTCAAATGCAGTTAGTAAGGAATGATACTGGCTCTCCTTCTTATGCGGTTAAAAATATTGCAATTTCCTCGTCTGACAAACTCGTTAATTGATTTTCCTGCACGAAACGATCAACGGTTTTATCCAACAAAGCAAGCAAATAAACGAAATCAAACAGAACTGAGGATGCTTCATAGTCTTCTAATTCTACCGTTTCAAAAATTATTCTATTATTTTTTCCAATGAATTGAACTTTTGATTCAGTTGGTGTCACTCGTGATACGTGTAAACTATGAGGAACGATAGACTCATCATAAAAGCTGTAGCTTACATGACCGACATGAAACGAACTTAAGGCTTGGTGTAAATCTGCAATCGTAAAGTTTGGACTGCCAATATTTAATGAAGCACTTTTTTCTTTGAATGGAAAAATATAATTGCGGTAAAAGCTTGATTGTAATGTGACTAGAAGGAAATAAATAGCAGCCTGTGCTTCAGATTGGAAAGTTTCCAGAATGGTTTCCTTTCTGCTGCCTCTTTCATTTTCGATAAATAAATAGACCCACTGATCTCCCCTTTTCTCTAGCTTATATATGTTTTCGTCCTGATTAGAAGGAATGACATGAATCGACACGTCCATTGCCTCCACTTGAATTCTTTCCTGTTCTAATAAATCAGCTACCTGCTTAATATTCATAGTTTCTTAATCCCCTACGGCTTTTTTATGTAATTTTTTTTCAATAAGTTCTCAACTGTTGCAGGAACATAATTGCCCATTAAGTAAGTTGGCGGTAAAATTTTTCGCAATAAGTGATGTTCACGTGATGAGTTATTTATTATCATAAGGTACTAAGCCGTAGTTCATAAAAATACTGCACAATTGGATGCTTTAACTTCATCTTCTCGGTCATGTTTAAAATTCGTTTTTTTCCTACCCGTCTGTCCACTAAAGCTAGAATATTCAATAGGATATCATTGCTCTCTAGGCTTTCCTCTATAGAAGTGGATAAAAACTTATTTGCTACAACGATAAAATTTGATTTACTTAATGATGACTGCGCTGCCAAAAGCTCTTTTGCATATTCTGATAATTTTCTACCCCTAGCAATTACTTTTAGACGATCCTCAGGAACCATCCCCTTGGTTTCTTTTCTTACGGCTTCAATTTCCTCATGGTTGATAGGAATTTGGATATCTGAATCATTCTTAATTTCCAGCTCCGTCTGATACCATCTGATTAAGGTAGTTGTGTCACTCATATTGAGTACATTCTTTTTATCTACTGCAATATAACAAATCCCTGCTTTATCAGGTAAATAACGGTAGCTTGTTGCACGGTATTCAACTCTTCCATATAATGCAGGACAGAGGAAACTTTCCAGATTTTGCTTTAATTTGCTCCAGGTCATGTAATTCTCCTTAATTTCTATATTATCAATATTATGATATATATTTTTCATTAAACCTCATACCGAACTTTACATCAAAGCTCAAAATACTTTTGACAGATTTATTCGTTGATTACTTTAGTCATAGAAAGAATTAACGTTACGAATATACAGTAGTCAGACAAGAGGACGTCTCAACTCTATTTTTTCTCCTTTTCCTACCTTTTCGTCCGGTCACTTACAATATCCTTAAGTGTTTGAAGTATAACAGAGTAGTCTTTCTTAGAAATCACATAAAAGGTCGGTATGTAAACCCGCTCTCCATCCATAGTATTCAGGATATAGGCAGGGGTCTCAAATAATATCCCTACAATCCCGGCAACCCAAGATATTACTTTTCGAGCAGTGGATACTTCTAAAAAAAAACTTGCCAAAATCAACAGCACTCCCGTTATGATAAAGCCTACACATATGAGAAGACGTCCAAGAATGGTGGTTGTACGATAGTTTACTTTTTTCACATGCTCACCCTAAGTCGTTTACGAATTGTTCAGCTTTCACTTCATGGTCCAAGTTTTATTACAGAACCTTTGTCACACAAGAAAAAAAAGAGGCTTCTCATAAGTTCAGTGAACTTATGAGAAGCCTCCGTTAAAATCCTAATTATTAGCAAACCACTCTAACTCTACTCACAAACCCAGTAAAACCAAGGGTTCACGGCACTTATTACATCATGCCGCCCATACCGCCCATGCCGCTCATATCAGGCATTCCAGCAGCACCAGCAGGTTCTGGTTTGTCAGCAACAACTGCTTCAGTTGTTAAGAACATTGCAGCTACAGATGCTGCGTTTTGAAGAGCTGAACGAGTAACCTTAGTTGGGTCAACGATACCAGCTTCGATCATGTTTACCCATTCGCCAGTTGCAGCGTTGAAGCCTGTGCCAACTTCTTCACGTTTTAAGCGATCTACGATAACTGATCCTTCAAGGCCAGCATTGTGAGCAATTGTGCGAACTGGTTCTTCGATTGCACGAAGAACGATATTGATACCTGTTTGAACATCACCTTCAGCTTGGATTCCAGCAATTTTGCTGTATACGTTTAGAAGGGCTACACCACCACCGGATACGATACCTTCTTCAACAGCTGCACGAGTTGAGTTCAATGCATCTTCGATACGAAGTTTGCGCTCTTTTAATTCAGTTTCAGTTGCAGCACCAACTTTGATTACTGCTACACCGCCAGCTAATTTAGCTAAGCGCTCTTGTAATTTTTCACGATCAAATTCAGAAGTAGTTTCTTCTAATTGTGAACGGATTTGGTTTACACGAGCTTGAATATCTTCAGTAGCTCCTGCACCTTCAACGATAGTTGTATTTTCTTTTGTTACAACTACTTTAGCTGCACGGCCTAAAGATGAGATGGTTGCAGATTTAAGGTCACGGCCAAGTTCTTCCGTAATGACTTCAGCACCAGTTAATGCAGCGATATCTTCAAGCATTGCTTTACGACGGTCACCAAAGCCAGGAGCTTTAACAGCAACAGCGTTGAATGTTCCGCGAAGTTTATTTACTACTAATGTAGATAATGCTTCACCTTCGATATCTTCAGCAACTAACAATAATGGTTTACCTTGTTGAACTACTTGCTCTAATACAGGAAGGATTTCTTGAATGCTGGAAATCTTCTTGTCAGTGATTAAGATGTATGGGTTATCTAATACAGCTTCCATTTTGTCAGTGTTTGTTACCATGTAAGCCGAAACATAACCACGATCAAATTGCATACCTTCTACAACATCAAGTTCAGTTGTGAAGCCTTTAGATTCTTCAATCGTGATAACACCATCGTTACCAACACGTTCCATTGCTTCAGCAATCAATTGGCCTACTTCTTCGTCAGCGGAAGAGATGGCAGCAACTTGTGCGATAGAAGCTTTGTTTTCGATTGGTTTAGAAATAGCTTTCAATTCTTCAACAGCTGTAATAACTGCTTTTTCAATCCCTTTACGGATACCCATTGGATTAGCACCAGCAGTTACGTTCTTTAAGCCTTCACGAATCATCGCTTGAGCAAGAACAGTTGCAGTAGTTGTACCGTCACCAGCAACATCATTTGTTTTGCTTGCTACTTCAGCAACCAATTTAGCACCCATGTTTTCGAATGCATCTTCTAATTCGATTTCTTTTGCAATTGTTACACCATCATTTGTAATAAGTGGTGAACCAAATTTTTTCTCAAGAACCACGTTGCGTCCTTTAGGTCCAAGAGTAACTTTAACTGCGTTTGCTAATGTATCTACACCACGAAGCATTGCGCGACGTGCATCTTCACTAAACATAATCTCTTTAGCCATGTTAAAAAAAACCTCCTCATTTGTTTTCAATTTTTCGGCTTCGAAAGCCGTCATCTAAACTGAGTACCACTACTTGAGCACTGCGGTTTTTTATTTACTCGCCTACAATAGCAAGGATATCGCTTTCGCGTACAATTAAATATTCAACACCCTGGTATTTTACTTCCGTACCAGCGTATTTTGAGAAGATAATACGATCGCCTACAGTTACATCAAGTGCTACGCGCTCTCCACTTTCAAGTACGCGGCCAGTACCAACGGCAACAACTTTACCTTCTTGAGGCTTTTCTTTCGCTGAATCCGGTAATACGATCCCGCTTGCAGTCTTTTCTTCTGATTCAACAAGCTCAATGATAATACGATCACCTAATGGTCTTAACAAATCAAACAACCTCCTCAAATTTATATGTAATTCTGTCATTATTAGCACTCTCTATTAATGAGTGCTAACACAATTATTATAATAATGAATCTGAAAATTTTTTGCAAGTATGAAGCATAAATTTTTATAAGAAATTTACAATTTGACAACCTTATAAAGTATGGTGAAAATAGGCGTTTCTATACCTATCTTTCTAAAAAAATCGTTGAAAGTTCATCATGTTAAAAATTTTGTGGATTTGGGTAACGATGTCAATAGAGTTCATGGACCGAAATATGAATGTGGTCCCAGTCGCGGGCAATGCAACTGGGGGTTCATTTACCGTCACCGCTATACTTTCGCTCTCAGGGGTAATGTACCTGCAACTTCATTTACCGCCCCCAGTAAAATATCGCTCTCACGGGCCATCCGGATATCCGCTTCACTATAAAAAAGTACATCTAAATTGAAACTGGTCTAGTTTTAAGAGTAAAATGAATACTAGTGTTATATGCTTAATAAATATAGGGAATCAATGCTATTTAAAGGAGACAAACATTTGAAAAAGGAATATTGGATCGTCCTCATTGTCTATATTGTGATGCAGCTTTCAAGTATTGTTGGACTGCCAATTTTAATGTTCGGCTTTAAGGCTACTGGCATCAGCCAACGACTTGCTGTTCCAATTTGGCTTATCGCTAGTTTTTCCATTGCCCTTATCATCATTTTGTTTTTACTAAGAAAAGAGATGAACTCGCTGAACCTTGACAAAAGGGGCAGTTCTTTAATCAATTCCATCATCTGGGCTTTTCTAGGTATTTTCCTGGCTCTGTTTGCCCAGTACGCTGCAGCCATGATTGAAACGATGTTGGGCATTAAAATGGGGTCTGAAAATACGCAGAATATCCTCAACATTATCGAAACCTTACCATTGGCGATTTTGGTAACCAGTATCATTGGACCAATATTAGAAGAAATTGTGTTTCGAAAAATTATTTTTGGGGCTCTATATAAACGGTTTAACTTTTTTATTTCTGCTTTACTAAGCTCAGTTATATTTGCCTTGGCCCATATGGAGCCCATCCATATTTTACTATACTCAGCAATGGGCTTTACCTTCGCCTTTCTCTATGTCAAAACGAAGCACATCCTTGTGCCCATTTTTGCTCATGTTTCCATGAATACTATGGTAGTATTAGTGCAATCTGTTTACAAAGACGATATTGAAAGACTAAGACGTGAAGCTGAAGCCGTTCAAAATTTTATCGGAGGATTTTTATGAGACGTTCACCCTTGTTTTCTGGCTTAATATACTTCCTGCTGGGAGGTCTATTTACTTATTTTGCGATCGATGATGTACAAAAAAATGGCTGGGGCTTCTTCAGCTATCTCCTCGTCCTATTAGCCACATTTGATTTTGGCTCAGGACTAAAAATGATCATCTTTCACTTTAGATATAGTAAAAAACTTAAGAAATAAGAAAAGGTGTCAGGCACCCAAGGGTGCCTGACACCTTTTCTACTATTTTGACGTTTCTTACCCCTCTCAAGCTCTCTTTACATTTTTCTTTTAGTCTTGATGGTAGAGGAAGGGTCTTCTTTTAAATCCTGTGTGAATTCAATCAAACCAATTTGACAGCCTGGGCCAATCTTGACCGTTTTCCCGCGCACTACTTCGGCCTTTGTATTTTCTAGATAGATGTCATCCCCTTCAATCACCTTTGCCGCAAGTGTGCCAGCTTCTTTTCCGAACGGAAGAAGTGAATTTTTCTTTCTTTTAACGGTGATCGTTCCACCGCCAATTTCAGCAGCTGTGCTTTCACCAAAACGCAAAGCAATTTTCATTTTATCTGCTGATAATAACCCTTTGATTTCAAAGCCGCCGCTCGAATCGAAGGTCTCAAATTCGACATCTCCATTCACTGCGATGCTTCCCTTAATCGTTGCCTTATCCCCACTCAAACTTTCATCCACTTCCAGCAGCCCAAAGACCTTCATTTTTTCTAATTTGGCCTGTTTCCGGACCATCATCGAGCCCATGACGAGGGTTTCCTTAGACGCTACATCCCCTTTAAACTCTGCCTCACCCATGATCTTCAACGAACTAGTCATGACATTTTCATTGGTTTCACTCGTCCCATAAACATGGAAGGTCGAACATTCGACATCATTGACAATCGTTCCTTCTCCTCGGATGCTTATTTTATCGTATATGCCGCCAGGATAACTTCCCGAACCATTTATAACTAGATTTTTACTCATTTCGACCCCTCCTAAACCTTTCTACTCTCCCGAATAACGGCCTGTTTATCCTGTGAAAAATCTTCTGTATATTCTACTAGGCCAATTTCACAATTAGGTCCTATTTTGACGTGGTGACCTCGGACAACTTTTGCAATCGTATTTTCCAATTCAACGATGTCACCTTCGATTAAGTCGGTTTCCAATTGTGTTTTGAAAAATGGCTTAAACAACGAACCTATAAATGACCCTTTTTGCTGCCTAACAATAATGGTTTGCCCTCCGATTTCCTTTGCCTTACAATCGCCATAAATTTTAATATCCACTTGATCAGCATTGAGAAGACCGCCAATTGTAAACCGATATTCTCCCTTAAAGGTTTCCGCTTCACAATCTTCTCCGACCGTAAAAAAGCCCCGTTGACTTATTTCCTCACATTTTACTTTTCCACCTACGGAGACTTTACCTGAAACCTTTAAATGGTTCACTGACAGATTTTGATCAATCTTTGCTGTCCCTTCCACGATAAACTTGTGAGCCTCCACGTTCCCATTAAACCGGGCCGTTCCATTAATCTTTGCGTTATTGGCTGTCACATTTCCCTTCATCGTGCCAGAACCATTGCACTCAACCTCATTGCATTCCAAGTCAGTGTTAATGGTTCCCTTGCCATTTAAGGTAACAAGGTTGAATTGCCCTCCATTTGATGAACCTAATCCATTAATAACCAGGTCGCCCCTGTTTTTCGTTTCCATCGCTATTCTCCTTTAGAGTAATTTCGCTTTTATTTCCTCCATACAACTCATCAGCGATAATGACACGACCATCTTTGTGTCTTTATCAAAATGGAACTCTTCCGCATTTATTAACAGCAGACAGGTTGATACACCCAGCTTCCGCGTTACGACCAAATCACAGCTTTTTTGCTTAATTAGCTGAGCATGGTCCTTTAATACCTGAAGCAGCATTTTTCCTTCGTCTAGATTGATCTCCCCTGATTGGAGAAGCTTCTCTAACACATAAACTTCCAGCATTCTAGTAAAAGTAAATTTGTGACTGCCTTTATCGTGGGTTAAGTAAAAGCTCATCACCATATCCGAAACAATGTTACGTTTTATTAATTCATCTTTTTCCAGCTGCAAATCGCCTATATTAGGTGAAAACATATCAGCGAGCTCATCCAAGGACAAATTTTCTTTCATCATTTGAATCTTGTTAATTCTCTCTAAAATCTTCTCTTTTGGAAAAAATGTTTCTTGGCCGGTAAAGGTGGATTTTCGAATAAACCATTCTTCTGGTATAAGATCCTTCCGCTTCCATCTATACAATTGCCCGTAAGATATCCCGGCAAGATCTAATAAATCTTTTTTCGATATTAACTCCTCGCTCATTTATGAAAACCCCTTTCATGAAAACAGTGTAACATAACACTGTTACGCATGTAAAGCTGCTAATAAAAATTTTCCAAAAAAAGGGCCCCCACATTTTGTGAAAGGCCCTTTTGCTTATTCTTCTTCTTTTTCTTGAGTTGGATAATGTTTCAAAAAGTAAATCAATGATTGTAATTCAACCGCTAAATCAATGTGATGAACCCGAATCGATGACGGGACATTTAACCGTGCCGGGGTGAAATTTAAAATTCCTTTTACCTCCGCCTTCACAAGCCGGTCGGTAATCATCTGCGCAACGGGGGCTGGCACCGTTAGAATAGCAACGGAAATTTGCTCCTCCATTAATACCCTTTCAAGCTCATCCATATGGTAAACCGGTACCTCACGGACTTTTGTTCCCATTTTTTCTGGATCCACATCAAAAGCACACTCTATTTTGGTATTATTATTTTTCAAAAAATTATAATTTAAAAAAGCCGTTCCTAGATTACCTACCCCAATTAAGGCAACTTTTGTCAGTTCATCTTGGTCCAACGTTTTACGGAAGAATGTTAACAGGTAATTGACATTGTATCCATACCCTTTTTTACCTAAGGCGCCGAAATAAGAAAAGTCTCGACGGATGGTTGCTGAGTCTACCTTTACGGCCTCGCTTAATTCTGCAGATGAAACCCTTTGCTTTCCGGAAGTATGCAAGTTCTTTAAAAATCGATAATAGAGAGGCAGCCGTTTTGCTGTTGCCTGTGGAATCTTCGTCGTTTCATTACTCATAATTTCTCACACCCCTTCAAATCCCTTTGTTAAATCCGTTCATTTCTCTTAAAATCGCCATTTTTACCGCCCGTTTTTTCAACTAAATAGGTCGGTCCTATGACCATTCCTTTATCTACCGCTTTACACATATCATAAACAGTTAAGGCACAAGCCGAGGCTGCTGTGAGCGCTTCCATTTCCACCCCAGTATTCCCTTTTGTTTTAACCGACGCAGCAATATATAATTGATAGTTGTTGTTTTCGCTTTGTTCCCATGAAAAGGAAATATTTACTCCCGTTAAAGGGATGGGATGACACATCGGAATAATGTCCCATGTCTTTTTAGCAGCCATGATTCCAGCCACCTGGGCCACTGCTAAAACATCGCCTTTTTTCATTTCATGATTGGTTATTTTCTCAAAAATCTCTTTACTAACCGTAATGCTGGAATGAGCTAGAGCTGTCCGTGCTGTTTCCGGCTTGTCGCTAACATCGACCATTTTTGCTCTGCCCTCTTTATTAAAATGAGTAAACTCTGCCATATAAAAAATCCTCCTACCCCAAAATAATACACTATTATTCACATTCTGTGTGTGAAACTTTGCACGAAATAGACACTTTTTCACAAAAAACGCAAATTTCCAGTATCCAAACTACTCAAAAGTCGCGCTTTATTGCCGACATTCGGGATATAATGTACACTATTTATATGTAATAGAGGTGAATAAAAATGATTTTGTTGCAAGTGAATCAACTACAAAAATATTATGGTGCTGACCTTATTTTATCGAATATAAAGCTAGAATTACAAACACGGGACCGTGTTGCCCTTGTCGGCCGCAATGGTGCCGGAAAATCAACATTACTGAAAATTATTGCTGGTCATCTGTCACATGATGGCGGCGAGATTATCAAGCCCAAGGAAGTAACCATTGGCTATTTAGCGCAAAATACCGGCCTTGAATCCCATTTGTCCATTTGGGATGAAATGCTGACCGTTTTTGAACCGCTGCGCAAGCTGGAAAATTCGCTGCGCAAGCTCGAAGAACGAATGGCCGATCCTAGTATTTTTGAAGATTCAGCCACATACGAACGAATTTTAAAAGAATATGATCAGCTGCAAGTAAAATTTAAAGAACAGGGCGGCTATCAGTATGAAGCTGATATTCGTTCTGTCCTGCATGGTTTAAACTTTCAGGAAAGTTCCTTAATGATTTCAAGTTTGAGCGGCGGTCAAAAAACCAGGCTTGCTCTTGGAAAGTTATTGTTAACAAGACCTGATATTTTAATTCTGGATGAGCCTACCAACCATCTTGATATTGATACCCTCTCCTGGCTTGAGCAATATTTGCAGGGGTATGATGGGGCAATTTTGATCGTTTCCCATGACCGATACTTTCTGGATAAAGTCGTCACACAGGTATATGAGGTCTCACGCAAGCAAATTGGGCGGTTTACAGGCAACTATAGTTCATACCTGGAACAAAAGGCCGCCAATTATGAGCGCGATCTGAAAGTCTATGAAAAACAACAGCAAGAAGTCGCTAATCTGCAAGACTTTATTCAACGGAATTTAGCCAGGGCCTCGACTACGAAACGGGCGCAAAGCCGCCGTAAAAAACTCGAAAAAATGGAGATCATCGACCGGCCGCTTGGTGATGAAAAATCAGCTAACTTTTCCTTTGAAATTGAAAAACAAAGCGGCAATGATGTATTAATTGTCAATTCGTTAGCGGTTGGTTATGATGGTGAACAAGTGTCGGAGGCCATTTCGTTTCGTGCCTATAAAGGAGAAAGTATTGCCCTTGTGGGACCGAATGGGATTGGCAAATCAACACTTCTGAAAACCATCATCAAGAAGCTGCCTGCCCTTGCTGGAACGATTCAATACGGATCAAATCTTTTGATTGGCTATTATGACCAGCAGCAAGCTGAATTAACCTCCAATAAACGGGTACTGAATGAGCTTTGGGATGACTTTCCTTTAAAAAGTGAAAAAGAAATAAGAACCGTATTAGGTAATTTCTTATTTTCCGGTGATGATGTATTAAAAATCGTTTCAACCTTAAGCGGCGGTGAAAAGGCGAGGCTGGCGCTGGCTAAACTTATGTTAGAAAAAGCAAACCTATTAATTTTGGACGAGCCTACCAACCACCTTGACCTTGATAGCAAAGAAGTCTTAGAAAATGCGCTGATCGATTACCCTGGGACGATTTTGTTTGTTTCCCATGACAGGTATTTTATTAACCGGATTGCGACAAAGGTATTGGAATTAAGCAAACACGGCAGCATTGAGTACCTTGGCGATTATGATTATTATGTAGAAAAAAAGCTCGAACAGGAAGAGCTTGCCGCCCTTGCCTTAGCCGAGTCAGTTAAAAATAGTGCCGATAAAGCTGCCTTGGAGAAAAATAGTTATCAATTAGATAAGGAAAGTAAAAAGATAGAACGTCAGCGAAAGCGAAAGTTAGAAGAAATCGAATTACACATAGAAGAGCTTGAAAAACAAATCCAAGAGTATGAAGAACAGCTCTGTGAACCGGAAATTTTTCAAGATCACGAAAAAGTACTAGAGATTAACTTAAAAAACGAAAAGGCTAAAGCTGAGCTCGATCAACTGATGGAACAGTAAGCTGAGCTTGCGGATTAAAGATGAAAACCGGGTGGTTACCCGGTTTTTTTTCATCAATTTTCCCTTAGTTTCAGCAATTCTCAAAGTTTATTCGACAAATTTCTTTCTAAATTCACCATTATCTCAGAGAAATTCGACAAATTTTTAGGATATCCACATGATTTTTGTGTTTTTCCACAACTTTATTCACATCATAAAAGTGTATATAACAAGATATTTTAAACTTATCCACTTTATCCACAATAAACACGATATTTATCCACATTATCAACATAATCCACAGACTTATCCACATGACAATGGTTTTTAACTTCATTTTTACGATAAAATTATCCACAAAAAGAGGATTTCCCCGTAACAAAGTGCCTGACTCTCCGAATATCAATTCAGGAGAGACCAGACTCTTTTGGGAAATCCTTATTCATTGTAGAGTTCAATATCGAGTCCTGGATTGGCGTTAAGACTCATTTCAGCCCTAACTCCTTTTTCAAACATAACACTTCCAGCAGCAGCAATCATCGCAGCATTATCCGTACATAACGATATAGGCGGAATCACTAATTGAATATCCGGCTTGTTGGAAAAGGCCAGCTCGAGAGCACTTCTTAGCCCTTTATTGGCAGCAACACCGCCTGCAACTAACACTTGCTTGACGCCATATTGTGCTACAGCTTTCTCCGTCTTCTTCACCAGCACTTCTACGACACTTGCTTGAAAGCTTGCAGCTAAATCTTCTGGAGCAATTACTTCACCCCGTTGTTCCGCGTTATGAACAGTATTAATGACAGCTGATTTCAATCCGCTAAAACTAAAATCATAGGAGCCCTCTTCCAGCCATGCCCTTGGCAAATGGATCGTCGGGTTTCCTTCATGTGCCAAACGATCAATATGCGGACCGCCAGGATATGGCATATGTAACGTTCTTGCTACCTTATCGTATGCCTCCCCTGCGGCGTCATCCCTGGTTTCACCAATGACCTCAAAATGGCCATGTTCCTTCATATAGACAAGCTCTGTATGCCCTCCTGATACAACAAGCGCTAAGAGCGGGAATGTAAATTCTGTCACCAGCCGATTTGCGTAAATATGACCGGCAATGTGATGAACAGGCACGAGTGGTTTGTTATGAGCAAAGGCAAGTGCTTTGGCAGCATTTACGCCAATTAACAGGGCTCCTACTAATCCTGGACCTTCTGTAACAGCAATGGCATCAATCTCTGAAAAAGTCAGCTCTGCTTGCTGCAAGGCCTCCTCTAACACAATCGTAATTTGCTCAACATGGTGGCGGGATGCAATTTCCGGTACCACGCCGCCAAATCTTTTATGACTTTCAATTTGTGACGCGACTACATTCGCGACAATTTCTCGGCCATTTTTTATAATAGCGACTGCTGTTTCATCACAGCTTGTTTCAATTCCAAGTATATACAAATCTTTCTTCATAAGTTCACCCACATTATTAGTGCATCTTCTTGATTATCGGAATAATAATTTTTACGAATGCCGCCATTTTGAAAACCAAACTTTCGGTATAATGATTGCGCGACATGATTTGTGACACGTACTTCCAGTGTCATACTTTTTGTCCCCATCTCACGGGCAACAGACATTAATTTATTCATCAATGCCTCGCCAAGTTTTTTCCCTCTATATTCTGGCAGTATGGCAACATTGGTAACATGTGCTTCGTCCACTACAATCCAAGCCCCACAATAGCCGACAACTTTCTGATGATCTTCAATGACAATATAGACGGCAAATTTGTTATTGTGTAGTTCGTTATAAAATGCTTCCCGACTCCATGGTAATGTAAAGGAGGCATGCTCCACTTCTAACACTTGGTCTATATCCTCTTCCCTCATATAACGAAAAACAAAAGAATCTACCATTTATCTCTATCCTTATCATTTTAAAATTTTCCCTTTTGCCTCTAACCACTTCGCTTCAGCTTCCGCCAAACGAATATAATTGGGAACAAAGGAATGTATGTCTTCCCCAGGTTGGTTCATCCCAAGCAAGGCAAGCTCTGCTGGGCGTGGATTATGTTCTGTTATGCTCGCAAAAATCGCTTTTTCGCCTAACACTTCTTCAATAGCAGCTTTGTGGATGGGCAAGTCATTTCCAATAAACAAAACAGGTTTGTCTAGTTCATTTAACTTTGCTGCCCAATCGGCTAGCATAACCAATTGATCCGGTACTGCCGCTTGAAGTTCTCCGTGTTGATACTGATAGAGGGCCGTATAAACTTGTCCTCTTCTTGCATCAAATAACGGTGACACAAAACCCTCAAAGTATCGTCCCACTCCCGCCGCCAAAATTTCCAGGCTTGAAATACCAACTAACGGAATATTTAACGTCCATGCTAATGTCTTGGCAATGGTTACCCCAATTCTAACTCCTGTATAGGAACCAGGTCCCTTTGCCACCACAATCTTCGTTAAATCTGCAGGCACCCTTCCACAATCCTTCATTAAGGTCTCAATAGCCGGCATAATGCGAACAGAGTGATTCTTTTTTAAATTTGTCATATATTCCCCAAGGACCTGATTCTCTTCTAAAAGCGCTACCCCTAAGGTATAGTTAGAAGTATCAATCGCTAATATTGTCATTCAAAAATCTCCTTACATAATTGCTCATATCGTTTTCCTTTTGGTACTACAACGATTTTCCGCTGATCAGGACCTTCATGATAGAGGTTAATGGTTAACAATTCTGCTGGCAGCTGCTCATCAATTAAATGAGCCCATTCCACTACTGTAACACCATCCCCTTCAAAGTATTCATGAAAACCAAGGTCTTCACAAGCATCGGTTACCCGATATACATCCATATGGTACAAGGGCAGCCTGCCTCTATATTCTTTAATAATGGTAAATGTCGGACTGTTAACTGTTTTCTTTATTTCAAGACCCTTAGCTAACCCTTTTGTAAAAGTTGTTTTACCAGCGCCTAGATCACCCTCAAGGGCAATGACATCACCAGGTTGTAAATAGCCGGCCAACTTAATGGCAAACTCGGTCGTCTCTTCAGAATTCGTCGTATTCAGTTCAAATTGTTCCATGCCATCACCTTTTACTTTCACATAACAATCTATCTTCATTTTACCTTATTTTGGCCAAAAAAAAACCTTAGGATCTTTCCTAAGGATGCCTATACCCTATGTAGTTTACATGATTTCTTATAATTGAGCAAAAAAAGGCTCATATAGTAGCCGTGAAACGTGCGTCAATCAAGGAAAAAAGTGGAGTTCGCACTTCAATCGGCGGATAACCTCCACCAATCGGTGGATAGCCTCTCCCAATCGGCGGATAACCTCTCTCAATCAGCGAATAACTCCCCAATCGGCGGATAATCTCCTCCAATCGGTGGATAACCTCTCCCAATCGGCGGATAGCCTCTCCCAATCAGCGAATAACTCCCCAATCGGTGGATAATCCCCACCAATCGGTGGATAACCTCCTCCAATCGGCGGATAACCTCTCTCAATCAGCGAATAACTCCCAATCGGCGGATAATCCCCACCAATCGGCGGATAACCTCTTTCAATCAGCGCAGATAACAATCTGGTTTATATTCGAGTTTTGCATACTTCAAAAAGCAAGCCAACTTTTAAAGGCAAAAAAAAAGACGAAACTCTGTTTCGACTAGTTTTAAAAAACTATAAATGGCGGTCTGGACGGGACTCGAACCCGCGACCTCCTGCGTGACAGGCAGGCATTCTAACCAACTGAACTACCAGACCAAATTGCGGGGGCAGGATTTGAACCTGCGACCTTCGGGTTATGAGCCCGACGAGCTACCAGACTGCTCCACCCCGCGACAATAAAAGTATAAAAGTTGTTTATAAAATAAACAGCCTGGCAACGTCCTACTCTCACAGGGACGCGTGTCCCAACTACCATCGGCGCTGAGAAGCTTAACTTCCGTGTTCGGTATGGGAACGGGTGTGACCTTCTCGCCTTAATTACCAGACTATTTAATTAGAGGTTCATTCCCTCAAAACTAGATAATGCAGAAGAAGTTTGTAAAACATGAGTTCATCTAATATAAATGGTTAAGTCCTCGAACGATTAGTATCAGTCAGCTCCACATGTCGCCACGCTTCCACCTCTGACCTATCAACCTGATCATCTTTCAGGGTTCTTACTAGCTTGACGCTATGGGAAATCTCATCTTGAGGGGGGCTTCATGCTTAGATGCTTTCAGCACTTATCCCGTCCGCACATAGCTACCCAGCGATGCCTTTGGCAAGACAACTGGTACACCAGCGGTGCGTCCATCCCGGTCCTCTCGTACTAAGGACAGCTCCTCTCAAATTTCCTGCGCCCACGACGGATAGGGACCGAACTGTCTCACGACGTTCTGAACCCAGCTCGCGTACCGCTTTAATGGGCGAACAGCCCAACCCTTGGGACCGACTACAGCCCCAGGATGCGATGAGCCGACATCGAGGTGCCAAACCTCCCCGTCGATGTGGACTCTTGGGGGAGATAAGCCTGTTATCCCCGGGGTAGCTTTTATCCGTTGAGCGATGGCCCTTCCATGCGGAACCACCGGATCACTAAGCCCGACTTTCGTCCCTGCTCGACTTGTAGGTCTCGCAGTCAAGCTCCCTTGTGCCTTTACACTCTACGAATGATTTCCAACCATTCTGAGGGAACCTTTGGGCGCCTCCGTTACTCTTTAGGAGGCGACCGCCCCAGTCAAACTGCCCACCTGACACTGTCTCCCACCCCGATAAGGGGTGCGGGTTAGAATTTCAATACAGCCAGGGTAGTATCCCACCGACGCCTCCACCGAAGCTAGCGCTCCGGCTTCTCAGGCTCCTACCTATCCTGTACAAGCTGTACCAAAATTCAATATCAGGCTACAGTAAAGCTCCACGGGGTCTTTCCGTCCTGTCGCGGGTAACCTGCATCTTCACAGGTACTATAATTTCACCGAGTCTCTCGTTGAGACAGTGCCCAGATCGTTACGCCTTTCGTGCGGGTCGGAACTTACCCGACAAGGAATTTCGCTACCTTAGGACCGTTATAGTTACGGCCGCCGTTTACTGGGGCTTCGATTCAGAGCTTCGCTTGCGCTAACCCCTCCTCTTAACCTTCCAGCACCGGGCAGGCGTCAGCCCCTATACTTCGCCTTGCGGCTTCGCAGAGACCTGTGTTTTTGCTAAACAGTCGCCTGGGCCTATTCACTGCGGCTCTTCGAGGCTATGAACCTCAAAGAGCACCCCTTCTCCCGAAGTTACGGGGTCATTTTGCCGAGTTCCTTAACGAGAGTTCTCTCGCTCACCTTAGGATTCTCTCCTCGCCTACCTGTGTCGGTTTGCGGTACGGGCACCTTTTATCTCGCTAGAGGCTTTTCTTGGCAGTGTGGAATCAGGAACTTCGGTACTAAATTTCCCTCGCTGTCACAGCTCAGCCTTCACGGTGAACGGATTTTCCTATTCACCAGCCTAACTGCTTAGACGCGCATATCCAACAGCGCGCTTACCCTATCCTCCTGCGTCCCCCCATCACTCAAACGATAAAGAGGTGGTACAGGAATATCAACCTGTTGTCCATCGCCTACGCCTTTCGGCCTCGGCTTAGGTCCCGACTAACCCTGAGCGGACGAGCCTTCCTCAGGAAACCTTAGGCATTCGGTGGATGAGATTCTCACTCATCTTTCGCTACTCATACCGGCATTCTCACTTCTAAGCGCTCCACCAGTCCTTACGGTCTAGCTTCAACGCCCTTAGAACGCTCTCCTACCACTGACACCTGATGGTGTCAATCCACAGCTTCGGTGATACGTTTAGCCCCGGTACATTTTCGGCGCAGAGTCACTCGACCAGTGAGCTATTACGCACTCTTTAAATGGTGGCTGCTTCTAAGCCAACATCCTGGTTGTCTAAGCAACTCCACATCCTTTTCCACTTAACGTATACTTTGGGACCTTAGCTGGTGGTCTGGGCTGTTTCCCTTTTGACTACGGATCTTATCACTCGCAGTCTGACTCCCACGGATAAGTCTTTGGCATTCGGAGTTTGTCTGAATTCGGTAACCCGATGAGGGCCCCTAGTCCAAACAGTGCTCTACCTCCAAGACTCTTACTACGTGAGGCTAGCCCTAAAGCTATTTCGGAGAGAACCAGCTATCTCCAAGTTCGATTGGAATTTCTCCGCTACCCACACCTCATCCCCGCACTTTTCAACGTGCGTGGGTTCGGGCCTCCATCCAGTGTTACCTGGACTTCACCCTGGACATGGGTAGATCACCTGGTTTCGGGTCTACGACCACATACTCATTCGCCCTATTCAGACTCGCTTTCGCTGCGGCTCCGTCTTTTCAACTTAACCTTGCATGGGATCGTAACTCGCCGGTTCATTCTACAAAAGGCACGCCATCACCCATGAACGGGCTCTGACTACTTGTAGGCACACGGTTTCAGGAACTATTTCACTCCCCTTCCGGGGTGCTTTTCACCTTTCCCTCACGGTACTGGTTCACTATCGGTCACTAGGGAGTATTTAGCCTTGGGAGATGGTCCTCCCTGCTTCCGACCGGATTTCTCGTGTCCGGCCGTACTCAGGATCCACTCAGGAGGGAACGAAGTTTCAACTACAGGGTTTTTACCTTCTATGACGGACCTTTCCAGATCGCTTCATTTACCCCGTTCCTTTGTAACTCCATGTTGAGTGTCCTACAACCCCAAGAGGCAAGCCTCTTGGTTTGGGCTATGTCCCGTTTCGCTCGCCGCTACTCAGGGAATCGCGTTTGCTTTCTCTTCCTCCGGGTACTTAGATGTTTCAGTTCCCCGGGTATGCCATCAATACCCTATGTATTCAGGTAAAGATACTGCTCCATTACGAGCAGTGGGTTCCCCCATTCGGAAATCTCCGGATCAAAGCTTACTTACAGCTCCCCGAAGCATATCGGTGTTAGTCCCGTCCTTCATCGGCTCCTAGTGCCAAGGCATTCACCGTGCGCCCTTTCTAACTTAACCTAAAAGGTTATTTCTCTTAATTACTTAAGAGAGAAAACTAAAATGGCGATTACTCGATGTTTTCTTGCTTCTTCTTACGATTATCTAGTTTTCAAGGAACAAACTTTGAGAGATTGCACTCTCAAAACTAAACAAACAAAAAGCGGTCAACTTTTATCAGTCCACAAGGACTGCATATTCCTTAGAAAGGAGGTGATCCAGCCGCACCTTCCGATACGGCTACCTTGTTACGACTTCACCCCAATCATCTGTCCCACCTTAGGCGGCTGGCTCCTTACGGTTACCCCACCGACTTCGGGTGTTACAAACTCTCGTGGTGTGACGGGCGGTGTGTACAAGGCCCGGGAACGTATTCACCGCGGCATGCTGATCCGCGATTACTAGCGATTCCGGCTTCATGTAGGCGAGTTGCAGCCTACAATCCGAACTGAGAATGGTTTTATGGGATTGGCTAGGCCTCGCGGCTTTGCTGCCCTTTGTACCATCCATTGTAGCACGTGTGTAGCCCAGGTCATAAGGGGCATGATGATTTGACGTCATCCCCACCTTCCTCCGGTTTGTCACCGGCAGTCTCCTTAGAGTGCCCAACTGAATGCTGGCAACTAAGAACAAGGGTTGCGCTCGTTGCGGGACTTAACCCAACATCTCACGACACGAGCTGACGACAACCATGCACCACCTGTCACTCTGTCCCCCGAAGGGGAAATTCCTATCTCTAGGAGTGTCAGAGGATGTCAAGACCTGGTAAGGTTCTTCGCGTTGCTTCGAATTAAACCACATGCTCCACCGCTTGTGCGGGCCCCCGTCAATTCCTTTGAGTTTCAGCCTTGCGGCCGTACTCCCCAGGCGGAGTGCTTAATGCGTTAGCTGCAGCACTAAGGGGCGGAAACCCCCTAACACTTAGCACTCATCGTTTACGGCGTGGACTACCAGGGTATCTAATCCTGTTTGCTCCCCACGCTTTCGCGCCTCAGCGTCAGTTACAGACCAGAAAGCCGCCTTCGCCACTGGTGTTCCTCCACATCTCTACGCATTTCACCGCTACACGTGGAATTCCGCTTTCCTCTTCTGCACTCAAGTCCCCCAGTTTCCAATGACCCTCCACGGTTGAGCCGTGGGCTTTCACATCAGACTTAAAGGACCGCCTGCGCGCGCTTTACGCCCAATAATTCCGGACAACGCTTGCCACCTACGTATTACCGCGGCTGCTGGCACGTAGTTAGCCGTGGCTTTCTGGTTAGGTACCGTCAAGGTACCGGCAGTTACTCCGGTACTTGTTCTTCCCTAACAACAGAGCTTTACGACCCGAAGGCCTTCATCGCTCACGCGGCGTTGCTCCATCAGACTTTCGTCCATTGTGGAAGATTCCCTACTGCTGCCTCCCGTAGGAGTCTGGGCCGTGTCTCAGTCCCAGTGTGGCCGATCACCCTCTCAGGTCGGCTACGCATCGTCGCCTTGGTGAGCCGTTACCTCACCAACTAGCTAATGCGCCGCGGGCCCATCTGTAAGTGTCAGCGTAAACCGACTTTCAGCTTTTCCTCATGAGAGGAAAAGGGTTATCCGGTATTAGCATCGGTTTCCCGATGTTATCCCAGTCTTACAGGCAGGTTGCCCACGTGTTACTCACCCGTCCGCCGCTAATCTTCAGGAGCAAGCTCCTAAAGATTCGCTCGACTTGCATGTATTAGGCACGCCGCCAGCGTTCGTCCTGAGCCAGGATCAAACTCTCCGAGAAAGTTGATTTAGCTCATTTTGTTACGTTGGCTTAGTTTCAAATGAAACTAATATTATTGTTTGTTGACGTTTTTGTTTGTTTAGTTTTCAAAGAACAATATTCAAATAAGTTGGAGCGGGTGATGGGAATCGAACCCACTACATCAGCTTGGAAGGCTGAGGTTTTACCAGTAAACTACACCCGCATATAAAATTTGATGGTCGGGAAGACAGGATTCGAACCTGCGACCCCTTGGTCCCAAACCAAGTGCTCTACCAAGCTGAGCTACTTCCCGATATAATGGTGCGCCCGACAGGGGTCGAACCTACAACCTTCTGATTCGTAGTCAGATACTCTATCCAGTTGAGCTACGGGCGCAAAGTTAAAGCAACTTTTATACTATATCACAATCAACTTTACTTGTCAAGAAGTTAATTGGTGCGGCCGAGAAGACTTGAACTTCCACGGGATTTAACTCCCACTAGGCCCTCAACCTAGCGCGTCTGCCATTCCGCCACGACCGCGTATTAATCAGCGACAATGATTATAATATCACATCACCCAAGATGATACAAGAGGAAATAATTGGTGCGGGTGAAGGGAGTCGAACCCCCACGCCTTGCGGCGCCAGATCCTAAGTCTGGTGCGTCTGCCAATTCCGCCACACCCGCATATAATTATTTTAAAAGAAAATGGCTGGGCTAGCTGGATTTGAACCAACGCATGTCGCAGTCAAAGTGCGATGCCTTACCGCTTGGCTATAGCCCAATAATATTTACAAAAGATGAATAAGAAACAGGAAATGAATCAAAGTCATTCCCCGTCCCAGATGACCCCTACGGGACTCGAACCCGTGTTACCTCCGTGAAAGGGAGGTGTCTTAACCGCTTGACCAAGGGGCCGACAAAGAAAAATTATATGGCGGAGAAGGAGGGATTTGAACCCTCGCGCCGGTCACCCGACCTACACCCTTAGCAGGGGCGCCTCTTCAGCCACTTGAGTACTTCCCCATATGGCTCCGCAGGTAGGACTCGAACCTACGACCGATCGGTTAACAGCCGATAGCTCTACCACTGAGCTACTGCGGAATAATATTGAAATAAGGCATTTGCCCTATCGACTCTTTACATTATAATGACGTTACAGAATAAAGTCAATATGATTTTAGATAAAGATTTTCCCATCCGATTACATACATCATTATATATCTATTTCACTTATTTTAATCAGCTTTCCCCTGCATTTTCCACAGACATATCTGCTAGTATTGATACTTTTTTTTCGTTGATAGGTTAAGTGGCATTTTGTGCATTGATAAATAAGAAGTTTTTTGGCCGTACGTTTTGCTTTTCTTTCAGGGAGCTGATTACAAAATCGTGGTGCACCGGTCCTTTTTAATAATGCCTTAAACTCTGGATCCCTATGCTGATATCCTTTCTTTTCAAGATGAAGGTGATAATGGCAGAGTTCATGCTTAATGATTCCGATTAACTCATTTTCACCCAACTGGTCTAAATACTTTTTGTTGATTTCTATATTATGAGTGCCGAGGAGATACCTTCCCCCCGTAGATCTCAATCGCGGATTAAACGAAGCTTGATGCTTAAATGGCTTTCCAAATGATTCAACTGATATTTTTTCCACCAATAATTGAAGTTCTCTCTGTTCCATTTTCAGAGTTCCTCACTTTCTAGCGAACGTGACAACCTATTATAGCATATATTGTATATACCTTTAATGAGATGTGTTTTTTCGGGAGGTTTTACATTATGCCAAATTGGTTGCAAAACCAAATGAAAAGGGCTTTCTACGAGAAGGACCGCTATCAGATAAAGCTCCTAAACCAGTGCTGGTTTTTATACAGAAAAAAACACTGCTCCTAAAAGCAGTGTTTCCCTTCTTATCATGTCCAAATGAATCTTATTTTGGCGCCAGCATTGTTAAGGCAACACGGCCTTTCTTCATATCAACTGAGTCCACCCAAACGGTTACTACATCACCAACGGAGACAATATCTAATGGATGTTTAACAAAGCGATTGCTCAATTTTGAGATATGAACAAGCCCATCCTGCTTCACACCGATGTCAACAAAAGCCCCAAAGTCTACGACGTTACGAACGGTGCCTTGGAGTTCCATGCCTGCCTGTAAATCCTCTAACTTTAAAACATCCTTTTTCAGTAAAGGACGTGGTAATTCATCACGTGGATCTCGTTCGGGTCTTACTAATGCATCAATGATATCCTTTAGGGTTAATTCGCCAATCGATAACTCTGCAGAGATTGATTTCAAATCAAGGCCGTTAAGCGCCGCTTTTAGTTCTTCGGTACCTAAATCCTTAGCCGTAAAACCTAGGCTGGTTAATAACTTTTTCACTTCATCGTAGTTTTCTGGATGAATCCCAGTCCGATCAAGGGGTTGTTTACCATCTAATATTCGCAGGAAGCCAATTGCCTGCTCATAGGTTTTCGCTCCGAGACGAGGAACTTTCTTTAATTGAACCCTGCTCGTAAACTTCCCTTCCTCTTCCCGTTTTTTCACAATATTATTGGCAGCTGTTTTGTTTAGTCCAGCTACATATTGTAATAGCGAAGAGGAAGCCGTATTGACGTTAACACCAACCTGGTTTACCGCTGTTTCCACCACAAAGTGCAACGATTCTGATAAGCGTTTTTGGGAAACATCATGCTGATATTGACCAACCCCTACCGATTTCGGGTCAATTTTCACCAATTCCGCTAAAGGATCCTGCAAGCGCCGGGCAATCGAGGCAGCACTTCTTTCTTCAACATGTAAATCTGGAAACTCTTCTCTAGCAAGCTCTGAGGCAGAGTACACGCTAGCACCCGCTTCATTGACAATTAAATAGAAAATTTCCTCATCCATTTCTTTTAAGATATCAGCAACAAACTGTTCTGTTTCCCTCGATGCTGTACCATTTCCAATGGCGGCCATTTCTACTTTATACTCGCGTAGGATATTGATAAATTTCTCGCGGGCCTCTTTTGTTTTTGAAACAGGGGGATGAGGGTAAATGACATCAATTTTAAGTACTTTTCCAGTCTCATCCACTACCGCTAATTTACAGCCTGTCCGGTAGGCAGGGTCAACCCCAATGACTACCTTCCCTTTTAATGGCGGCTGCAACAACAAATTCCTAAGATTTTCAGAAAAAATATGTATTGCTTGCTCTTCACCTTTTTCAGTTAATTCTGCCCGAATCTCCCGTTCAATCGATGGCTGAATCAATCTCTTGTAACTATCTTCGATGGATTCCAATACAATCGAGGCTGCAGGTGAGTGCTGTTGGCGAATCCACTTTCTCGACAAATACGTAATGATGAGATCAGCATTCATTTTAACCGCGACACGGAGGACCTCTTCCTTTTCACCCCGATTTAAAGCTAGGATTCGGTGAGGAACAATTTTGTTTACCGGTTCTTCATATTCATAGTACATTTCATAAATATTTTTCTCGTCTTTTTCAGCATCCTTAACCACCGATGCAACAGTACCTGATTTAAAGGTTTCTTTACGAATCCATTTACGGCTTTCCGCATCATCGGAGACTTGTTCAGCTAAGATGTCTTTCGCACCGGCAATCACATCTTCTATTGTAAGCACCTGCTTTTCTTCCGAAAGGAATTCCTTTGCCTTTTCATCGATTCCTTCCTTAGGGAATGTCATCAGCCATTCCGCAAATGGTTCTAGCCCTTTTTCTTTTGCGATTGTCGCCTTGGTCCGTCTTTTTTGTTTATAAGGCCGATATATATCTTCAACTTCTTGGAGCTTTTCCGCCTTTGTAATAGCCTTCGTTAATTCATCCGTTAACTTTCCTTGTTCTTCAATAATACGAAGGACTTCTCCTTTTCTTTGTTCAAGGTTTTGAATATATTGCCAGCGGTCTAAAATGTTCCGAATTTGCACTTCATCAAGCGCACCTGTCATTTCTTTTCGATAACGGGCGATAAATGGAACAGTGTTCCCTTCATCCAAAAGGGAAATAACACTCTTTACTTGTTTTGATGATATCGCCAGCTCCCCAGCAATTTTACCTAAAAGCTGATCATCCTTTACAACTGTATCGTTCAAAGATTCTTCCTCCATCCTTTTTTCCATATTGTATCAAATTCACGGTCCATTTTCATGTTGTCTGGCAAATGAACTATTTTCAGACAAAAAGAAAAGCAAGCTAATAAAAGCTTGCTCATAAGCAGAATGATTAAAGAGACAGGGTATGTATGAAAAAACGCCCTTTAAAAAGAGCGTATTTTAAACTAGAATTCGATGAGACCTAAGCTAATCTGTAAGGCTTCATCCACTTTTTCCATCATTTCGTCATCGAGATGGGTGATTTTGTCGGTTAACCGCTGCTTATCAATTGTACGAATTTGCTCTAACAGAATGACCGAATCTCGTTCAAATCCGTAGCGCTTCGCATCAATTTCTACATGTGTAGGAAGCTTGGCTTTTTGAATTTGAGCAGTAATCGCTGCAATAATCACTGTGGGACTAAACCGATTCCCGATGTCGTTTTGGATGACAAGTACAGGTCGGACGCCGCCTTGTTCAGAACCAACAACTGGGGATAGGTCCGCGAAATAAACGTCACCACGCTTGACAATCAAGGGTTTATCCTCCGCTGACAAGACGTTCAACTGCGTGTTCTGCCTCGTATTCTGCTAGGAATGCTTCCGATGCAATGGTTAGATTGATCTTTGCCATTTCCATGTATCCACGTCTCATGGCTTCGCGAATTTGTCTCTTTTTCCGTTCGCGTAAATACATTTTTGTTGCTTGGTAGATAAACTCGCTTCGGTTTACATTTTCTTGTTTAACGAAACCATCTAACTCAGTTAAAAGATGTTGCGGTAACTTCACTAAGATTTCCGTAGTTGCGCCAGATTCAGCCACAAACATACACCTCCACCATCACTACACACCATTTTTTCTCTGTACCATATTTTATAATAACACTAATCGAGCCCAATTCATAGACTAAATATAATTCTACTGTATTATAAGCCAATAAAAGATGCTTTTATGCACAATTTACCGCAATATCATAAATATGTGCGAATTTCTTTATTTACGCATATTAATTGGTTAAAAGGTAATTTTTTAAATCGACAATTTTCCCACCTTGTTTATATAGGCGCGGAACTCGATTTGCAATAATACAAGGCACCTCATAATTAATTGTCTCTAGTTTCGCTGCAATCTCATTAACAGATATAAATTGATGATCCTGACGGCCGATTAATGTGACCGTTGTCCCAATTGGAATATATTTAGGGAGACGGATCATACATTGATCCATACAGATCCTGCCGACAATGGGCGAACGCTGCCCATCCACTAGTACTTCCTGACCTTGAAGCCGGCGAATCCAACCATCAGCATAACCAATTGGAATGGTCCCAATCCACTCGTCTCCCTCACTTTCGTAAGTGGCCCCATAGCTCACCTTATCGCCCTTTTTCAGTTGTTTCACATGGACAAGCCGCGTCCGTAGTGAAAAGGCTTCATGTAATGGAAAAGGGATTTCTTGTTCCATTTCAGGTGATGGCGTTAAACCATACATCGCAATCCCAATTCTTACCGCATTAAAGTAGGTCTTAGGAAAACGTAAGGCCGCTGCACTATTACTGCAATGAACATATCTTGGACGTTTTTTAAGGACACTAAGCATTCTCTCAAATTGTGCGAATTGCTGCTTGGTGTAACTTGTATCCAGTTCATCCGCTGTAGCAAAATGCGTGTAAATCCCTTCTAAATCAAAACGCTTATCCGCAAGAATCATCTCTTCCACAGCTTTTAATTCCTCGCTGTCACGAACCCCAATTCTACCCATACCTGTATCGACCTTAATATGCACGGATACTTGATCATCTACATTTAAGTGTTTTTGCCCTTCCTGTAACCAATCCTTCTGAAAAACAGTAAGGGTAATATGATACTCTGCAGCCATTCGAATATCCTCAGGGCGAGTTGCTCCTAATACAAGGATAGGAGCATCGACTCCTTTATTTCTTAGAGCAATTGCTTCATCCATAAAAGCAACCGCTAAATAGCTTGCCCCAGCTTCAAGTGCCGTTTTCGCTACCTGCACATCACCATGACCGTAGCCATTTGCTTTTACAACCGCAAAAATATCAACCTCTTGGGGTAAATGGTTTCGAACGGATGTAATATTTTCAGCAATGCAATCTAAATCAACTTCTGCCCATGTATCTCGATAAAAATAGGCTTCCTCTACCATATTTTCACTTCCTAATTGAACTTACATTATTTCATTTTACCACAAAAAATTTTTCATTCTAGTTTTACACTTTACCAAATTACAGGAAAAAACAGGCCCCTGAATAAGGGCCTGCCGAGTGAAAAATATTATTTTATCGCATCGCCTTGGACAGATTGTGCTACTTCAATTAATTCTTTCTTCGTCAGGTTCTCCGATGCAATCATATAATCAACACCATCATGCGACCATGAAATCGTGTGATTAGATATCGCTCCAACCGTCACACCTAAATCAACGATGTCGCCTTCCACGAGGGTAGGAGAAGTAGACGCCACTTTTGCCGTTACTTTTTCCTGGACTAGTGTGAACGATTTTTTACCATCATAGGTAAGAACAACCCGCTTACCATCTTCAATATTAACCGATTTCTCCTCAATTAATTTGGTTCCTTTTAGCTCGAAGGTTGGATACATAACGGTGAAATCTTTATCCTTTCCTTCAGCCATGGCTGGTAAGTTTAACTGGGCACGTGTCATGTTCTTCTTCATATCGAAATCATCTTTGTCAAAGTCAGCGTTAAATTTCACCTTTGAAAACTCAACAGTCACGAGCGCATTTCGATCGGGGTCCATTACTTTTACAACGGCTGGTGATAAATCACCCTTATTCAGCTTAATTTCTTGGAACGGCAGCATGCTATTATTTTGATAACGGGTTTTTGTTTCAAATACATAATGATCTTTTGTCGAGGAGAATTTGGCTTCTTTATCTGCCACAATATCTTTGATTAAGGATTCGTATAAATAGGCTTGGCTGCTGTTTTGCGGCCAATCGCTTTGGAAACGGAAACTCTTATTTAAGGCTGGTGTCAGAACAAAAACACCCTCGTTATTTCTTAAAATCATTTGACTTTGGTCTTTTTCAGCATTTTTCAAATTAACGCGATAAAAAGTAGGATCCTTATGCCAGATTTCTACGTTATACACTTGTGACTCAGAGCCCATTTTCAATGTCATCTTCGCATTTACCTTATAACTGGTTAAGTCACCCTGTTTACTCTTTAATTCCTTCACCACATCATCTTGTGATTTTGAGCCACAGGCAGCAAGTAAGAAAATGACCATCAATCCCGTCATGAGCAGCAACCACTTTTTCCTCATTCCTTCAACCCCCAACTTGTCATATTTCATATGATAATCTAAGAAGAGAAAGGCAGGAATCAGGCTTCCAAAACCATAGCTGACCTTGTCTCTCCTATTTCCCTATGAATATATGAGACAACCTAGGGGAATATGCTAATCAAGTTGCCAAGCCAGCTATAAAAAAAGTAAACTGCTCGAACTATGCAAATCCGTTATTCTTCAATGATGACCTCAGCGACAGCATAGTCTCTGCTATGCGAGATGGACAAGTGGGCTTGAATGGACGGTTTTTCAAAGAAAGGCTTCCCGGTGGAATCTGTATTAATTTCAATATCTAAAAACGACAATTCTTTTCCTATCCCAGTGCCCATTGCTTTTGAAAAAGCTTCCTTCGCTGCAAATCTCCCTGCTAAAAATTCCACCTTCCTCGCATCAGATAAAGGCATGAATGTTTCCTTTTCCTTTATCGTTAAAATTCTATCGACAAATTTGCCCTGTCTATTAATGAGATCACGCACTCTTGAAAGCTCAATAATATCAATGCCTATCCCTTTAATCATTGTACATCTTCCTTCTATTTAAATTCCTGCCAGCATAATAGTGTAAAGAAATGCAAATCCGTATATGATGTTATAGAGAGGAGTTTTTGCCATGTTTACTAGAACGGAAAGCTTCCGCGAATTTATTCGCTTTTATCCGATGGTCTCTATTATTGTTGCCATCCACCTACTATTATATCTGTTAACCATTTTGCCCATGTTTCCAAACTACTGGTTCTTTGAACATTTTTCGGGCGTCAACTTGTATATTATGGAGGGGGAATTCTGGCGGCTGATTACCCCTACATTTATGCATAGCGGTTTTTCACATATGTTGTTTAATAGTTTTTCGCTGGTTCTTTTTGGGCCCGCACTTGAGAGAATGGCGGGCAGCGGCCGATTTTTATTCATTTATCTCTTATCAGGGCTCATCGCTAATGCAGCCACATTGATATTTGAACCATTGACCTATACCCATGTTGGTTCAAGTGGAGCGATCTTTGGTCTATTCGGCTATTATATTGCGATTATTATGTTTCGGAAACATCTGTTGTCCTGGCAAAACTCACAAATCATTCTCACTCTCAGTGTGGTCAGTCTCATTATGACCTTTATTCAGCCTAATATTAATATTATTGCCCATTTATTTGGATTACTAGGCGGCTTCCTTCTCGGCGCCATTCCTTACTATAATAAAAAGGGCCTGTCAGATTCACTTAGAACCACCACCACTTGGGCTAGCAGTAAACGAAGCGGTCTATCTTTTCAATCACCTCTAAAGGTACTGATCTGGTCAATCATTATCATTATCGCTATTCTTGGATTTTGGAGTCAACAATAGCAGGGAGTATCCCGAATTTCTGTTTATTTTTCGGGAAACTCCCCTTTCCGTTCCCATGAGAATACCACTGATAAATCCGCTGAATATCCGCCTGTTCCAGATCGACGACCCTGCCTCCCGCACTGCCGAATCCCGACTTTACAAAGGCCTCCAAGGTTCCAAGCTCCTGCTTTTTTTGAAAATAACTCACTCTCGCCTCTAAACTTTGAATCTTATTTTTCTTCATATATACCGTTGTCCGTTTATTAGTCCGATATCGCAGACTTAGCTGCTGTTGATCGAGACTCCAGCCAGCAGCTTGGTATTTTAAAACAGCCCTTATGGTTACAGCTGCGACAAGCACTAAAGATAGTAAACCCCATAACTTAAAAAAAATGAGGGCGATTATCACAATTGGGATTACCATGTACCAACTCCGTAAAATATACCTCCATAAAGCCCTCTTTGGTGCAGGATGGAAGTTGGTCGTGAAACTATAATCCGGTAAATAGTTCTCCAGAAGGGGGCAAATTTGATTAATCTTTACGATTGGCAGTAAAGTAACTTTGGCACCTTCTTGATCGGCTGATGATCCCCCCGCGCTTTCAACATAAACAGTACCATAGCCAAACATTTGCCTCACCATATTTTCACTAATATGTATCGCTTGAATACGCTTCAAAGGAATAGTGATTTGCCTTTTCTCCAGCAGTCCCTGTGAAATGACTAATTCATGATCTATTTTCTGCACGGTAAAGTTTGTGTATTTCACCATAGTGATGATTAATCCGATGATCCATACAAAGAGAAACCCAATAAACACTAGTAGTAGTACCATCGCTACATTGTGAAGGAGCAGCAATTCGAATCTGCCAAATATTTTTTTATATGAAATGAAATCATCAATTTGCGAAAATAACGCCAGTACAGCCGAAAAAACCACTCCCATCCCACCAGACGTTAATGAAAGAACGATTAATTGCTGTGTTGAAATTTTAAAAATGGTCTCACTCTCCACCTCAAAACCATCATTTAGTGGATGACTATGTTTAGCGTCGTGAACATAGGTTTGAATTCGCACGGCCTCCTCTTTTGAGATCGCAGATAAAACGGCTTCTGCCTCATCCCCACCACCTGCTGTTTCGATTTTCACTTTAACAAGGCCGAACAATCGCTGTAAAATTCCCTCGGTTACATTGACACTCTGAATTCGTTCATAGGGAATATACCTCTTTTTACGCAGAAAAATTCCATATTCGATCCGCAGCTCGTCCTGCCCAAACCGATACGTAAACCGCAGCCAGGATAGGATACCCGTAATGAATGTAAATAGAAGAACAATAGCTGATATAATTAAGGCAATGAGTAATGAAATCCTGCCGTCTCGCCCTCCTGAGGCGTTGATAACAATCATCGGAATGATCAGGTTCTTTATTAGTTTGCCTGTGTTAAGAACGCTGGAAATCGGATGGAGTCGCTTAGATTCAGACATCTTCTTCTGCCACCCTTGCTAATCTAGAAATATATCCTCTCAATTCCTCTGCTTCATCCTCTTCTAATGCGGGAATTTCATGAGCGGTGGCAGCTGTGTGAATCAAGACGGAGGCTAATTTGTATTTTCTTAAAATAGGCCCTTGAACCGTATCCACATGTTGAACTCGAATCATGGGGACTAACGTCCGCGTTTTGAAAAAAATCCCTTCCTCCAATTCCACTTCTTCCTCACGCACTTCATATCTCCATGATTTCCAGCGCAGCACAGGGGAGAAAAAGATATGATAGCATGGGAAAACTACTCCAAGCACAATCAAGATGAGCGATATCCAAAATGGAACATCAAAAAGATGTAGAAAAAATAGAATAATAGCTGTTACAGCCCATCCAATCAGGGATTTTATGGCACCACCAATTCGCCATACGATTAAGGCCCTTTTCGAAATTCGTTTTTGTGGTATGCCCAGCAACTTGCCTCTCCTCCATAAACACCGTCTTTCCCTAAGTATACATAGTTTATCAAACCAAAACATAGCCTTTTTTCATATTAAAACTTGATTGATCGAGCCATTCCAATCCTTCATGCTCTTTTAAGTCTTTAACAAGCTGAAAAAGAGCTGCATCCTTTTGTTTGGCTTCGATCATACAATGAATTTCTGGAACCGATCCGTTAATGTCATGTAAAAATCTCAGAAACATGTCGGAATCAATGGTATCGGCATGCGCCCTAAAATCATGGTCGGACCGCGGACTAGAAATATGCATTTTAATCGGAAGGGGGGATTGATCCCAGGTAGCTATAATTCGCTCCCAATCTGACCGCCACTCTTCTGCTTCATGATTGGCCAAGTGGTGATGATAATCAAACACCATTGGAATGCCTAATTTTTCACAAAGGTATAAGGTGTCTTTTACCGTAAAGGTTGTATCATCATTCTCCAGCATAATCATTTTTTGAATCGATGGCTTCACATAAGCCCAATTATGGATAAATAGTTCGAGCGCTTTTTCCTTATCGTGGTAACCCCCGCCGACATGGAGGACACAGCGGTGTTCTGGGTCAATGTTCATTCCTTTTAAAAGCGCTTCATGCATGGCAAGTGTCTTTAGAGAGTTTTTTAAGATTTCCTTATCTGGTGAATTCAAGACGACAAAATGGTCCGGATGAAAGTCAATTCTGGCCGGGTGCTCCTCTATAAAATGGGCTAGCTTTTTAAGGGGCTCTTTCAATGGCCTTATATAGTTCCAATCATGTAGGTCTTCGTGATTCGCGAGCGGAATTAAACGGGAACTCAATCTAAAAAAATGAATGTCATTTGCCACATTATGCTTGAATAAACGGAGACAGTTTTCAAGGTTTGATTCGGCTATTCTTTCTAACTTCCGTATCGCTGCTTCCCGGTCTTTTATCTTTTGAAATTGAGCATACGTCATGGTTTGTGAGGGTGAGGCATTTTGCAGTTCTACGCTCATTGCTACATAACCAAGTTTAACAATCATGGCATTTTCCCTCCTTCATAATTCCTTTAAAAACTATATACTTATTCTCACCTATCTTTCATTTTCAACAACCAAATATTTTCACTAAAAAGGGGAACGCTAAGAAAAAGTTTATGGAGTGAAAATGATGCCCCTTTTCTCAAAAACAAAAAAACAAAATCAGCCGAATAGTAATACTCCAGAACAAGTATTTTTGGGAGATCATTTTGATATTCGCCTAACTTGGTTAAAACAGACTTTTGATCAATGTTCTGATGTATCCATTCATGAACTAACCGCCAATCATACACGGTGTGGGATTGTCTACTTAGCTGACATGGTTGATCAACAGCTATTTGACGAACAGGTCCTATCTTATATTGTTTCCGAGGATTTTGCTTCCTCTCACAAAGAGTTTTTTCATAAATTACTTGACTTAAAAATGGTTAGCTCTATGAAAAGCAGCATTGTCACTGATATGCAGCAAGCTGTTCAACTTGTCCTCGATGGTAATATTTTTATTTTTTTCGAAGGTGATTCAAGAATGCTTGCTTTTCCAATGAAAAGCTTCAATATGAGGGAAGTTAGTGAACCAGCCAACGAAAATGTTATTAGGGGCCCTAGAGAAGCTTTTGTTGAGGATATTAACACAAACATCACATTAATTCGTCGAAAAATTAAGTCGCCCTCTTTAAAAATGGAGCAACTCATTTTCGGTAAATATACGAAAACAAAAGTAGTAATAGGCTACCTCGAGGGAGTATGCAGGAAGGAATTAATCGAAGAGGTTCGACAGCGGTTAAATCGTATTAAAATGGACGGTGTATTAGGAAGCAGTTACTTGGAAGAGTGTATCGATGATTTCCCATTATCCCCCTTTCCACAGTCGCAAAAAACGGAGCGGCCTGATGTGGTTGCAGCTGCCTTGCTTGAAGGAAGAGTGATGATTTTGGTTGACGGTACACCGATTCCACTGATTGTACCTGTGTCTTTCTTCATGTTCCTTCAATCACCAGAAGATTATTACCAACGCTATATTTCCGCCAATTTCATTCGCTGGATGCGGGTGGCTTTTTTAATTGTATCATTGCTTTTTCCGTCCTTTTATATTGCCGTGACCACCTTTCACCCAGTTATGATTCCAACTGACTTGTTAATCAGTGTTGCCGCTGCAAGGGATCTCGTTCCTTTCCCCGCAATGGTGGAGGCATTGATGATGGAAATATCCTTTGAAGCATTAAGAGAAGCAGGTATTCGAACACCAAAAGCCATAGGCCAGGCGATTAGTATCCTTGGTGCTTTAGTGATTGGACAGGCAGCCGTACAAGCTGGAATTGTGTCCGCACCCATGGTTATTATAGTTTCCTTAACAGGAATTGCTTCCTTTATTATCCCTTATTTTGATTTAGGATTTACGATTCGGTTATTGCGATTTCCGATTATGATCCTATCTGGTACCTTTGGCTTATTTGGACTGATGGTTGGCTGCCTGCTCATTTTTATTCATATGGTCCATCTCCGTTCATTTGGCATGCCTTACCTTGCCCCGGCCGCACCATTACGGATTAGTGATTTAAAGGATGTATTTATTCGAGTCCCGTGGTGGGGGATGAAACGTCGTCCTTCGTTCGTTGGGACAGCAGATTCTGAGCGGTCTAATACGAACTATCCCTTGTATGAGGAGGATCAAGATTGAAGAAAACCTTCATTTGCATAATCGTCATGAGTACACTTTTTTTAAGTGGATGCTGGTCTAGTACGGAAATAAATGATCGAGCCTTTGTGTCAACCTTTATGGTAGATAAAGGGGAAAACGGCCAAATTGAGTTAACACTAGCCTTTCCTCTCCCAAATCGACTTGCTACCGGACAAGCAGGAGCATCTTCAACTACTGAAAATCCCTATGCAACCTTAACTTATTCTGGTGCTAATATTTCAGAGGCCTACCACAAAGCCCAGGTAGATTTACCAAGAAAAATTACTTGGGGACAAGCTAAGATTGTCGTGATCGGTGAAGAAATGGCCAAGGAAGGGATTGAAAAAGTACTGGAATTTATCATACGCCAACCTAGTTTAAACATTAACATCGTCATGTTTGTCACTCCAGGAAAGGCAAAGGAAATTATTAATATGGTTCCTGCCTTTGAAAAGTCGCAAACTAGAATACTATTGGGATTCACTAAAAATCAAATCGCTTTATTAACGACACCAAAGGACTTTTTAGAATCGGAAACCGGTGATATGGTCATTAGCATGTTGAAGATTGGGAAACAAAAATTGGTTAGTGAAAAAGGAAAAAAGGCCGTTTGGGTTGGGACAGATGGCATGGCCTTATTTCACCATTACAAAATGACAGGAAAATTAAGTTCTTCCGAAGGCAGGGGAGCCTTATGGCTCAAGAACAGAGTCAAAAATGCACTCGTCACCATTAAATCCCCAACAGATCACAAGGACATTAGCTTTAACGTCTTACAAGCAAAAACTAGCATTCAGCCATCAAAAAGGGAACCATTTACATTTGATGTTCATGTCAATGTGGAAGACGATATTGCAGAGACGAACTCCTCGATTGATTTAAAGAGTGAAAAAAATATAAAAAAATTAGAAATGCTCGCAGAAAAAGAGATTAATGTCAGAATTAAAGATGCATTTACTTCTTCTAAAAAGTTAGGGGCAGATGTTTTTCAATTCGGTGAATATTTATCATGGTATAAACCAAATATATGGAAAAATGCAAAAGGAAATTGGCAAACTATTTATCAAGATAAAGTAAAACTAAATATTAATGTTAATTTAAAAGTAAAACGCAGGGGTACTGAAAATAATCCATTTTGGACAAGGGAATTAAGCTCATGATAATTATCATTTTAATCTTCCTACTGATTTTTTTGTACGAGTTTAATTACCTTAATAATAGAAAACGAAAAAGAAGAACATACCTGCTTGTCCTTTTCGTTATGGGCCTATCTTTCCTTTACTGTATATCGACGTACTTTTTTAATACGATTCTAAATCCCAATGATTTGATTAATTTCCTATTTAAACCCCTTCAAAAAAGAATTCTAGGTTAGGTGGAGCATAGTTTGAAAACAGAGGGTATCACACAAGGTCAAATTTTACTTTTTTTGATTCTTTATTTTTTCTCAACATTTGTCGGATTTTCTTCTGTCCAACTTATTCAAATGTCACAATACGACTCACTACTTGTGCTTTGTATAGGGGGTTTAGTGTCATTCCTTTTTGCATTTTCTGCCATTAAGCTTGCAAATCGAAGACCCACTGAATTTATCGTTTATTACGGGAGAGATATTTTCCCCTATTGGATTCATCTCCCGCTCATGGTGTTCATGTTCTTTTTCTGCCTTCATGGGTGTGCCTTCATTTTAAGGGAATATGAAGATTTTATCGTCCAGGTCTATCTCCCGGAAACACCCAATTGGGCAATTGGGGTCGTATTCGGAGCTACTGTTGCATTTATTGCTCGATTGGGGATTGTCACCCTTTTTAGATCAGCACAAGGATTATTTTTTATCACAATGTTTGCCATTTTATTAAACACTGTTTTTGTTGGAAAAGAATTACGCTGGGAACGGTCCATGGCATTTATTACAAATCACAATCTCCATGGGATTTTCCAGGGATCTTATTTTATTACCCCCTTCTTTAGTGAAGCGGTCCTATTGATTTTTATCTATCCCTATTTTTTTAAAAAGGAAAAAACACTAAAATCCGTTTTTTGGGCGACGGTTTCTTCCATTAGCATAATTATCATCTACATTGCCCTTTTACTACTTCTTTTTGGACCAAATTTAATCTCACACTTAACATTTCCAATCTTGGAAATGGTCCGTTTTATCCATATAGCGGAATTTATAGAGAACTTAGATCCTCTGTTAATTGCCGTATGGTCAACAATGGTTTATATCAAAATCAGTTTTTTCTTTTTTATTGCTGTTTTCATTCTTGCCCAATTATTGAACCTCAAAGATTACCGGCCGTTAACTTTTTCCTTAGCGGCTGTCATGGTGTCGATATCAGTCAATATGGCAGAAAACTATGCAAATATTGTGGACGTTTATGAAAATTCCTGGCCGACCTTTGCCTATTTTATAGAGCTTATCCCCTTTTTATATTTACTTGTAGATACCCTAAAGAGAAAGATCAAGAAAAAGACAACTGAACAAAACCACCACAACACATAAAGAGCATGGACGAATGTCCATGCTCTTTTGATTTATTAATTAATGATTAAAACTTCTTGGCTTTGATGATGATTTTCCACCAGTTCTTTTTTCACCGCTTCTTGGCTTTGCCGGTGCCTTTTTTCGATTACGATCGCCACCGCCGTAAGACCCTCTAGAATCATCTCTTCTTCTACGGTCACGGTCATATGGCTTTCTCTCGCGTTTTTGTGGCAACTGTTCTTCCGTCAACTTAACCGGTGTTTGATCCGGTTCTTTTGTCAGCATTTTTAGAACTGCCGCAATAACGGTTTCTGCATCATTTTCTTCGAGAAGCTCTTGTGCAGCCGCTTTATAGTAATGTAAATTATTTGATTCAATCGTTGCGACGATTTTTTCAACAACTGCTTTTTGTTGACCTTCTAATGCTTCATCAAGGGTTGGAGCCTTCATTTTTTCCATCTTGTGTTTAGTTGTTCTTTCCACAACAGCAAGATATGATTTTTCCCGTGGTGTAATGAAGGTTAAAGCAATCCCCTTCTTCCCAGCACGACCTGTACGGCCGATACGGTGAACATAGCTTTCTGGGTCTTGTGGAATGTCAAAGTTGTAAACATGTGTCACGCCAGAAATATCAAGCCCACGTGCGGCTACGTCTGTTGCAACAAGAATATCAATCGTACCCTCTTTAAACTTGCGAAGGACCGACATACGCTTAGCTTGGGTTAAATCACCATGAATACCTTCTGCAGTATAGCCTCTTAACGTTAATGCTTCAGATAATTCATCCACACGGCGTTTCGTACGTCCAAAGACAATCGCTAGTTCTGGTGATTGAATATCAAGAAGTCTTGTTAATACATCGAATTTATTTTTTTCTTGCACTTCAAGATAATATTGTTCAATCGAAGGCATGGTCAATTCTTTCGTTTTTACACGAACGATTTGTGGTTCCTTCATGAATCTTTCAGCCATTCTTTGAATTGGTGCAGGCATGGTTGCAGAGAAAAGTAATGTCTGACGTTCAGCTGGAGTTGCCGCTAGAATGGATTCAATATCTTCAATGAATCCCATGTTTAACATTTCATCCGCTTCATCAAGAATGACCGTATTCACTGTATCAAGGTGCATCGTTTTTCTGTTAATGTGGTCTAACACACGTCCAGGAGTACCCACAATGATATGTGGTGCTTTTTTCAATGAACGGATTTGACGGCTGATATCCTGCCCACCGTAGATTGGTAAGACACGAACTCTTTTTCCAGAGCCGATTTTATAAAGCTCTTCCGAAACCTGAATCGCTAATTCACGTGTTGGCGCGATAATGATCCCTTGAATAGCATCCCTTTTCGTATCAATTTTTTCCACTAAGGGAATACCGAATGCAGCAGTTTTACCTGTTCCTGTTTGAGCTTGACCGATCAAATCAATACCCTTTAGCCCTAGTGGAATCGTTTCCGACTGAATTGGTGTAGCTTCCTCAAAACCCATTTTGAGGACAGCTTTTAAAGTGGCCTGACTTAGGCCTAGTTCTTCAAACTTTGTCAATGTTTTCATTCTCCTTCAACATGTGAAAATTGTTTTATTACAAATAGTGCTGAATATAAATACGCATCAAAATGCGATAGGGGCTTCTTTATTTTACAAAAAAAACCAACTTGATTTCAATTTTCCAACCCAATCATGGAAAAGGGTCAGATTATGAGTGGACACCGAAAAAAAGCGGTGCGAGCGAAGCTTAACCAAACAATATTAGTGAATCATTTAGTTTATTAACAATCCGACTCAAGTAGTATGAACGAAGTTGGTGCAGCTCCGCCCCTTTTTCCACATAAAAAGACATTCTCTAAAAGAGTATGCCCTTAATTAATCGTTCTTTAGACACGTTGATGAATATCATACCACTATTGCTAGTATTTTGCAATGAAGACATGTTTGATATAGTTTAAAAAACAGCCTCATTACTCCATCAAAAAGTCAAACACTTGTGAAAACAGGGCTTCTTTTTCCTCACAGTGGCAAATATGATGTTTTGATTGCTTGATAAAGGTGAGCTTTTTCTGCTTTGCACCTATGGTTTGAAATAAATATTCAGCACTTTTGGGCGGTACAATCCCATCACATTCCCCTTGTGCAATTAAAGTTGGTGCTTCCACCTGATGCAGTATTGGCTTGATAAAGGAAACAAGTCGACGGAATTGAATGGTAGCAGCAAAAGGGGTTTCTGTTATTTTTCGTTTATAACGCAGAAATAATTCATTATCTTGTAAGTTTCCCATGAATGCATCCCGAATAATTCTCGTGAGGTCACTAGCTAGCTGTTTTGGGTTAATATAGTATGCAGCGGCACTTAAAAGGATCAGCTTGTCCACAGGGTAATGGGCGGCGAGATAGCTGGCAATCATGCCGCCCATCGAAAAGCCGATCACATAGACCTCATCACAGGTTTCTATTAGTTTTTGCAGCTCCGCTTCCGCGTGATCAAGCCATTGTTGGTACTGAATTCCTTTTAATAATCCGGGTATACCATGTCCAGGCAATGTGGGCACGGAAAATTCCCAATCTGTTCGATTTTGTAAAAAGTCGACAAGTGGTTCTACTTCATATGGTGCACCCGTAAACCCATGAATACATAAGCAGCCAATCATGCCTCACACCTGCCCCTACATATTCTTTACTTTTTTTGTAAAGCTGAAACAATATCTTCTAAGCGCATGCCTCTTGATGCCTTTACCAGCACTAATGTCGTTTCATCCACGAAATTTTTTAATTTTTCGATGAGTGCTGCTTTATCATTGAATGAAAATACTTTTTGGTCATCTAGCACTGTCCGGGCACCGTTAGCAATAAATTCACCTAATGAGCCAAAAGTGAAGAGATAATCTACTTTTTCTGGGTCAAGACCTTCACCTATTTGCAAATGGTATTGTTCCTCCTGCGGTCCTAGTTCAAGCATATCACCCAGTACCAATATTCTTCGTTTATACCCTTGGAGATTGGATACCAATTCAATTGCAGCCATCATCGATGTGGGGCTGGCATTATAGGCATCATTAATAATTTTCTCCCCGTGCTGTCCTTCAACCAGTTCCATCCGCATGTTGGTTAATTTAATCCTTGAAAGGCCTTCGTTCATTTTTTCAAATGGAATAGAAAAATATTGAGCAATCAACATAGATGCTAGTGCATTTAGAATGTTGTGTGTGCCGAGAACTGGAAGCTCGTAAATCGTTTCAGAAGCATTAATTTTGAAGGAGTTTCCTTGCTCAATTTGCCTAATATCAATTGGGTAGAGATCGTTTGTTTCATTTCTGCCAAAGGTTTGGATATTTACATTTCCTTTATACTGGTAAATCCTTTCCATTAGCAGCGGCTCATCACCATGAAGAACAGCCAGACCGCCATCTTGAAGACCTTGAAGAATCTCTAGTTTAGCCTCTGCGATTCCTTCGCGGGAGCCAAGGTCCAGTAAATGGGATTCCCCTATATTGGTAATAACAACGGCATCTGGGCGTGCAAGTTTTGTCAGGAATTCAATTTCCCCCCTGCCGCTCATTCCCATTTCAAGTACAGCAATCTCGGTGTCTTCTTGTAAGCTTAATACGGTTAACGGCAGGCCTATATGATTGTTGTAATTTCCTTCTGTTTTTTGAACTTTATATTTTAGGGACAAGAGCCCAGCTGTCATATCCTTTGTCGTCGTTTTACCATTACTTCCCGTAATGCCAACCACCTTAACAGGTAATTGCTTCCTATAATTCCGTGCTAATTCTTGTAAAGCAACTAGGCAATTTTCGACAATCAGGATTGGCAAATCCTTGGGCGGATTTGGAACATCCTTTTGCCAAAGGGCAGCTGCTGCCCCCTTCCGAATTGACTCCTCTACATATTTATGACCATCTGAGTGTTCCCCTTGAAATGGAATAAATAAGTTTCCTGGTTTAATTTTCCTAGAATCAATTGTTACTCCTTCAATCAACTCATCGGCATACACAGAACAATCATTTAGGGCAGAAACCATTTCTGAAATCTGCTTTAATGTACGCTTAATCAATTTGTTACCCTCCTTTAGCTATTATATTCTTCAAAAAAATTATTTTTTCGGGCGCTTCTGCTTTTCTTATTGTCTAGCTCCAGCGCCCTAGCGGCTACTGTCCTTCGCTCTCCGCCCTACGATAAGTCAACATCGAATCGCCTCCGGCTCTTCGTGTTTCCTATATCTCAGTTGGAGCGCTCCAGGCCATACGCCGCTGACCAGGGCGCTTCCGCTTTTCTTTACAACAGAAAGCGACACGGCAGCTCCGCCGTGTCTCTAATGTCCCGTTCATGTTAGTTAAAAAGTATATTTTATATTTTGTTTTTCTGCATGTCTTTCTTTCGCAAGTTCGACGAGACGCTCAATTAATTGCGGGTACTCTAAACCAGTTTCTCTCCATAAAAGCGGGAACATGCTAACCGGGGTGAACCCTGGCATGGTATTTACTTCATTGATTATGGCCTTGCCATCTTTTGTTAAAAAGAAATCAGCACGAACCAGTCCAGAACAATCTAATGCTTTAAAGGCACGAATGGCCATTTCTTTGATTTCTGTGTATTCTTCTTCCGTTATATCCGCAGGGATAATGAGTGCTGTATCCCCATCTTCATATTTTGCTTTGTAATCATAAAAATCCTTTTTCGGAACAATTTCGCCTGCTACAGAACATTCTGGCTGATCATTTCCTAATACAGCAATCTCGACTTCGCGGGCAATGACACCTTCTTCAATAATTACTTTACGGTCAAATTGGAAGGCTTCTACAAAAGCAGTTTCTAATTCCGCGCGATTTGTACATTTACTAATTCCAACGCTGGAACCAAGGTTGGCGGGTTTCACAAAACATGGATAGCCTAGTTTTTCTTCTACCTGTGAATACGCCTCTTCCTTCGCCTGTGTCCATTCGCTTTTAATAAAGGAAACATAATCTACTTGTGCCAATTCAGCTTGGGCAAAGATATTTTTCATGATCACTTTATCCATACCTGCAGCAGAAGCAAGAACGCCATTCCCTACGTAAGGCAGGTTTAATAATTCTAATAAACCCTGTACTGTTCCATCTTCGCCATTTGGTCCATGCAGTAATGGAAAAATGACATCAAGTGAAGCAGATGCTTGCTGCTCGGCTTGGAAAAGAGACGGTGCTAAAGAAAGGGGTGATAATGTATTCTCTTTAGAAAATTCGAGTGCCTGGACGTTTTCGACTGGTCCGGTTAACTGTGGCCCTTTAATCCACTGTCCTTCGGTATTTATGTAAATAGGAGTAATTTCAAATTTCTCAAGATCCAATGCTCGAATAACAGCAAGAGCTGTTTGTAAGGAAACCTTATGCTCAGCGGATTTTCCTCCGTATAATAATCCCAATTTTGTTTTCATTGTACTACCTCCATATTGTCTTTCACCGTTTTATTTTAACACTTTCTTAAGTAAGAAAGGAAATGCTGAAGTCCTGTTTTTTCTTATTTCCACTTATTATTTTATGATAGATACAGCTTGCTTCAACACCAGCCATCCTAAATTTGTCATTAATTCCACATATACTCTTTCCACTTTTCTTGTATGATTGAGTTATGTAGAAAAGATGGAGGCGGAATGAATTGTGAGTGGGTCATTATTATCTATACTTTTACTAGGATTTTTACTGGGAATGAAACACGCCATTGAACCAGATCATGTCATAGCGGTTTCTACCATCGCTAGTGAATCGAAAAATATAAAGCGCTCGGTCTTTGCTGGGGTATATTGGGGCATCGGTCATACTGCCACCCTTTTTATCGTCGGCATGATATTCATTTTGGCAAAAAACACGATTACCGACAAGGTCGCCCTAAGTCTTGAATTTTTAGTAGGGATTATGCTCGTATCCCTTGGTATTAATAGTATTTTTTCAATGGTAAAAAAAAATCACCGGCACTCCCATTCTTTATCGGCACCTAAAAAAAAGCAACCACATATTAAATCCTTTATGATTGGACTCATCCATGGACTCGCCGGCAGTGCCGCTATGGTGCTGTTAACCATGAGTACTGTGTCAACCATCTGGCAGGGGGCACTCTACATTTTAATTTTTGGGTTTGGAACCGTTGTTGGCATGCTTTGTTTTTCGACTGTAATTGGTATTCCATTTGTGTTAACGGCAGGGAAAAACTTGAACCGCTACTTAAATAATTTGGCAGGCATTATTAGCATATTGTTTGGTATTTATTATATGTATAACTTAGGGGTGAACGAAGGACTTTTCTCACTTTGGTTAACCTAACACTTGCCTATTGATGTCAAACCCTTCCTACATACAGCCTCTAAAAAAACAGTCCCCATTAAAAGGACTGTTTTTTCAGCAGCTAGATCACATTCAGCTTCCACTCTTTTGTTTTTTTATCAAAAATCAACTTTGCATGATAGGGTTTATTAGATATTTGCTCGTATTCTTCATACATATCATCCATATTTGCAAAATCCCCCATCACCCAAATGGGTATTTCGATTTTAGTCCGCTGGTGATCAGCATCTCTTAATGAGATACAAATTCCCTCCTTAATAAAGGGGGTCAGCGAGAGGAGAATTTCTTTATTTACCTGTGGATATTCTCGTTTTTTCCGAATGCCGAGAATCGACTTTTCTAATTTTAACTCTCCCAATTTGCTGGCAATGGCGTCACTTAATAATTGAAAAAAATCCTTAAAGCTCCGGTAATAGGTTTTATTAAACCACCCATCATCCTGGGCTAAATAAACAAAACGATTTCCCAGTTTATTATAAAAAGGTAATTTTAAATGATGCTTTTGGTGACCTAGATAGAGTAATTCCGCTATTTCCTGGCCTGTAAGTTCATTAAGCACATCTTCTTCAATAAAATCAATCCAGCAAAAATTTCCGTAACTATAGACATCTTCCGCAGCTAACTTCTTAATCCTATCTTCCGGACAATATTCAAGCAGTGTATGCATATTAAAATCAGCATCATCAAAACGGTGCGCAAGTAGCAGCAGATGATTTAATGAACCTGAAAAAGCAGCAGCAAATTCACTGAATTCGATACCGTAAGACATTACATACTGGTCTGTTTGGTTTAAATGAACATAGATAAGATCCTGTATGTCTTGATGATGCTTTTTCAAAGCCGAACTCCTCCGATCAACCACAAAAATTATTATTCATTGGCAATTTCCACGAAATTTCCAATTCGTTTTATAAATACTTCCTTATTTTATCAAATTATAGGTCGAATATCATATTTCAATTCTTTTACAAATAAATATCTGCAGTTACACATACTAATTTTATGTCCTATTGACTATTTTGTTGTTCGAATTTACTGAACGATTAGCGAGGCGGGTATACCATACTCGAGGAAAGGGGCGTATGTCCATGATTAAAGATATGTCGCCAGATGAAATTAGTCTTTATATTATAAAAACATTAAAGGAAAATAAAAAGCCAGATTTTGAAGCCATTCTTGAAGAACTTCAGCCCTATGATATCGCAAAAATTTATGAGGACTTACCCGAAAAGCACAAGGGACGATTTCTCTTATTTTTACAAAATGACATACTAGCCGATTTGATGGAAGAACTTGATAAAGAGGAGCAGCTGGACTTATTAAATATTCTTGGTATCGAGAAGTCTAGCAAGGTTCTGGATTTAATGGACAATGACGACTTGGCCATGTTACTTAACGAGTTATCCCCTGAGAAAAAGGCGTCCTTACTATCTGGGATGAAAGTAGAGGAATCCAAAGCCGTTACCGACATTATGAAATATCCAACCGAAACGGCCGGCAGGATTATGACCAATCGTTTTGTATGGATTCGAGATTATTTTACTGTTCGAGAGGCGGTTGATAAGTTTAAAGTCTTCGCTGAATTTGCCGAGTCTATTAACTATTTATATGTCATTGATGAAGCAAGCAAACTAGTGGGGGTCGTCTCATACCGTGATTTGCTGTTAGCGGAACCGGAGGAAAAAATCCGCAAGATTATGTACGAACGGGTCATATCTGTATCTGTTACAACTGACCAAGAAATTGCTGCACAAATGGTACAACGATATGATTTTTTAGCTATTCCTGTTGTCGATGATAACAATGTCCTCGTCGGTATTGTGACAGTCGACGATATTATTGATGTCGTAATCAGGGAAGCTAACGAGGATATTGAAAAATTATCAGCGTCTGGAAAAGCGATTGACTTCGATACCAAGACCTTGGTTGCCGCGGCAAGACGATTACCTTGGCTCATTCTCCTTTTGTTTATTGGGGTCCTTTCTGGAAGAATTATCAGCAGTTTTGAGGATACTTTAAAGCAGGTCGTTGCCCTTGCCTTTTTTATGCCCATGATTGCTGGGATGACAGGAAACACTGGAACGCAATCACTTGCGGTCGTGGTCAGAGGGTTAATCACCGCTGATATTAATCGGGGGGTCATTACTCGTTTAATAATAAGGGAACTCGGTGTTGGCATTACGATCGGTTTAACCTGCGCCATCTTAATTGCCATCATTGCCTACATATGGCAGGGAAACTGGATATTAGGGGCTGTCGTAGGCTGCTCGTTATTTTTCACTCTCATTATCGGAACTCTTGCTGGAACCATTATCCCTATCATTCTGTACCGTCTAAAGATTGACCCTGCAGTGGCTTCAGGACCATTAATTACAACCCTAAATGATATTTTTTCCTTACTCACTTACTTCGGAATTGCCACGATGTTTTTAAAACATCTCATGTGAAGTTTTAAAATTAAATGAAACCTTTTTAGCACTTAATCGTTATGTAATAGGGAGGCTGTCAAAACTTTCTAGAAAGTGGATTGTGAGTAATTCTGTTGTCTGATAGTGTTGAGTTAACAATTATAGAAATAAATGGGTGTTGTCGATGGCAAACTACATGAAGAAATCTGAACGTTTTGATTGGACGTTAACTTTATTATTATTTCTTTTTTTCCTCGTCAGCTGCGCAGCCATTTATAGTGCCCAGGGCTCAGGGCAATATGGGGAAACCAACTTTTTACTCATGCAAATATTTTGGTATATCATCGGGGCCGTTATTATTTCCATTTCCATTTTTATTGACGGCTACCAATATAAACGGCTTTCTTGGTATTTATATGGCTTTGGCTTATTTTTACTTATAACCGTTTATGTTGCACCCGAGTCGATTGCTCCTGTACGAAACGGTGCAAAAAGCTGGTTTGTTATCCGGGGGGTCGGGCAAATTCAGCCTTCTGAGTTTGTGAAAACCTTTTTAATCTTAGCGTTAAGTCGGCTTATAACCACCCACCATGAAAAACATCTTGAAAAAACAGTAAAAACAGATTTTCTTTTGCTGATAAAATTAGGAATTACCACCGCCGTACCATTAGGATTAATTATGCTTCAGCCCGACCTTGGAACGGGGCTGGTCATTTTATCGATCCTAACTGGGCTGATCTTGATTTCCGGGATATCATGGAAAATTATCATCCCCATTTATAGTTTAGGTGCGTCCTTTGTAGCACTTATTTTCTATCTTGTACTAATTAAACCTGACTTTCTGGAAAAATACCTGCACGTCCAAACCTATCAATTTAATCGTATATATGCCTGGCTTGACCCTCATAGCCACTCAACTAGTTCTAGCTATCATCTATTAAAATCATTGAGTGCCATTGGTTCAGGCCTTATTACAGGGAAAGGTTTTAGCAATCGTGAAGTTTATATTCCTGAGGCCCATACTGATTTTATATTCAGTGTGATTGGTGAAGAGTATGGCTTTGTCGGCGGTAGTTTTGTGATTGGTCTCTTTTTTCTGCTTATCTATCATTTAATCAAAACGGCCTTAGACACAAAAGATCCGTTTCATACCTATGTTTGTACAGGGATTATTAGTGTTATCACCTTTCATGTCTTTCAAAATGTCGGGATGACGATTCAAGTTCTCCCAATCACGGGAATTCCATTGCCGTTTATCAGCTATGGCGGCAGTTCGCTCATGGGTAATATGTTTGCGATGGGTCTGGTCTACAGTATCCGCTACCACCATAAAACGTATATGTTTGCAACTGACAAATCTCTCAGGATGTAAGCGTGATGTATGAATGAGGTGCACTTTCCACCGATTGAATTGCGTTGTCTGCTGGTTGGCTCTCGTTATCCGCCGGTTGGTTCGTGCTATCCGCCGATTGGCTCTTACTATCCGCCGGTTGGTTCGTGCTATCCGCCGATTGGCTCGTGCTATCCGCCGATTGGCTCTCGTTATCCGCCGATTGGCTCTCATTATCCGCCGGTTGGTTCGTGCTATCCGCCGATTGGCTCTTACTATCCGCCGGTTGGTTCGTGCTATCCGCCGATTGGCTCGAGCTATCCGCCGGTTGGCTCTTACTATCCGCCGATTGAAGTGCTTACACCATCTAATTGAGATATCAGACAAACTAGTTTAAAATTAGTAAGATAAAAGGAAGCTCCGTTTTACAGGGGCAAATATTAGTATATTTACATAAGCGAAGGTGAACTATGACAGATTTTATTAATACTGTATTGGAGTTCTTATCACAACTAGGCTACCTCGGTATTGCTTTAGGATTAATGATTGAGATTATCCCAAGTGAGATTGTTTTAGGCTATGGCGGTTATATGGTTTCGCAGGGACACCTCAATTTTATTGGTGCGGTTATTGCCGGAACTATTGGGGGCACCATTGCCCAACTATTTATTTACTGGGCTGGTTATTATGGCGGCAGACCATTTCTGGAAAAATACGGTAAGTATATCCTTATTAAAAAGCATCATATTGATGTGGCGGAACATTGGTTTGAAAGGTATGGTGCTGGTGTCATTTTCACTGCCCGGTTTATTCCTGTTGTCAGACATGCCATTTCCATTCCAGCTGGAATTGCCAAAATGCCTGCTTCAAAATTTACACTTTATACTGTAGCGGCCGTTTTACCGTGGTCCATTCTTTTTCTCTATCTAGGAAAAGTGCTAGGCAAGAACTGGTCGCACGTTAAAGAGTTTGCCCAGCCATATGTTTTACCGCTGATTATCGCAGCTGTTATTTTAGGTGTCATCTACTTTTTAATCAAAAGAACAAAGAAAACCACCGATTAAACTCTCATCGGTGGTTTTTCTTTATCTCTACTTTTTAAAATGATATGGGAGTGTAGCTACAATGACCCTCTTTTTAAAGATTAGGTAGGTCCTAATCAATAAGCTTGATTGATTGTGTAAAATATTGTGCCAGTTCTTTTTCGTAATAAACTGCGGAATCAACACGGTAACTCGATAATTATTTTCACTAGCCTTATGCTCAACCGTATCAATGAATTTTGATAATGGCTGCAATACACTGCGGTAATGCGATTGCAACGTCACCAGCCGAACTTCTGGCTGCCACTTCTGCCACTTTTCTTCAAATTTCTTCTCATCTTCCCGATCAAAAGATACGTACACAGCAAATATTTGATCCGTTATTGATTTAGCGTAGTTGATGGAGTTTTCAACAACCTTTGTGATTCCAGCAACCGGTACAATAATCACATTTCCTTCAATCGGAATAGCAGGTTGCTCTGGCTGGATTCGCAATTGCTCACCAACCAACTCATAATGCGAATGAATTCTTCGAAAGAAAATAACAATGGCCGGTAAAAAAATGATGACAAACCATACCTGGCTAAATTTTGTGACAAAGAAAATGATTAACACCGATAACGTTATAATTGCGCCGATTAAGTTGGCAGCTAGCTTTGTTATCCAGCCAGTCGGCTGTTCCCGAACCCATTTGATAATCATTCCAGTCTGCGACAAGGTAAACGGAATAAATACGCCTACCGCATAAAGTGGAATCAGGTGCTCAGTTCGCCCTTGAGAGGCAATAATAAGTAAAATAGAGGCAAATCCTAAAGAAACAATTCCATTTGAATAACCAAGTCGATCGCCTCTTATTGTAAACATCCTTGGCATATACTTATCCTTGGCTAAATTAAAGGCTAATAAAGGAAAGGCTGAGTATCCTGTATTAGCGGCAAGAACTAAAATAAGTGCCGTTGTCCCTTGAATAAAGAAATAGACCAAATTACGTCCGAAAATTTCTTTTGCAATTTGGGAGATAACTGTTTCATTATGTTTTGGCGCAATCCCATAATAATACGCAAGAAAGGTAATCCCAGTAAATAGCACCGCTAAGAGGGAGCCCATTAAAATTAATGTTTTGGCCGCATTCTTTGGTGCTGGGTCTTTAAAATTGGGAATTGCATTTGAAATGGCTTCTACACCTGTTAGGGCAGAACACCCTGAAGCAAAAGCACGAAGCAGTAAAAATAAGGTAATCCCTTGGACTGGCGCTCCAATCGGTGCATGGTAAACAGTTGGAGATACATTTCCCGTTACAATCTTAAACAGACCCACACCAATTAAAATAACCAGTGCAACGACAAACAAATAGACCGGATAGGCTAAAATAGTCGCTGACTCTGTTAGTCCACGGAGATTTAATATGGTAATCGCCACCACTAGAATACATGCGATGGAAACCGTATGCTCATGTAGAGCTGGAAACGCTGATGTAATGGCATCCGTACCCGCCGAAACACTTACGGCAACGGTTAGGATGTAATCGACCAATAACGATCCGCCTGCAACTAAACCTGCTTTCTCACCTATATTCTCTTTAGAAACCAGATATGCCCCTCCACCCTGAGGGTAAGAATAAATAATTTGCCGATATGAAAGAATAAGTGCTGCCAAAAGAAATAGCACCCCGACCGCAATCGGAACTGAATACCAAAAGGCAATGACCCCAATGGTTGCGAGGACAAGTAAAATTTGTTCCGTACCGTATGCAACAGATGATAAGGCATCAGATGATAGAATCGCTAACGCCTTAAAAATATTTAATTTTTGTTCGCCTAAAGCCGTTGATTTTAACGGACGGCCAATTAACAATCTCTTAAAAGAAGAGAGCACGAAACTCACCCACCACATTGAAGTTAAATTACCGATTGATTTTATCATTCATTGTATCTAATATGAAGTGTTTTCTTTATGACGATTTTACTTTATTTTGTCCTACATTAGAGGATTATGAGTAAAGGAACAAATAAATTGAAACAAGGTATGGAGATGATTACTCCATACCCGCTTTTCACTTTTTAAATCGCTCTCTGTTAGTTATGCCGAATTTATCTAAAAGCCAACATTTTAAAAAAATCAATGTAAATTAATCTGCTTCTATAACTCGTTTCATCGCCTGTATTTGCCCTAGATGGAGTGACTCATGAAAAACGGCAAAGTTAGCAATTTCACCAAAGGTTTCTTGACCAAGAAACGGTGTTTTTAACTTTTCTGAGAAACTTTCAGCTGGGATGGCTTTTATTCTGCCAAGCTGCTCCTGCAATTGCCCGATTAATACTTGGACAGATGGAATCTCACCTTGCCAATCAGCCGGTTTAGTACCAGTCGCGAAAAGTTCCATATAATTTGCCGGAAGGGCGGTTGATTTTTTCGGAAAGCCAAACATAAATTGCTCAGCGACCGTTAACACATGCCCTATATGCCAATGTAGAGTGTTATTAAAGCCATGCGGCTGCACATCGACAATCCCTTCTCCTAGTCCACTTATCGTTTGTAAAAACTTTCCCCTCGTTAACTCGAAGCTTTTAAACAGTAGTTCACTCATTCAATTGTTGCCTCCTCTCATGACATACTTTCATTTTAAACCATAATTAGGAAATTATAAATGAATTGCCTTACATTTCCTCTGGTGCTTCAATTCCTAATAAACGCAGGCCTTCTTGAAGGACAACGGTTACCGAGTAGACTAAGGCTAATCGTGCTTCCCGCTCCTCGCCTTCCTCTAGGATTTTGACTTCTGCATAATATTTATTGAATGCTTGAGCTAAATCAATAATATATTTGGCCACCTGCGAGGGGTCAAAGTTTTCACAAGCTCTTTTAATTGCAGGGGCAAACTCCATTAATAGGCTCACTATCTTCCATTCTTTGTCCCAAGTAATAGAAAAGGTTGAATCCTCTGCATCAGCCTGATAATTCGCTTTCCGTAAAATAGAGCACGCACGGGCATAGGTATATTGTACATAGGGACCTGTCTCCCCTTCAAAACGAAGCATTTCTTCTAGAGAAAATTCAATATCATTCATTCGATTGTTCTTTAAGTCGTGAAAAATGACGGCGCCAACACCGACCTGTTTAGCTACTTCATCTTTATTGACCAGGTTGGGATTCTTTACTTCGATATTTTGTTTCGCCATTTCAATTGACTCATTTAACACTTCTTCTAGTAAAACGACCTTGCCTTTCCGTGTCGACATCTTTTTCCCATCTTTCAGCATCAGTCCAAACGGTACATGGGTCATCTTCTCGGCCCAATCATAACCCATTTTTCCTAACACGGAAATTAACTGTTTAAAGTGCAAGCTTTGCTCATGACCGACAATATATAGAGACTTTACAAAGTCATAGTTTTCTTTACGGTAAAGTGCTGCGGCTAAATCACGGGTCGCATATAAGGTTGCTCCGTCCGATTTTTTAATCAAGCATGGCGGGAGCTGTTCTTCGTTTAATTCAACTACCATAGCTTGATTGGATTCTACTAATAATTGTTTTTCTTCTAGCAGCTTAACAATCCGGTCCATTTTATCATTATAAAATGCTTCACCTGCAAAAGAATCGAATTGAACGTTCATTAACTCATAAATTCTCGAGAATTCTTTTAGCGATTCATCACGAAACCACTGCCATAAATGTAAGGCCTCTTTGTCGCCATCTTCTAATCGCTTAAACCAACTGCGCCCTTGGTCTTCCAGTTCGGGGTGCTTTTCTGCCTCAGCATGAAACTTAACATAAAGCGTCAATAATTCCTTAATGGGGTTTTGTTTTACCTTTTCCGGATCGCCCCAAAGCTGATAAGCTGTAATTAACTTTCCGAACTGGGTTCCCCAGTCACCGAGATGGTTAATTTTAATCGGCTTATAGCTGCACTTTTCTAGGATTAAGGCGAGGGCGTTACCAATAACAGTCGAGCGCAAATGCCCCATTGAAAAAGGCTTAGCAATATTTGGTGACGACATGTCAATGGTGACATTGCCGTCTTTTCCAAAGTCTAATCCAGCAAATTGGTCTTTTTTCGTCATTACTTCAGTAATTAGTTCTTCCGCCACTACCTTTTTATTTAAAAAGAGATTGACGTAGGCTCCGACCACTTCCACATGCTCAAATGTTGGCGATTGGATTTTTCCACTTAACTCTTGGGCAATCAGCTGGGGAGATTTGCGTTTAAGCTTAGCCAAAGTGAAACATGGAAACGCCAAATCCCCCATTGAAGCGTTTTTCGGTTTTTCAATCATCAATTCTAAATTTGTTACAGAAATTTCTTGGTCAAGCAGCTCATAGAGGATCGCTGCCAATTCCTTTTTAAAATTCATTATCATGACCTCCTTTTTTACTTTTAAACACAAAAAACTCCCGCCTCTATAAAAGAGACGAGAGTTTGAAATCCCGCGGTACCACTCTAATTGTTCAGAAAAGAACCAGCTTTTCCTTTGTAACGGAGTATTCTCCGGCATACCCTACTATGTTCAGGTTAGCATCTCAAAAGTGCGCTTCGTTATCTCCTCCGTATCAGGCTTGCACCATCCCTGACTCGCTATCACTTCCTAGATAACTACTCTCTTTTTCATCGATTTTTTCCGACTTGATTATCAGTTATTATACTGGAAAGATAAGGATTTATCTAGTCATGGCTGATTAATTTTTTCATATTGGTCATCCTAACAAAAAGGAGGGATTGATATGGCCAGAAGAAATAAAATCCTTGTCCCTGAAGCACGCAATGGACTGGATGCGTTAAAAGCGAAGGTCGTCCAAGCAGGGAGCCCTGAGGATGCCAAATTTGAGGCAGCCGAAGAAGTCGGTGTACCCTTGAAAAAGGGCTATAACGGACAGCTGACATCTGAACAAGCTGGAAAAGTCGGAGGCAGGCTCGGCGGAAGCATGGTGCGCGAGCTTGTTAAAATGGCACAGGAAAACTTAAAAAGACAATAATGGTCGAAAAGCGGAAGCGCCCTGGTCAGCAGCGTATGGCCTGGAGCGCTCCAACTGAGATAAAGGAAACACGAAGAGCCGGAGGCGATTCGATGTTGACTTATCGTAGGGCGGAGAGCGAAGGACACTAGCTGCTAGGGCGCTGGAGCTGGACATTTCTCAAAGTTGGAATTTATAATTTCTTACTCTATGAAAAGGACTCGTGTAGAATTCTACACAAGTCCTTTGTTATTTATTCGATAGTCCCCTTAGTAAAAATACCTTCATGACTTCGGCAATTTGCTCGGAGCTCAAGGGTTCATGGTTGCGTTCCCAGTCCGACACAAGTGCGATGTACATTTTTAACAAAAGGAAACTAGTTATTTCTGTATCAGATGCGGGAATGGCGCCTTTAGAAATCGCTATTTCCACCTTTTTCTTTAAATAAGCAATAATTTCATTCTCTACATGCTGCAGCATATCAGATACGGCTAATGTTCCCATTTCCGCTTCCTCTTGGATCAGCTTAATCATGAGCTGGTGCTGTGAGCGAAATGCTAATAAACGGGTAAGTGCGCGATGAACATTTTCCGTAAATGGAAGGTCCGGCTGGATTACCGCCTCAGCCTCAGCAATCATTTCCTTCACGAGTGTTGAAATGATTTCTTCAAACAGTTCTTCTTTATTTTTAAAAAAGGTATAGATTGTTCCTTTACCCACATTGGCGAGACGCGCTACTTGGTCCATTGTTGTGGCTTTATAGCCGAATAAGGAAAACGATTTTGTTGCCGCTTCCACAATCATCTTTCTTCTGTCGGGTGCCATAGTCTTGGAAGAACCCCCTTTATGACTAATTTAGTTCTTTGGTCATGTTTTTACTATAGCATGATTTATTTTTGGTTTCAAATGGTTTAGGAACCTGTTGAGTGGTAGTGCCTGACACCCATTTGCCAAATGAAGAAACAAGGTACAATAAATAGACTACCGGCTGCCGGGATTAACAATTGTATGAAGGCGTTTCCTTCGCTTTTTCCGAGTATATACATGAGCGGCAAATAATTCACAGTTCCAAACGGGATTACGTAGGTAAAAAAACGCATGACCCATTTTTGATAAATATTTAAAGGATATTGTGCCATTTCACGGCCGCCGTCGGTAAAAATATTGGCTACTTCCAGTCCCTGAACTGTCCAGAAACACATCGTGGCCGCCACCATATAGATACCGGTAAAAATGAAAATACCACTGACAATCATTAGAATCAGTGTGATTATTTTTATAATGCTCCATTCAATTGGAAGATTACTCAATGCCCAGACTAACACGAGGAAACTTTGAAGCAGTCGGCCCACCCTTGTAAATTCAAATTTTGACCCTAACACTTGTAAAAACGTACTTCGCGGCCGAACTAACAGTCTGTCAAATTCCCCTTTTATAATCAGACTGGAAAAAGTATCAAACCCACGGGCAAAGCATTCGCTCAAACTAAAGGCGAGGTGAATGATAGCAAAGCAAAGTGCGACCTCCAAAAATTTCCACCCTTTAATGTGACCGAATCGCTCAAACAAAAAATAAAGACCGGCAAAGACAGTAAATGGAATAAAAAATTGGCCAATTGATAACAGCCAGAAAGATGTCCGATATTGCATTTGTGATTTAAAGTGAATCAACAGATATTTAAAGTAGAGACCCATGCTTATCATCCCCCCTGAACAACAACTTTTTCGAGTACACGGTTCAGAGCCTTTCTCCCTAACAAGACAAGAATAAGTAAATACCCTAATTGGATGAGAATACCGATCACTGCCTCAGCCTGCGGGATATGACCCGAATAGATTCGGAACGGAAAATCTGCCGTCCAGCGAAACGGCAGGACATAGGCAATTTTTTGCAGCCACTCTGGCATCAACGGAACTGGAATAATTAAACCGGCAAAAAATTCTCCCAGAACGGAAAACACGAGTAGAGACCCTGCAGGCGACATCGTGATAAATACGGATATATATAAGAACATTGAGATGGTCACTACAAGAAATAGACCTAGCAGCAGTGCTGTTAAAAACAATAGAAAAGCAGGTAAACTAGGTGAAAATGTCATGTTGTAAGGTTTAGGCAGAAAAAAGGAAATGATTAAGATGGGAAAGCAGCGAAGGATCGCGCTCGATAATCGCTGTGCAAGCAGTTTTGCAAACCAAAATCCATATAGTTCACATGGGCGGCACAGCTCATAAGCAATATTTCCGCTGGTAATCAAGTCAAACAACTCGTTATCGCGAAACCACATGGTAATGAAAACCAGAAAGGCTTGCTGCAGCCATATGTACGCAATGAGATCATGTAAGGATATAGGTGATGTTTGGGTGGAATTTTTATAAAATGCTTCAAAAACCATAATCGTAATAAATCCCCAGAAAAATTGCGTTGCCACTCCCGCGAGTGCTGCTGCCCGGTACTGCATGCCATATTGGAGACGGAGCTTCAAGACCGATCCATACACCCTCATATTTTGTACTCCTTGTAAAGCTCTACGATTATGTCTTCTATTGGCTGCGGTTCAATCGTCACATCTTGGAGGTCGACTTGACTGGACAATTGAGCGATGATATCCGAGGTTTTAATTAGCTCTGTATCGATGGTGAGTATGATACGTTCTGGTGACCAAGAAAGTGTGGATGCCTTAGGGATATTAACTGGAGTTAGGTTTTTTCGATAATCAGCTGTAATCGTCTTATGAGTTCCAAACCGTTTCCTCAGTTCCTCTAAGGACCCATCGTATAACTTGCTGCCCTTTCCTATTAAAATCATTCTGTCTGCTAATGCTTCTATATCATTCATATCGTGGGTAGTAAGGATGACCGTGACTCCCTTTTCCTTATTGATGGTTTTGATAAATTCGCGGACGGCCATCTTTGAAACAGCATCCAATCCAATCGTCGGTTCATCTAAAAATAAGATTTTGGGGTTGTGAATCAGGGAAGCAGCAATTTCACAGCGCATCCTCTGCCCGAGGCTCAGCTGTCGGACTGGTGAATGGATAATAGTTTGCAATTCGAGTGTTTCGATCAGTAGATTAATCGTAGTTTGATAGTCTTGTTGTGCGACTTTGTAGATGTCTTTGAGCAGTTCAAATGAATCCATTACGGGCACATCCCACCAGAGCTGGGAACGCTGACCGAAAACAACGCCAATATTTCTTACATATTCCGTTCGGTCCTTCCAAGGTGTGTAGCCCATAATCGTGCATGTCCCGGTGTCAGGCACCAGGATACCGCTCATGATTTTAATGGTAGTTGATTTTCCTGCCCCGTTTGGACCAATATAGCCAACAATTTCTCCTTGATTAATTGAAAAGGAGATGTCTGTTAGGGCTTCTATTATGGTTTGTTCTCGATAAAAGAGAGCTTTTACAGCTTGCCTTAGACCTGATTGGCGTTTGGCAATCTTATAGGATTTGCTTATTCCTTCTAAATGGATCAACTAGTTCCCTCCCCGCTTTTTAGAGTCGTAGGGGAAAATAATATCACCTATGGAAGTTTATTGTCAATAATTTTCTGAACATTACATTTTCACAAAGTATTCATGGTTCGGCACCTCCCTTGCTGGTATTTTTTTATACAATGGTGTTGGAGTGGAATTTGATTTGAAAGGACGTGGAATATGGCCTATAAAAACCGTACTGAATCAACTGAGTTAATGATCCTCAGAATCTTAAACAAACGAATGAATTTGCCTGATAAGGACAAACAGCACTTTTTCAGTTTAAAAAAAGGCTATGAAGGGGAGGTAATGTTTGATTCTTTAACCGAGAAGCTCCAGCTTGAATGCTATATCTTAAACGATTTGCTGCTCAAAATAAACAATACCACGTTTCAAATCGACTCCCTGATTATTACTTCAGAAATGATTTATTTATATGAAGTGAAGAATTTAGAAGGTGATTATTATTATGAGGCTGACAAAGATAGATTGTATAAAACCCCCAGAAAAGAGTATAATAATCCACTACTTCAATTGAATCGTTGTGATTCTTTACTTCGTCAATTACTGCACAATCTAGGAGTTCCTCTCCCCATTGAGGGCAAAGTGGTTTTTATCAATCCCGAGTTCACCCTGTACCAAGCCCCCCTTAACAGGCCTTTTATGTTTCCAAGCCAAATAGATAGTTATCTAAAAAAGTTAGATACGACAGCATCAGAACTAAATGGAAAGCATAAAAAGCTAGCTGACAAATTACGTTCACTTCATATTGAAGAAAATCCTTATACAACATTACCAGCTTATAATTATGAATCGACTCGAAAAGGGATTACCTGTGCATGCTGCGACTCGTTTTCAATTTCTCTATGCGGGAAGAAGTGTGTGTGCGAAGATTGTGGACATGAAGAATTAGTTACTTCTGCTGTTTTGCGGAGTGTGAAGGAGTATGTGCTTCTTTTTCCAGATCGGAAAATTACTACTAATAATATTTATGATTGGTGTAAGATTATTGGGTCAAAAAAGAGAATAGCAAGGATTTTAGAGAGGAATTTTAAGATAGTCGGGATTGGGCAATGGTCCTTTTACGTGAACAGAGATCCCAGTACAGAGAAAGATAATCTAACAAGGTTTGATTGAAATAAAAATTGAGGACAATTGTTCTGCTTTCTCGGGACTTTTGTCCTTAAATTAATGGAGACACTTCCACCAGCTTCCTTGCTTGGTTTGTCTTTAAGACTGCTTGTTAAAGACAGTTCCACCGGTTGCTTTGCTCTTTTTGTCTTTAAGACCGTTTATTAAAGACAGTTCCGCCGGATTCCTTACTCTTTTTGTCTTTAAGACCGCTTATTTAAGACAGTTCCACCGGTTGCCTTGCTCTTTTTGTCTTTAAGACCGCTTATTTAAGACAGTTCCAAAGGCTTCCTCGCTCTTTTTGTCTTTAAGACCGCTTATTTAAGACAGTTCCAAAAGCTTCCTTGCTCTTTTTGTCTTTAAGACTGTTTGTTAAAGACAGTTCCAAAGGCTTCCATGCTCTTTTTGTCTTTAATACCGCTTCTTAAAGACAGTTCCAAAGGCTTCCTCGCTCTTTTTGTCTTTAATACCGCTTGTTAAAGACAGTTCCACCGGATTCCTTACTCTTTTTGTCTTTAAGACCGCTTATTTAAGACAGTTCCACCGGTTGCCTTGCTCTTTTTGTCTTTAAGACCGCTTATTTAAGACAGTTCCAAAGGCTTCCTCGCTCTTTTTGTCTTTAAGACCGCTTATTTAAGACAGTTCCAAAGGCTTCCTCGCTCTTTTTGTCTTTAAGACCGCTTATTTAAGACAGTTCCAAAAGCTTCCTTGCTCTTTTTGTCTTTAAGACCGCTTATTAAAGACAGTTCCAAAAGCTTCCTCGCTCTTTTTGTCTTTAAGACCGCTTGTTAAAGACAATTGCACCGGTTTCCTTGCTCTTTTTGTCTTTAATACCGCTTATTTAAGACAGTTCCAAAGGCTTCCTTGCTCTTTTTTGTCTTTAATACCGCTTATTTAAGACAGGTTCACTGCTTAATAGCTTTTTCCACCTAAAGTGTAACTATATTAAATAAAAAAATTCCTTTATTGTTAGTAAAGGAATTTTCATTGTTACCTATTACCCTCCACCCGCTTTACCTCCTCAAAAGGCTGAACTACAACAAATCCATCTCCCTCAAACCGCATTTGAATAGATTCGCCGCTGCCTCTTCCGAAAAATGTTTTTAAACTAATATCGGTTTGAAACTCCGGTTGGAGGTTTCCTGACCATGCTACGGTTGCATTCGGGTCAGTAATGACCGGTCTTCCTGGCGTAACACGCAATGTTAAAGGTTCATAATGTGTGGTAATCGCGAGCATTCCTGTACCTTCACAGCGGACATTAAACAATCCACCCGCCATCATCCCGGCGACTTTTTTCATCAATTTAATCTTCCATTTAATACTTGGTTCAAACGCCAGCAGATCATTGCCATTCACATAGATGGCCTCATTTTGCAGATTTAGAATAATGATCTTTTTCCCTTCGTCGGCCAGATACAATTTCCCTTGGCCGTTCGCTTTCATTAACGAAGCCCCTTCACCGGTAAGTGCCTTTTTGAAGGCCGTCCCTAGACCGTGCTCTAAAATCCCTTCACGTACAAATTTAATCCCGCCATGGTAGGCAACCATTGACCCCGCTTTTGCCCACACTTGACCATTTAGGTTCACCTCGAGCATCCGAGGTGTTTCTAATTCAAAAAAGCCTTCTCCCTTATCCTCTTGCTCCGTTTGCTTAATAAATTCTTCAATTGAATACCTGCTCATTAGACGCACCGCCCTTTCCTTCCTTATCTACGAACATCATACACTTAGGTTTCGTTTTACGGTTTAGGATTAATCGCCGCCCATGATAATCCAATCATTAAAAAAAGAAAAATAAAAATGAAGATACATAGGGAGAGCCCCCAGATGGCAAAAAGTCTATCTCGTTTCTCAGAAAATAAGCCTACAAGGCCAAGGAAAAGTCCTAACAAGGGCAGCTGGTAGATAAAGATCCCGAAAAACACACCTTGTTTGATAAATTGTCCCACATTTAACCCAGCTAACGCTAGTAGCGCTATTGAAAATGATAAGAACCCGGCAATCGATGGCAGACGGCGAAGCAAGCCTTTTTTCTTTATTCCCAATTCCATAATTTCACTTCCCCTACCTTTAATTCCTTGATTTCTTTCAAACCTTCCAGCTTCCTAAGTTCCTCTGTCGGCCCTGTGATCACCGCTCCGTAAACCTTTATCCCATTTGCTTTAATATAAGCGAGCCGGCTGTTTAAAGATAATGATTTAGCACGAGCTACCTTTTCTGCAACATCCTCATTCTTTTTCAACATAGTTAACATATCTATGAATACTTTTTCATTATCGCCATTTTTAAAAGGCGACCACGTGGTTGAATCAGATTGGGCAGGATAGCCTAACGGGGTAATCGGGACACCTTCATCGTCAACTTGTTTGCTTTCTAACCCTGTATCGACAGCCAACCAGCGCAAATCCATACCTTTCGGCAGGCTTTTTCTCAACTCTTCTGGTTTCATAACATGATCCAGCGAAACATATACCTCCGCAACAGTTCCATCCGGAATTTTTTTCAATATATCCCAATTATCTTTGGTAGAAAAACGAGGACTGGCGTCTGGGTGCACGAGGACTTCTGTTTCCTCACTTGGATTTTCCGCTAACGGCCGTTCAAGCAGCAGATTTTTTTTCGGGAAATTAGGCTGATCTAAAATAAAATCAATATCATAATTTCCTGCCTTATAATTCTCTTTTCCAATTCTTTTAAACACATCAAAGGTGATATTCATTGAAAAAAATCCAATGTCATCCTCTAAATTCAATCTCTCTAGGCTCATATTGGGTTCCGTTACGTAAATGGTGTTAGTCACAACATCAATCAAATTATTGGCTCTGCCGCCAATTCCGTAATAAAGGTAGGTTGCTAACGTCATGATGGGTACAATCAGCAGCAAAATGGCCAGACTAATCATAATATTGGTTTTTCGGGCCCTCTGTTTACCAATCTGAACGATCTCTGTTTGTGCTTCATTTGTATACGGTTGCCAGTCTTTCATTCCATTTAAGGAATCCTTTAGATAACTTTGATAGGCATCTTCTTCGTTATCAAATTTGTTCTTTTCATCGCTCATCGCTCTTCTTCCTTTCCTTTATTTTCTCCATCACTTTTCTCCGTCCCCTTAATAAATGGCTTTTCACTGTATTAAGGTTCATTTCAAGGATTTCCGCCGCTTCATGGTATTTTAACTGGTGCAAATCACATAACAACAGCACATGTCTTTCCTGTTCTTTTAAGGAATGGACATCTTGCATCAGTAATTGAAAACTCTCTTTTTCAAGCAGTCTTTTTTCAGGTGTTTCCTTTGAAATGGTACTCTTATCTTCCACCTGATTCTGTATGACCAGACGCTTATTTTTCCTTTGGTAGTCAATAAACGCACGATACGCCACCTTAAATAGCCATGCTTTGATATTAGAGATCTGATAATCTTCCAACTGCAAGTAAGCTCGGTAAAATGCCTCTTGCACTAAATCCTCAGCGATAAAATGATCCTTCGAAAGGGAGAAAAGATAACGATATAAATCATTCACATATTCTTGATATGCTCTATCTAGTTCCACTGCTGCTCCCCCTTTCAACCTAACCACGTTTAAAGATAACAAATAGTTGCAGAATTAAAAATATTTTACATAAAAAAAGCGAACGGTGCCTGACACCGTTCGTAATTCTAGTACAGTGATAAACTGACAAATCCCTGCTTGTTTATTTATGCACGACTAGATGGGCGAAGTGAAAATGGTCAAAAGCATGCAAGTCATCGTCTCGGTTTGTGAAATAGAGTTCCTCAATATTGGCCGGTGAGAGATTTTCATAGACTAACATATTGCAGTCTTGCAGCTCGCAGTCTAGTTCGAATGGGTCGAACCCTGTGATGATTGGCTCACCAGTTTGGGCAGTAATGTGTCTCATTTGTATGATTTTCTTAGAGGCTGTTTTTTCATGGAATGCGGTATCATCGAGGTAATCAAAGATGAAAGAACTTCCGTTCATCGCTAAATCGGAAATCATAGATAAAAGCTGATAAAAATCCTTTTTTTCTAGGTACATGACCACGCCTAACAGGCTGAAATAACTATAAATTTGTTCCTTAAATCCGCTTTTCTTTAGCTCCTCGCCTAATGACTGGGTCTTAAAATCGACTGGAACAAATTTAACATGATCGGGAATCTCAATCCCCATTTCTTGAAGACGCCTTATTTTAAATGCTTGGGTGGCAGGATGGTCCACTTCATAGATGGTAAAGTCTTTTGGAAGATTGTTGCGTCTGTAAGCAAACGTATCTAATCCCGATCCTAAAATAACATATTGCCTAAAACCTCGCTCGATTGCAGCAATCAGTCCATCTTCCGCATATCTTGATCGGCTGACTAATTGTGGAATCGTTTGATTGTTCATCACCCACTGCAGCTTTTCCTCCATTGTGTGTAGAGTTGCACTCTTCTCTGGATTAAAAAAAGAAATCGCATTGGCCCAGTTGGCGGCAATGAGCTGTTTCTCCTCTTCTTTTAAAAGTGAACTTGCCACAAAATCGTTAAAGATGGGTGATTCGCTGTTTGTTGCATGATATCCCCTCGCAAAACAGCTTACAATGGCAGTTAAGCTCTCCTTCGTACCTTCCAAATAAAATCCCCCTTTTAATTGAATCAAAAGAAAAAGACCCCTAACAGAGTTTCTGCTAGAGGTCTATTTTATACCGCAATTAATTAGTCGTCAATAAAAATAAAATTATAACATATTATTATTCAAAAGTCAATACCTTTTTATAAAATTTTATAATAATCAAGAGGAATCCATATTATTTCACCAAAATTTAACAAAAAAGACAAAAAATTTATCAAATTAGTACTTACAAATCCTTTCTTTCAGATTAAGATAAACTTGTATAACTACGATCCTAATCGTTGTTATTATTTTTTCACCACCCTATAAAAATATTTAATATAAGTTATTGAATTAATTAATATACTGGGAGTGTGGCTATGAATTTAAATAAACTAGAAGCATTCATTCGGGTAGTGGAGAAAAAAAGTTTTTCAGAAGCAGCGCTTGCTCTGAAAAGTTCACAACCGACGATCAGTCTGAAGATTAAAAGTTTAGAAGAAGAGCTGGGTTTGGAGCTTTTAGACCGTGGTTTATCAGGAATTCATCCTACGGCAGCCGGGGTGCTTGTCTATCAGGCTTCGAAAGAGATGCTTCATAGATGGCAAAGGCTTGAAGATGATCTTCATGGCTTTCAAGAAACTTTAACAGGAACTTTAACCATTGGCGCTAGTACCATCCCTGGAACATACCTTGTACCAAGCTGGGTTAAGTCGTTTCGAAGCCTCTATCCAAAAGTCGATGTTTCTATTGAGATTGGTGATTCTAAAGAAATTCTCCAAAAGGTACAAAATCAACAAGTCGATGTGGGCATTACCGGACTAGATCAAGCATCTGACCAACTTACTTCTAAAAAGGTCGCTTCCGATTCCCTTGTGTTAATTGCCCCTCTTGAGCATCCATTGGGGCAATCCAATGTGCCCACCTTTGAACAGATGAAACAGTATGATTTTGTGATTAGAGAGGCTGGTTCCGGTACTAGAAAAGTCATGGAAGAGTTTTTATCCCATCACGATTATTCATTAATAGATTTAAAATCGGTTGTATCAATTGGGAGTACGGAAGCCGTAATTGCTGCCGTTGAAGCCGGGCTCGGAGTCAGTTTTGTGTCAAAACTTGCGGCAATTCCAGCTGAAAAGGCAGAGCGAATTCAAATTATTGATAAATTTGAACCATTCTACCGCAGCTTTTATTTTACAACCCTGAGTGATGCGACCAACCGGCCAATCATTAAGGAATTTACAGAGGTGTTAAACAAGGGGTGATGGTTTATATACCCCTATTTAAACATATAAAAGGAGAGAGAAACATGATAAAAACTAGCAAAACGATGATTCTAACGTACTCAGCATTGGCAATCGCATTAAACGTAATCTTAGGGACGGTAGTTTCATCACTGAAAATCCCCCTCTTGTTCCTCGATACTATTGGTACTGTATTAATCGCCGTATTATTTGGGCCTTGGTGGGGAGCATTAGCTGGCGGTTTAACCAATGTGGTTATGGGCGTGACAACAGGACCGGGGGCAATGTTTTTTGGACTCGTTAATATTGCCATTGCCTTAGTGGCTGGTTATATGGCTAAAAAGTTTGATTTTAGGAAATGGTATATCGCCCTGATTACTGGTCTTATGTTATCAGTTGTAGCCCCGCTAATCGGGACACCGATTGCGGTTGCCGTTTACGGTGGTTTAAACGGAAGTGGCATGGATTTAGTCGTCTTATGGATGCGCTCAGCTGGTGAAAGTGTATTTGCTTCTACGTTTATCTCAAGAATAACGGGGAATTTCGTTGATAAGATCGTTACCTGTCTGCTTGTAGCGTTTATGATTTCCCGCGTTCCTAATTTCGCAAAAATCATTAAGAAGGAAAAAAAGAATGCAGCGTAGTAAAAAAATCTTAATTGTCTCCCATTGCATTTTGAACCAGAATACGGTCATTGAAAACGAAGCACGTGCAGAAGGTGCCGTTCTCTCCGCTGTGGAGTGGGCCATGAAAGAGGGGTACGGATTTCTCCAGCTGCCCTGTCCAGAATTTACCTTTCTCGGCCTGAACCGCCCTTCGATGACGTATGATGAATACAATACACCCGAATACAGGAAACACTCGCGAGAAATCTTATTGCCCATTCTTCAACAGGCTGAAGATTACGTAAAAAGCGGTTACGAGATTGTTGGATTGCTAGGAATTCAAAGCAGTCCCTCCTGCGACCCAACCCGAGGCATCTTTATGGAAGAGCTAACGGCCATGTTTGCTGAAAAAGGAATCTCGTTGAAGACACTTTGGTATTTACCAAACACAAGTGAACCTGTATTTAAAGGTGATACACATTTTATAAAAAAACACCACGAGTAAAATAAAAACAAGCCAGTTTCCGGAGGGAAACTGGCTTGTTTTACTAATTATTTTGTTCCATAGGAGATTCAATTTCTGCTGCCGTTAAAAATCTCATGAAATCTATCGTGGCCTCACCTGTGGAAAAACCATGCCCATTTAGCGAGCTGTTCAGAATGACCTCTTTTCCATACTTATCATAGGGAATCCAGCCAAAGTACATCTCATCAGCAGGGAAAAAACCACTAAAAGGCGACGTATTGACCGATTTTATCTTACTATAAGAATTAATCAAGGTTCCCCAGTCATCCGGGAGTTTTACTACACCATAGGACTTCTCCGCCACATTCACCTTTTTCTCAAGTTGGATTCTTGGGTCGTATCTTTCTTCCCCGGCCATACTACTGAATCCTCTTTCTCTTATAAAATAGAAATCCAAATAGCTGGCCCGATCATCAGGATGTATGTTCCATACAACTCGGAAGGAGGAAGGGTCATCGCTATTAATCTTCCACACATACGGTTCTCCTATTGTGTTAATTGAAACAGGCTGCCATTCATGCATTTCCCATTCCCAATAACTAACTCCATATTTATCTTCCTCAGAAATAAACGGAACGAATACATGGCGCTTATCTATGTGAATCTTATCTTGGATAGTAGCAGCCTCTGCTTCTGGTGAAACTTGATTTATCTCCTTAATTAGTTGACTATTTTTCGGAAAAACGGCCGGTTCTGAAAAATAAAAATGATTTGCCAAAACAGCCGACAGAACTACTATACCTAACAATGGTATAAGCCAAAGTCTATTTTTCTTCACTATTATTCTCCTCCTTTTAAGACAGACTCTTCGGAGCGAAAATAAAGCTGCTTTTTGGGCGTAGTAATCAACATCCCTTTTCCATCTTCTTCAATATAAATAACGGTCTCTAGGCCACTTCCCCATTTAGAAGCAGCTCCCATAAGTTGATAGGGAAACCGTTCATTTCTAACCGGTACATCTCCACTATAATCATGGTCTGCATACCACTGGACACCTCGGTTTGGCTCCCTCCTCATGCTAGGGAGCTGCTTTAATAAACGATTTTTATCCAGCGAACGTTCCTCTGCCGAAGGGTGAATAGTCATAATCGATGAATGATCTATGTTTGAGATGTAAGTGGATAGTTCATTTTCAGGATACATTAGCTGCTGTGCAGGTATTGCGATTAAAGCCGCTGCCAAAAAAATAAAATTGGCAAAGAAGCCAAACCAGGCAAAAGACCGATATCGCTCCCAACGCCCTTCCCTTCCTTTTAAGATTCCGTACAAAATCCATACACCCAGCGGCAGGATAGCAACCTTAATGACCGTTTCAAATAAAGGCAAGTTAAATGAAAAAGAAAATAGGCCGACAAAAAAGCTTATGAACACTTTCCAAATCTTTGGCTTATTAAGTTGGTTTTTATATAAACGATAAACAATGAACCCAATCGTAAGCCATGCTAAGGATTCAGTTATAGCTCCAATCAGATTAAACGAAAACTCAAATGAAATCCCCAATTCTCCCCCTCCTATTCGTTCAATCAAACGTTTGATTAGTTTTTTTCTCTTTTAATTAAACGTTTGGTTAGTTTTCTTCTCTTTTAATCAAACGTTTGATTAGTCTTTTCCTCATCCGCTAGCGGAAAGAAAAATGCACTCATATCAAGGGCTCAGCCTTGTTTAATCAAACGTTTAATTAGTTTTTATCTCTTTTAATCAAACGTTTAGTTAGTTTTTTTCATTTAACCAAACGTTTGATTAGTTTTTTTCTTAGTTAATCAAACGTTTAATTAGTCTATTATTCTACTAACTTAGTAGAGTTGATTAATTCTTGGTATGATTGGCTTCAACCAATTTTTTCAATGTCGAATGAATATTAGTAAGACTCATCAGTATGAAACCCAACATCACGAATGTAACGATCTCACCAGTATAAAAAGAAACAACCGCTAAAATAACTGCATATACACCATATAACCAGGTATTCATTTAATCGCTGCCCCCAATCGGAATATTTATCCTATTTATGAATAGATTAACATAAACTTCCACTTCTCTATAGTGATTTTTCCGGATAAAAAGCCTACCTGCAGGTAAAAAACTTGGAACATTCACAAGAATTTCTTCATGACATTTGAAGGTTCTATTTTAAATGCCGCTCACCTTCCACTATAATGAGGAGTGAGGTGAGAACATGGCACGAGAACGAAAATTCTCAACAGATGATTTATTTCAAGCAGCAAGACAGCTTCTTCTTGAACATGGCTATGAGGGGTTTACGTTTAGTCTATTAGCAGAACAACTAGGAATCTCAAGAGGAGCCATTTATAAATATTATGAAAATAAAGAAGAACTCATCACCGACTTTATGCTCTTTGAAATGAATCACTTTTTAACAGAGTTAAAGGAAATCGAATCACATAAGGGCTTTGAAGCACAGTTTAACTTTTTACTCGAGCTTATTTTTAAAAATACGACCATCCCTCATTTAATTGAGTTAGGCCGTCGCATCCCCGTTAATGGTAACAAAAAAGTGAAAGAGAATATTGAAAATCTGGAGAAGCTCCATTTGATTATGTATCACTCTTTACAAAGCCTTATTACGCTAGGGAGGCAGGAGAGCCGGCTGCAGGAAGATATTCCGGACCCATTGATTCTAGGTTTTATTTTTCAATCGATTATGATTCCCAATCATTTTGGTATTCCCCATTCAGAATGGGTCGGCTCGATCAAAAGGATTATTCGCCACGGAATGTTAAAAGAAGAGTAATTGACACTTGTGTCACTTTGAAAGATAATGAAAGTGATAAAAGTGTCAATAATTATCCTAAAAGTGACAGTGGTGTCACTTTCATCACCTAATTCTTAGTTTTAGAAAGGAGAATAGAATGAAAACACTTCTACAGTCGATTACCGATCGAGTCACAACTAAAAAGGGAATGTGGATCACCCTGATATCATGGCTTGTGGTAACGATTACTTTAGCCGTCTTTGCCCCAAGCGTTCGGGATTATGAAGTCTCGAATATTGCTACCCTGCCTGATGATGCAAAATCAGTCATTGCTCAAACTAAGGTAGATCACTATTTTAAGAATAATGATGGGCTTCCCGCTATCTTAGTCTTTCAAGCTAGTAAAGGGGAAGTAGAACTTGCGGACCTTACCAAGATCGTCGATCAATACCAGAGTGCCAATATTAATGGGCTCCAGCAGGTGGTTCCATTATCATCCTTACCGCCCCAAGCTACGGCCGATTTCTTCTCGGCTGACAAGTCGACCGCCATCCTGCCGTTAACCTTTGACTCCAAATTGGAAACAAAGGAAATAAAGAAATCGATTGAACAAATGACCAAGATTACAAAAGAATTGTCCAACCTTGAAATGTATGTTACCGGACCTGCTGGAATCGCAACTGATACCCTTGACCTCTTTTCTCGGGCGGATCTGGTGCTCATTTTTTCAACGATTGGACTCATCCTTATTCTGTTAATCGTCATTTATCGCTCGCCATTATTAGCGCTTATTCCGCTGCTTGCAGCTGTCTTTGTCTATGAAGTGGTTACCCAGACACTTGGTTTAATGGGAAAAGCCGGACTCGTCATGAGCAGTCAAACGGTTTCGATTATGTCGATCCTTTTATTTGCGGCAGTGATAGATTATTCTCTATTTGTTTTCTCACGTTACCGTGAGGAATTGAAAGCACATGAAAGTAAATATGAAGCGATGCATGCAGCAATGAGAGAAACGGGGATGCCTGTTTTCTTCTCAGGAGGGACTGTGTTGGCTGCGATGCTCGTCTTATTCTTTGCCAGGTTTGGTGACTATCGAAATTTTGCCCCAACCTTTGCCACTACCATGGTCATCATCATGATTGCATCAATTACACTTGTTCCCGCCTTGTTTACCCTGTTTGGCAGAAAGTCATTTTGGCCAAAGGTTCCTAAGGTTGGCGATCAATCTGTGAATAAAAATTCCCTTTGGAGCCGAATCGGCCGTTTTGTCGCTAAAAAGCCAGGCTTATCGGTTTCCGTTATTGGGATCTTGCTGTTATTAGCTGCCAGCAATATGTTTAATCTTAAATATGAATTTGACACGATGAAGTCTTTTCCTAAAGATATGCCATCGCGCCAAGGGTATGAAATTTTAGAAGAAAAATTTGAAAAGGGCGACCTTGCACCGACAACTGTTCTTCTGGAATCAACGGATGCCGTCACGTCTGAGCAGCAAGCAAAGTTAACAGATACCCTCGCCAAACAGCCGCTGGTGAGCAGTGTTCGTGTGAACGGAATGACAGAAGATCAAAAAGTAATTAATTTCAGTCTCACCTTTAAAGGAAATCCATATGCCACCACGACAATTGATGCGATGGAAAAAATTATTGATAACGCTAAAAAAATAACAGCTGACAGCGGCCTGGATGGGAAGTTGTACTTTGCAGGGGAAACACCTACCAAGGTGGATGACCGTTCCGTTAATAATAGAGATGTCATTGTCATTGTCATTCTGGAAACGATCTTAATTTTTGGCATGTTAATCATTCTGACTAAATCGATTAAAATGCCCATATACATGATGGGAACAATCTTAATTTCCTTCCTCGCCGCTCTCGGACTCGGAATGTTTTTAAGCAACCTGTTCTTTGATATTAATACGATCAGTGACCGCGTGCCGCTTTATTCGTTTGTCTTCCTGGTAGCTCTAGGGATTGACTACAATATTATGTTAATCTCACGGTTTCAAGAAGAACGAAAAACACATTCTGTTAAAGAATCGGTTGAAATTGCTGTTGCTAACACCGGCGGCGTGATTTCTTCAGCCGGCATCATTCTTGCTGCAACCTTTGCTGTCTTGATGACCCAGCCAATTCAATTACTATTTGTATTTGGCTTCATTGTCGCAGTCGGCATTTTGTTAGATACTTTCTTAATCAGGGGCATTTTATTACCCGGCCTAATTGTTTTATTGGAAAAGGATAAAACCGTTAGCGAAGGTAAGTAGTCTTTACACATAATGGGTCAGTCCCTCACTGTTCTCAAGGTGAAGGGGCGGACCCTTTATAACTAAAATGAGGAAAAAATTAGTGTTTTTAAAGACTTAATTGCAAAAAAATTCGGTATACTATGCTAGTATAGTTATTGGAAATAAATTTTTGGAGGAATAAATATGGTGTTACCAAATTTTGAAGAAAACCTACATAAATATGCAAAACTTTTAACAGCTAAAGGAATTAATGTCCAACCAGGTGATTGGGTGAAAATGACGATTACCGTTGATCAAGCCCCATTAGCACGTTTAGTCACCAAGGAAGCTTATGCATTAGGTGCTGAAAAGGTAATTGTCAAATGGTCTGATGATGAAATCAGCAAAATGCATTACTTGCATCAACCAATTGAAGTGTTGACCGATATTCCAAAATATGAAATTGAAGAATCCGAAGATCACGTCTTAAATCATCGCGTTAGTCGTCTCTCGATTATTTCGAGTGATCCAGGCCTCTTAAATGAAGTTGATCCTGCTAAAATTGCTGCTTTTCAAAGCAATGCTGGTAAAGCCTTTAAAGCACAACGAGTTGCCACGCAAAATGATGATTTGAAATGGACAGTTGCCTCTGCCGCAGGTGCCGGCTGGGCAGCAAAGGTATTCCCTGACTTAAAAACCTCGGAAGAACAAGTAGATGCTCTTTGGGATCAAATTTTTAAAACTTGCCGTGTTTACGAAGATGATCCAATCGCTGCCTGGGATGAACATAAGAAAACGTTGAATGAAAAAGCAGCAAAGTTAAATGAAGTTCAGTTTGATGCCTTGCATTATACGGCACCTGGGACCGATTTAACACTAGGCTTGCCAAAGAACCATATTTGGATGAGTGCAGAAAGCCATAATCCAAAAGGGGAAGAATTTATTGCCAACATGCCAACAGAAGAGGTTTATTCTGCTCCCGATACCCACCGCATGGATGGTGTCGTTCGCAGCACAAAACCACTTAGCTATGCTGGTACATTAATTGAAGGCATTGAAGTACACTTTAAGGACGGAAAGATTGTGGAGATCTCTGCTGAAAAAGGCGATGAAACAATCAAGAAATTGGTGTTTGACAACGAAGGCGGTACAGGCTTAGGTGAAGTGGCCCTAGTTCCAGATCCATCACCTATTTCGCAATCAGGCATTACCTTCTTTACGACGCTGTATGATGAGAATGCCTCCAACCACTTAGCCATCGGAGCAGCATATCCTACTACCATCCAAGGTGGAACGAAAATGTCCGAAGAGGAATTATTAAAAAATGGGATGAACACCTCCACAGTTCATGTTGACTTCATGATTGGCTCTGACAAAATGAACATTGACGGTATCAAGCAAGACGGTACTATCGTTCCAATCTTCCGTAACGGCGATTGGGCCATATAGATTTTGAGAATATTGATTTTTATTAAAAAGCCCGCAAGACAAGCGTTTCAAGCTGTCTCGCAGGCTTTTTTTCAAAATTCAAATTGTAAATAGTGACGTATTGTTTGTTAGGATATTTGTTCGCGTAAATTTGTTTGGACATGTTTCGGTGCTTTCTTTTGTACCCTTACATAAATATTATTGGACAACAGGGCAATAATGATTAATACTGTACCAAGAAAATCAAACAGCGTTATATGGTACCCTTGAAAAATGGAAACGGCAAGGGTTGTAACAGGAACAAAGTTTATGAATAACAGCGCATTAATTGGAGATAAAATGCTCACGCCAATGTTCCAGCCAAGCAGCGCAATCAGTCCGGGGAAGATGATCATAAATAACAGATGCGGACTTACAGCCTTTAGAGCTTCCTCTGATGGGACAGATATAGATCCAAACAGCGTCGCTCCTACTACAATTACAATAGCCGTAATCGTTCCAAGTAAACAGCTTAACGTTGAGTACCTTAGTGCAGACCAACCGCTAAACTTACTGCCGCCCATTGTGTAGATAACCCATCCAATAACGGCGATTAATATGAGGACGGTAGGAATAAAATGTTCCGTTGCACCTAGAAATGCTTTTATATCACCTTTTGTAATCACTAACACAGCACCGATAAATGAAACCATCACACATATCAATGTAATGAAATGGGGACGTTTATTAAAAATCATCCAAACAATCACAATAGATATCATTGGCATAAGTGATTCCATAATGGATGCCACCATTACCCCTGGTTCACCTAATAAATTCTCTCCCCAGAAGATAAGTAAATTATAGACGGTAAATGCCATTGTCCCAAAGAACCACAAGTGAAAACCTTTGCCTTCAAATTTAAAAGCCTGCTTTCCTTCTTTCCAAAATAGGATTGCCACTAAAAGAATTGTAACCGATCCATACCGAATGATTGTAAAATAGAAAGGATCAATATATTTAAAGGCCGCATGTGCAACAGGAAACATCGCTCCCCATGAAACTGCCGCAATAAAGCATAAAATGGCTCCTAACAATACATTATTTCTCAACTTGCTTCTTCCTCCTTGACTAAACTGATATATCCATTATCTATCCATTTAGGTATCTCGTAAAATGAATATAAATAATACATTCCCATCATTTTTCGTGATATTATAAGAATATAAAAATAGTAATGGGGGTACGATAGTGGAATTTAAAGACCTGGAGATTTTTCAGATGGTGGTTGAAAAAGGAACTATTACAGAAGCAGCAAAAGCGTTAAGTTATGTGCAATCAAATATTACTTCAAGAATTCATAAGCTGGAGACTGAACTGAATACCCCATTATTTAACCGACACCGCCATGGTATGAGTTTGACACCTGAAGGAAAAAGGCTCTTAACTTACAGCCAGAAGATATTATCGTTAACAGAAGAAATGAAAAAGGCCGTTCAAAATTGTAACGAACCATCAGGTAAATTAAATATCGGTACAGTTGAAACTGTTATACATTTACCAACAATATTGTCTACCTTTGTGAAGAAGTATAAAAATGTAGATTTGTCAGTCAATACTGGTGTCACAGAAACATTAGAAGAGGAGGTATTAGATCATAAATTGGATGGAGCTTTTGTAAGTGAATCTGACTTCCACCCCAATCTTGTCTCACATGAAGTATTTCAGGAAGAGCTTGTATTAATTTCCGATAGGCGTGCCTCCTCACTGGATGAATTGAAAGAGGAACCTATTTTATGTTTTAGTAAAGGCTGTGGATACCGGGCACGTCTTGAAGCGTGGTATAAAGACCAAAATATCACACCACAAAAAGTGATGGAATTCGGTACATTAGAAACCATCTTGCGAAGTGTTGTGGTAGGGCTTGGGATTACATTCGTTCCTAGGTCAGCAGTCACCCAATTGGAACATAGCGGACTCATCCAATGTCATACACTTCCAGAGCAATACAGTAAAATTAAAACAGTTTTTATAAGAAGAGCTGATACTTACTTAACTTCCACCATTGAAAAATTCATCGAAACAATCGAATTAAGCAAACAAGGTCCAATTGAACAGATGAGTTCTTATAAAGCGACAGTCTAATTTTGAATATTCACTGAATTCCCGAATCTGTAGGTATTCATACACCTGTCATAGACAATTCAACAGCAGTCGCAAAGGCAAATAGATTTCCATGCTCTACGACTGCTATAGTTTAAGTGAATTCCATGTTCCTGCAGTGACAATAATGGTTCCCTCTAATGGGTCAACAGCAATATCTACTTCAGGTCGATCACCTATAACTAGTTGTTCACCAAATTTCAATCATGTCTTGCCTCTCTTTCGACAACTTTTTATATTTGCTCCTTAATCTGCACACTTTATTTTCAATTAAAGATTCTTTAATTTGAGATATTCACAAAAAAAGAAAAGCCACTTTTTACTCCCTGGACTATATTTTTCTTTTATACAGCGATTTTAACATCTATATTATGAACGTTTAATAATCCTTCTAACACAGAGAGTTTTGCAATATACTCCTGGATTTCTATATCACTAACTACATTTGCATGTTTATAATTATAGATTTTTTTCGTAACTAATTGCTTGAATTCCGGAGATTCAATTAATAAATACTCAATTAGTTCAATTGCAGCCTGCTTTTCCAGTTCTTCCTTAACTGCAAAGATACTTTGTTGTTCCGGTTCAAATACCTGGATAGATTGTAAGTCCTCTGTAATTCTTAAACCAAAGTAGCTTTTTTTCATTCCATAAAATTCATTATTCCGTATTCGAATTAAATCTAAGCCCACCATCATTTCATAATAGGGAAAGTTCTTCTTAGGATAGTGAAAACCACTAAGTTCAATATTTGAACTTTCGTCAATAAATATTTCCGTTTCTAACTTAGTTTGGATAACCTTTGATTCTAATAAGTTCATTACGAAAACCTCTCTTTCTATTTTGACTTACAATATATTTAATAAAAAGCGCGTTCATCTGCTAATAAGGATAGAAAAGCAGTCCATCTAACTTGGAGAAACACGCGATGCTATTTTGTTAACCGTTTTACCAAAGCCTCTTTTTCCGCTTCATAGCCAGGCTTGCCAAGTAAAGCGAACATGTTTTTCTTATATGCTTCAACCCCAGGTTGATTAAATGGATTTACCCCCATGAGTAAGCCGCTAATTCCACATGCTTTTTCAAAGAAATAAACCATTTCGCCGAATGTATATTCAGTTAATTCGTCTAATTCTACAACCATGTTTGGTACACCGCCGTCAACATGTGCCAAAACCGTTCCTTGGAATGCATTTTTATTAACTTCATCCATGGTTTTACCAGCTAGGAAGTTTAAGCCATCTAGATTGGCTGCATCTTCTTGTATCGTTAATTCTACTTTTGGTTTGGACACTTGGACAACCGTTTCGATCAAATCACGACGGCCTTCTTGCACATATTGCCCCATGGAATGTAAGTCGGTTGAAAAATCAACGGAAGCTGGGAATAGTCCTTTATGATCTTTTCCTTCACTTTCCCCAAAAAGCTGTTTCCACCATTCAGATACATAATGAAGGGCAGGCTCATAATTAACGAGCAATTCGATAGTTTTCCCCTTACGGTACAAGGCATTACGAACCACTGCGTATTGATAGCTTTGATTGGCTGCCAGGTCATCATGATTGTATCGGTCGGCTGCAGCTGAAGCACCTGCCATCATTTGATCAATATCCAATCCTGCTGTTGCAATTGGTAATAAACCAACTGCTGTTAAGACCGAGTATCTTCCCCCAACATCATCAGGAATAACAAATGTTTCAAAACCTTCTTCAGTGGCCAGTTGTTTTAATGCCCCTTTTTGTTTGTCGGTTGTGATGTAAATCCGTTTTTTCGCTTCTTCTTTCCCATATTTCTTTTCTAAATAATCGCGGAAAATACGGAAAGCGACAGCCGGTTCTGTTGTGGTACCTGATTTAGAAATTACATTTATGGAAATATCTTTGCCTTCTAACATCTCCAATAAATGAGAGATGTAAGTGGAACTAATATTTTGACCAGCAAAATAAATTTGTGTATTGCCGCTCATTTGATTATGGAATGAATGCGAAAGAGCTTCAATCGCTGCTCTTGCACCTAAATAGGATCCCCCAATTCCAATCACAACTAACGCATCGGAAGACTCCCGAATTCTTTTAGCCGCTTGCTTAATTCTTGAAAACTCTTCTTTATCATAATCGTGCGGAAGGGTAACCCATCCTAAATAATCAGACCCTGGACCTTTTTTGTTATGTAGCATATGGTGGGCTGCTTTGACGAATTCAGATAGATTTTCTACTTCACTTTGTTCCATAAATGGTAATGCATTTGCATAATCAAAAGATATTGTCATTTTTTCTATCCCCTTTAGCTACTTTTCAGAATTTATTTAAAAAAATAGACGTTAGCATACCATCGTATCGTTCATACCTGCTAACGCCCTTCCTTCCCTCTTAGTGTTTAGGTTCGACCCAATCTGCAGCAAATTTTTCAATTCCTTGATCGGTTAGTGGATGCTTAGCAAGCTGTTCAATCACTTTGTAAGGAATCGTCGCAATATGAGCACCGGCCATAGCCACACGTGTTACATGATCTGGGTGGCGGACAGAGGCTGCAATGATTTGCGCATCAAGATTATGAATACGGAATAACTCGGCAATTTTTGAAACGAGTAGAACACCATCTTCAGAAATATCATCTAAACGGCCTAAGAATGGTGAAACATAGGCTGCCCCAGCTCTTGCTGCTAATAGTGCTTGGTTGACAGTGAAAATAAGGGTAACATTTACTTTCACACCTTTTTTGGCAAGATACCGGGTTGTTTCTAAGCCAGCTAAATTCATTGGCACTTTAATGGTAATATTTTTATCGCCGCCATTGATTTTGATTAATTCATCTGCCTCTGCCATCATTTCTTCAGCTGTCACTGCATGTGGCGTTACTTCAGCAGAGACCGATTCCACTTCGGGAACAGTTTTTAAAATTTCTGCAATCCGGTCTTCAAATTTTACCCCTTCTTTGGCAACCAAGGATGGATTAGTGGTGACTCCTGATAGGATTCCTATTTTGTATGCTTTTTTAATTTCCTCAAGGTTTGCTGTGTCTATAAAAAATTTCATGGCTGATTTCCTCCATTTTTTTGTGATTTTGTTGATTCTTTTTCTTAGGCCTTCTCTACTGCATGTCCACCAAATTCATTACGCAGGGCAGCTACAACTTTTCCGTCAAAAGTATCGGTCTCTAATGAGCGATAGCGGGATAATAATGACAAAGCAATAATTGGTGTTGATGCTTGAAGATCTAAAGCTGTCTCTAATGTCCATTTTGCTTCACCTGATGAATGCATGATTCCTTTAATCCCTTCAAGTTTAGGATCTTTAGAGAAGGCATGTTCAGTAAGTTCCATTAACCATGACCGAATAACAGATCCATTGTTCCAGACCTTAGCTACTTTTTCATAATCAAAGTCGAACTCGCTTTTTTCTAATACTTCAAACCCTTCACCAATAGCAGCCATCATGCCGTACTCAATGCCATTGTGAATCATTTTCAAGAAATGGCCGCTGCCAATTTTCCCGGCATAGAGGTAGCCATTTTCTACTGCTGTATCACGGAAAAGCGGTTCAACGAGTTGCCATGCTTCTTGATCGCCGCCGATCATATAACAAGCACCATTGCGGGCACCTGCCATTCCACCTGAAGTTCCAGCGTCCATATAATAGATTCCCATTTCTTTTAATTCATCATACCTGCGGATTGATTCTTTATAATGGGAATTGCCTGCTTCAATAACAATATCGCCTCTTTCTAACAGTGGTGTAACCTCACTAAGAACGGAATTCACTACAGTATGGGGAACCATGATCCATAACACTCTAGGGGTCTCCAATGAATTAACTAATTCCTTTAAATTAGAGGTGGCTTGGGCTCCAAGTTTATTCATTTCTTCTACAGCCTTTGGGTTCAAATCATAAGCCACTACCGAATGATCGTGATCTAATAAATTTTGCCCTAAGTTGAAGCCCATTTTTCCTAAACCGATTAATCCAACTTGCATCCTAATTCACTCCTAATGATGTATTTGCTAACCTTGTTTATATTGCTTTCTTCTATTTAAAATAGATGATGGTTGATTTCCCCTAAATCGCCTAGGCATTTAATAAATCTTTCGCCGTTTGAACGACATTATCAATCGTAAAACCAAATAGTTCCATCACTGCTGCACCCGTTCCTGAAGCACCAAAGGTTTCAATAGACATCATTTTTCCCTTCGGTCCAACATAGCGCTCCCACCCGAGTGAGATCCCCATTTCAATAGACACACGTTTTGACACTGTCGATGGAAGAACAGATTCCTTATAGCTCGCAGTTTGATGATCAAATAGTTCCCAGCTTGGCATGGCGACAACACGTACCGATACTTCTTCTTTTTCCAGTTCAGCTTTTGCAGCTACAGCAAGGGAAACTTCAGAACCAGTAGCAATAAAAATAAGATCCGGATTTTCATTTGTTTCTGTTAATACATAGGCCCCTTTTGATAGGTTCTCAAGATTGGCTTTCGTTTCTTCAAACACTGGAAGGTTTTGGCGGCTTAGAATTAGAGCTACTGGACCTGCTGTGTTTTGCAGGGCAAATGCCCAAGCACTCGCTGTTTCATTTGCGTCTGATGGGCGAATGACTGTAAGACCAGGAATCGAACGCAGTGCCGTTAATTGTTCAACTGGTTCATGTGTTGGGCCATCTTCTCCAACGGCAATAGAATCATGTGTAAATACATAGGTTACAGGCAGCTTTTGTAAGGCCGCTAACCGTATCGATGGACGGAGATAATCACTAAACACAAAGAATGTACTTACAAATGGTTTCACACCACCGTGCTGTGCCATTCCGTTACCGGCTGCGCCCATGGCATGCTCACGAACTCCAAAGTATACATTACGACCTAAATAGGATTCCGCAGCATAAGCTGCTTCTCCAGTGATATCTGTCATAGTGGAGTGAGAAAGGTCTGCACTTCCGCCAAAGATCGAAGGAACGATTTTCACAAAATGATTGATGGCATTCCCACTAGCCACCCGCGTCGAAACCGTCTTTTCAGAACTGAAGGTTAAAATATCTTTCACATCAATCAATACTTTTCCTTCAATGGCATCAGCAAGTTCTTTCCCTAATTGCGGATAGGCCTCTTTGTATGCTTGAAACAATTCATTCCACTGATCTTCAGCCTCAATACCTAATTGTTTTAAAGATTCAAAATGAGCTTTTACTTCTTCTGGTACGTAGAACTCTTCAGCATAATCCCAGCCATACGCTTTCTTTGTAGCGATTGCTTCCTCTGTTCCAAGAGGAGCACCATGAGCTTTATTTGTCCCAGCTACTTTTGGACTTCCATAACCGATAATGGTTCTTACTTCAATCAAGGTTGGCTGCTGTCTATTCATTTTTGCTTCTGCAATTGCTTTTGTGATTTCTTCTACATTGTTTCCATCTTCCACACGCAGGTATTGCCAATGGACGGATTCTGCTCTTTTCTTAATATCTTCTGAAAATGATAGATTTAATTCACCATCTAGAGAAATATCATTTGAGTCGTATAATACAACCAATTTGCCAAGCTTCATATGACCAGCCATTGACATAGCTTCATAAGAGATCCCTTCTGATAAATCGCCATCTCCTACTAATGCATAGGTATAGTGATCCATCACAGGGAATTTCTCTTTATTGAATTTTGCAGCTAAATGAGCCTCGGCCATTGCCATCCCGACTGCATTGGCAATCCCTTGTCCCAAGGGTCCAGTCGTGGCGTCTACACCGTCCGTATGGCCAAACTCAGGATGACCCGGTGTTTTACTGTTTAGCTTACGAAAGTTTTTTAAATCATCAATCTTCACATCATAGCCAGTAAGATGAAGTAAGCTGTATAACATGCTTGAACCATGGCCAGCAGATAAAACAAAGCGGTCACGATTAAACCACTCTGCATGCTGTGGGTTATGCTTTAAATGATTGGCCCATAAAGCATATGCACTTGGTGCAGCACCCATCGGCAGACCTGGATGACCAGAATTTGCTTCATTAATTGCATCAATGGATAAGGTACGGATTGTATTTACTGCTAAATTTTCTATTTTTGTACTCATATGATTGAATCTCCTTCTAGACATTGTTTTATTGTACGGCTAATTCAACTGAAGTCTTATCTTCTACCAGATTGGCATCCATCCACCATTTGAATCCATCCTCACGAAGTAGGCGATGGGCTGCCTCAGGACCATTGGATCCTGCTGGGTATTGTTGAAGTGGGATTAGGTTCTCTTTAAATGCCTCAAGAATTGGCTGGACCCATTTCCAAGATAGTTCAACTTCTTTCCAATGGGCAAAGAATGTGGAATCCCCACGAAAGGCATCAAAAATTAATCGTTCATACGCTTCAGGGATGTCTGCTTGCTCTGTAGAAAAACTGATCTGCACAGGCTCAATTTTTCCATTGATTGGGTTTCTGCTATTTAATTGTAGAGATACATTTTCATTTGGACTGATTTCAATAATCAAAAGATTAGGAGCAATTTCTTTTCTATTTCCTTTTTTAAAAGAGCTTTTAAATTCAACGACAATCCTTGTTGATTTCTCAGCCATTCTTTTCCCAGTTCGAATATAAAATGGTACCCCTTGCCAAAATGGATTATCGATCCAAAGTCGTGCCGCCATAAAGGTATCATTTTCGGAAGAAGCTGCAATTCCAGGTTCATTTTTATAGCCAACCACTTCACTGCCTTGAATTTGTCCAGCGCTATATTGTGCTCGAATCACATCGAAGCTTGCCTTTTCTTTCTTAAGAGGTCGAACAGATTCGATTACTTTTCTCTTCTCATTGCGGATTTCATCAGGGCTAATGCTTTTAGGCAAATGCATGGCGGTCATCATTAAGATTTGCAGCATATGATTTTGGAACATATCACGGATTGCCCCTGATTTGTCATAATACCCAGCACGTTCTTCTACCCCAACGGTTTCGCTCGCTGTAATTTGTACATTGGCAATATGTTGATTGTTCAATAAGGTTTGCAATACAGGATTTGAAAATTTAAGTGACTCTAGATTTTGAATCATGGATTTACCAAGATAATGATCAATTCGATAGATTTCATCTTCTTCAAACGCTTTGCTTAAGATGGTATTTAGTTCATGAGCTGACTGTAAATCACGTCCAAATGGTTTTTCGATAATTAATCGTTTCCAGCCAGTCGTGGAACCTAAATCACTTTCTTTAATATTTAAAGCAATAGGGCCAAAAAGTTCAGGTCCAACTGATAGGTAAAACATTCGATTTTCCGGGATTTTCAGTTCACTTTCACGTTGCTTGACAACTTGTAGTAGTTCCCGATAGTCCTCAACTTTTGATGCATCGAGAACACTATAACGAAAGGCCGCTAGGAATTGATCCATTTTGTTGTAATCGACATCTGCCCTTCTTGAAAAGGTTCTTACTGATTGCGCAACATACTCTTGAAATTCCTTGTCCTCCATATTACGTCTGCCCAACCCAATGATTGAAATGGGTTGTGCCAATTTTTGGTCAAGATATAAATTATATAAAGCTGGGAATATTTTTCGCTTTGCTAAATCCCCTGTCGCACCAAATAAAACAAAAGTCATTGCATCCATTTACGTTCCTCCTTTGCTTTGCGTAATTGTGGTACATTATTTACTCCATTGTTGTTTAACTTGTTTCTCCGCCAAAAACCTTATGGCCTCATTTGACATTCCTTTATTAGCAATGACATTTGTTTTATATCTTTTTCCATTAAATTCAACAGTCACTTCTACTTGGCACATGATGTTCTCCTTTCTTCTCTTTTCCCCTATTTTAAAATATCTTTAATTCGAGATATATTTTCAAAAAAATAGCTAAAACATTTATATTTAGTTGTTTAAAAGTCACTTTAATTTGTTGCGTTTTAATTATCAAGTAACTTTATGTAACCATAATAATTCTTTTATTTTTTTCTGTCAACACATTTGTGTCTATTTTGTGACATTTTTTCATGAGGGCTGAAAATAAAGGGTAAAAATCACAAAAAACCTCTCCATTCGTAAATGAATAGAGAGGTTCTTAAATTTGCAAATTGGTTCTATTTCTGTGTTTTTATTTAAAAATTATTAGTACTAACCGTTTACACACCAGAATAGGCATTGAATGCTCCATCAACAGGTATGACAACCCCATTTACAAAGCTGGATGCTTCATGGCTAACTAAATACAATAAAGTACCAATTAGCTCTTGCGCCTCACCAAAGCGATCCATAGGTGTATGGTGAATTATTTTTTCAGACCGTTCCGTAAATGAGCCATCTTCATTTTTTAATAATTTTTCGTTTTGTCCGGTAATGAAGAATCCTGGTGCAATGGCATTTACACGAATACCGACTTTTGACATATGCACAGCAAGCCACTCAGTGAAATTGCTCACGGCGGCTTTTGCACCGCTGTAAGCTGGAACTTTTGTTAAAGGAGTAAAAGCATTCATAGATGAAATATTAATAATGGTTGCTCCAGGGCGATTAATCATATCTGAAGCAAATTCTTGAGAAGGCAACAACGTCCCTAAGAAATTCAAGTTAAAAACAAATTGAACTCCTTCAGGATCCAAATCAAAAAATGTAATTGTGTCATCATGCTTTTCTTTTAGGTCTTCTGCAAATAAATATTCTTTTGTTGTTTGACCTTTTGGATGATTACCACCAGCGGCATTGATTAAGATATCAACCAAACCCAGTTTTTCACGAATGACTTCATGCGCTGCTTTTAAGCTTTCTTTATTAACGACATCGCCTTTTACACCAATGGCAATACCACCATTTCTTTCTACTTCTAATGCTTTTTCCTCAGCCATTTCAAGTCTACGGGCCAAAATAGCCACTTTTGCTCCACATGCGGCTAGGGCATCGACGAACTGTCCAGCAAGCACACCTGTTCCACCAGTTACCACTACAACCTTATCCGTTAAATCAATATGAAACGGTAATTTTATCATGATCATGCCTCCTGTATTGTCTCCTAAAATTTATTTTTCTCAGTCTTGTTCAAAAATAAAATCTTGAAATCGAATATTCTTAAGTAAGGATAATTATAGTGTACCTATTGATATATTGTCAATTTTGTAACCTAGTAACTTTTAGTAACAAAAATTACTTTATTTTTTTCCTATCCTTTGATATTATTAGAATAAAGATAATTCCAGAATTAGTTATTTTATATAACCAAATTCCAAAAAGGAGGGATATTGGTGAGTAATGAAAAAATCGTGTGTAACGAAAAAGTAGAAAAGTGCTACCAAATAATAGGTAAAAAATGGATGGGTCTTATTATTCATACGTTAATGTCAGAACCAAAAAGGTTTAGTGAGCTTCATGCTTATATACCTGATTTAAGTAAGCGGATGTTAAATGAGCGGATTAAAGAACTTGAAGATTGCGGAATTGTACTAAGAAATGTAATTACTGACCGACCCGTTCGAACAGAATATTCATTAACTAAAAAAGGAACAGAACTAGGAAGGTCTCTTAAAGTAGTAGAGACTTGGGCGGAAAAATGGTTATGAGACTGAAAAGAAGCAGATCCAAAAGGTAGTCGAAAAACGATTTTTTGGGATCAGCTTTTTTTTTCACTGTTTTTTGGGACACCTTCCTTATACTCGTCCATTAATGATAATGTTCTTCTCTCTATTCAAGGTAATGACTTTATCAGCCATTCCAACAAAAAGTCCATTTTCGACAACACCTGGAATCAGATTCAAACTCTTCTCAAGTTCTCCTGGATGTTCTATTAGTGGGAAGCTGCAATCAAAAATATAGTTACCACTGTCACTTAGAAAAGGAATTCCATTGCTTTGCCGTAACTTTGGGCTGCATCCAAGATCTTGGATATGTTTCATGGTCATTTCATATCCAAAAGGCACCACTTCTACTGGAAGTGGGAATGCCCCTAATTTATTCACCCTTTTGTGGGAGTCGGCTATAACGATAAAAGATTTAGCTGCTTTTGCGATAATTTTTTCTCTTAAAAGGGCACCTCCTCCTCCTTTTATGAGATTAAACTCATCATCAACTTCATCTGCACCATCAATTGCCAAATCAATTTGTTCTATTTCATTAAAAGTAACAAGTGGGATTCCTACTTCTATTGCCAATTTCTCCGTTTGGTTTGAAGTTGGAATTCCTTTAATAGACAGTCCCTTTTTTACTAATTCTCCAAGCTTAGAGATAGTATGAAATACCGTAGACCCCGTTCCAAGTCCAACTACCATGCCATCTTTCACGTATTCTACGGCCTTTTCGCCAACCACTTTTTTATCATCCATGGATTTTTACCTCCATTCATCAAAAAGAACATCTTGACTACAATATCTTGAATTAAGTGTAAAATAATTATATCCAATCTAAACTACTTTTCAACATTTACGGTTTTAACAGAGATTTATTTATTATTGAACTATCTCCATCAAATTGGAAAAAGCCTGTAAATAACAATTAAGAGTTGGCATTCTTATCTTTTGGAACAAAATAGGTTCCAGTCCAAACATTCATTTTTGGAGGACGAAGAATGCTTAATTTCTGACCGGGTACAATCACACGACTTTTTAAATGGTTTTGTTGCATTAATGTTTCCTCGCTAATAGCGTGACGATTAGCAATCGCCCAAATACTGTCACCTGCTTGCACAAAATAAGTAGAACCAGGTATCAACATTGCCTGGCCAAGGACTAATTGGCTATTCTTAGCTAAACCATTTAATTTTGCAAGTTCATCTCTGTCCATTTTGTATTGTTTTGATATTTTGCTAAGGCTATCTCCTGACTTCACTTCATGGATGACTTGAGCAAAAATCGAAATGGGAGTCATTACTATCATATAAACTGCCATGATCAATATCAATAAATTCTTAGCCATAAAAATCCTCCAGGAAAATTATTTTTCTTAACTCTCTTAGATGCCTTAAAACACAATTTGTTGTGTTGTGTTAATTGGATATAGTTTTCCGTTTAAGGCAAATGAAATTTTCCCTGTTTCTTCGGAAACAACCAGTGCGAGTGCATCACTTTGTTCCGATACTCCTAGAGCAGCACGATGACGTGTGCCAAGCTTTTTTTCTGTAATCATCTTCGTTAATGGAAGGATATTAGCTGCTGAATAAACTTCGTTTCCTCTGATTAAAACTGCTCCATCATGTAATGGGTTACCCGGATAAAAAATGGATTCTAATAGCTTTGGTGTTACCATTGCACCGATAGTTGTTCCTTTTTGAATAATATTATCTAGAGAGTCACTTCGTTCAATTACAATCAACCCACCATGTTTACGTTTCGATAGATGTTGAACTGTAGTGGTTAAATCTTCATATGTATCAGTAAACGATGATAAATAACAATTTAAATAAAAGGAGGCCGCCATTGATTCAATTGAATTAAGCTGCTCCTTAGCATCCTCTAAACTTCCCAAAACACAATAGTTTTCGTTTCCAAGTATATTTAAATTTGTTTGAAGCTGTTGGATTAGGTGTTGAATTCCATCTGATAAATTTTGTTTCATTGGTGAAAAATCGCAATTTTGACTGTCCATAATGTTTCCCTCCAACTACTTTTTATCCTATTAACACAATTGAATTAATAATTCCACACTAATTCCATGACGATTGACAATTTCCGCTATGCTGTCTCTAGGGGAGGTTTACCGAAAGAAAAAAATAGGAATATAAATAATAAAATAATCTTGTTCATAAATTTCTTCCTTTAATATTGTTTATTACTAGTATTACTTAGTAATTGAATTTATATATAAAGGAAAATTAAGGGAAATTACCATTTTCAGAAAACAAAAAGGAACCTTCCTCAAGCAATTTGAGGAAGGTTTCTTTTTAGATATTATCAATCGATAGATTAAATACGTGTATCAATGAAGCCGCAGAAGGCATCAACAGGACTAACACCATTAAATTCAGAGCGTCCCATTAATTTTTCTACTAATAATTCTAATGTCTGCTTTTTGCTATCATAGGCATTAATGTACGTTTTCACTTGTGGTACATCTGCCAAGTGATATGGATATTGAACAGATACAAAAATAGTCGGCACCTCATGGATATAGAATGGAATATCTGGAGTACCTTTACTTGCCGGCCAAACAATTCTCTGTACTGTGCCAGGGTTAACATTGGCGATATTGATGATCAAATCATAGTGATCGGTTAATTCAGTAATAGGTCTCTTTTGGGCATATACATTGGCAATTGCTGCGAATCTTTCTTCCTCTGGAAGTTTCATAATTTTCTCTTCTGTTGATTCCCACACCGTTACTTCGAATCCTTGTGCTTCCAGCAATTCCTTCATCATATCCACAGCCTTTTCTTTACTGCCGATTAATGCACCAAATCCACCTTGGACACCCTTAACATCAACCAATAAAACACGTTTGTATTTTTCAGGTGTTACTGGCCAGATATCTTGTTTGTCTTTAACTAAGGTAATAGCTCTATCAGCAACTTCTTTGAATAATGCTTTGTTCTCTGGAAGGCCGATTTTTGCCATTGCTTCTTCTTTTGGTGGTAAAATTTCTGTTTTTACTTTTTTATGAAGACCTAATTTAGCTTTTAATCCTAAAATACGTTCTAAAGCTTCTTGGAGGCGTTCTTCCGTAATAATACCTTCTTTATAACCATCCATCATAAAGCCGAAGTCTTCATCTGGATCGTTAAAGAATAAGAATAAGTCACAACCAGCAGCAATGGCTGTAGGAAGTAGTTGACTTCTCTTCATGGCACCTGTTAAACCTAGCATGTGGCTGGCATCGGTTACTACAACGCCATTAAAACCTAGTTTGCCACGTAATAAATCTGTTGTGATTTCCTTTGAAAGAGTAGCGGGTAGAAGTTCTTCATCTTTTACATCAGGATTAAAGAATCTTTGGTAGGCAGGCAGATGAATATGACCAGCCATAATGGATGGTAATCCTGCATCAATTAATCCTTTGTATACTTTTCCATATGTTTTGTCCCACTCTTCAGTAGATAAGCTGTTCACACTGAAGGATAAATGTTGATCTCTCTCATCAACGCCGTCTCCAGGCCAGTGTTTTGCTGCAGGAGCAATACCGCTTTCTTGAATGCCTTTCATATAGGCAAGACTTAACTCAAGTACTAAATCTGGATTAGATCCGAAAGACCGGCTAGAAATAATAGGATTACGCCAATTGTAATTAATATCAACGATCGGAGCAAAACTCCAATTACAGCCAATGGCTGCAGCCTCTACACCAGAAACCCGGCCCATTTCATAGGCATATTTTGCATCATTGGTTGCCCCAATTTTTACTTCTACTCCTACTTCTGTTCCGTCCGTACATGCGCCGTTTCCACCCGCTTCTGTATTAGCCGCAATCAACAACGGTATTTTGCTGTTTTCTTGAAGAATTTTGTTTTGCTCATAAACTTCTTCCGCTTTACCGGGATTATAACGAACACCCGCGATATGATAATCATTTAAGACACCCGTTAAATACTCTTCAGTACGGCTGGAACCCATATTTATAAATAATTGCCCTATTTTTTCTTCAATGGTCATTGAGCAGATTGTCTCGTTCACCCATTTTATGTCTTCATCGTTTAAGTTGTAAGGTTTACCTTTCAAATCTACTTTTGTCACTGTTTGTACACTCCTTTGTTAATGTTTCATTCGAAACATACTATCTAAAATGTCAAATGTCTCAAAGTTAAGCCGCTCCTAGAAATAGCTTTCCCAAAACTAAAGCAAGTGGCCTATAAATGTAAGCCCTTTATTATCATAACTCAATTTAACCAAACTTGTATACTAGAATACCAATATTTTTTGAACAAATGTTACAAATAGTTGAATTTAGGAGAAGAAAAAGGCCGAACCGTCTTCAGGATCCGGCCAGTATTATATTTTTTTCAATATGAAAACCAAATACATTCGCAATAGTATTTATTTTACTTGGTTTCTAAAAAGTAAAATTGATATAATCACAAATGAAGCTTATTCTTTTAAAAAGTTAATTGGAATTTAGGGGCCAATAATCTGTTATATTTTCACGAAAAAAGGGGAACGGAAGATATGGAAATAATTAAAAGCAGCTCTATGATCCAATCCTTACAGATTGCGATTGGAATCTTAGAAGTCTTTTCTGCACAAAAGAGACCACTGAAGTTTCCTGAAATTCAAGAACTGACGGATATTTCAAAAAGTAACCTTTATAAATATTTAAATACGTTTGTTCAATCTGGAATGCTTTATCGGGATAAAGAGACGGGAACGTACATACTTGGGAGTAAACTGATTCAATTTGGCATGGTTGCCTTAGACCAGGAAAATATACTTGGGCGGATTACTCCGTTTTTAGACGCTATTAGCAAAAAGTCGGCCTGCTCGGTTACTTTTTCGATTTGGACCGAAAATGGACCGATGGTGATTAAATTGTTTAATAACAATTCTGGATTTAATATAGGGGTTCAGGTTGGTACGATCTTACCGGCCACTTCTTCAGCAGGAAAAATTTTTCTCTCTTTTAAAGAGGATTATTTACTAGAAGAATGGAGGGAAAGAGAACTAAAATTATTGAATCCAGAAAAAATCCAGGAATTAGAAAAAGAGTTGGATAGGATTCGTGAAAGAGAAATTACTTTTACCATTGAACCGATTGTTGCTTCTGTTTCCTCCATCTCTTTTCCGGTATTTAATTATCAAAAGCAGCTGGTGGGTGCAGTCGCAGTGATTGGATTTAATGAACAAATCCCGTTAAGTGAAGATGAGGAGCTCAGTCAATATATTCTATATATGAGCAGGGAGATTTCTAATAGTTTGGGGTATCAGCAAAACTAAATAGGAAATTTTATAATGGCGGCCGATAATCAATTGGCCTTTTTTGCATTGTCATTTATATTACATGGAAGATCATATAAAACAACTAGATCCATCACTTGGAAACTAGGGAGAGTTTTCAAAAAAATAAAATTCATTGAACTTCAAAAGGTTTGCTCGCTATTTCACGTATTTTTAATTTTCTAAAAATAATTGCATTTTTACTTTTTTAGAATTATAATCACATTATTCAAACTAATTACATAAATAGTGTAACAAACTCACTAATAGTGGAAAACAAGAAATTTATTTACACCATAGACACTGTGTATTTAGTAATGAAAATGCTTTTATTCTATTTTACAGGGTCAAAGAATTTATTTTTAAAAGGGAGATGAGACAAAATGAATAAGATTAATGTAACTAATTTCTTTGATAGTCAAAAATTTAACCGCTTTCATCTAGGTTTATTATTGTCATGTATCTTTATTATTGTTGTCGATGGTTACGATATGTTTATGCTTGGGGCAATTATGCCTTCATTGATGGAAGATTGGGGAATGGATCCCGTCACTGGAGGAAAGCTAGGTAGCTATGCTTTATTTGGAATGATGATTGGTGCCTTGGTATTTGGTCCTCTTGCCGATCGAATTGGTCGAAAAAAAGTCATTATCATTTGTACAGTCATGTTTTCTGTATTTACTTTTACATCAGGTTTTTCTAATGGACCAGATTCGTTTGGAATCCAACGTTTTATTGCCGGAATTGGTTTGGGCGGCGTTATGCCAAATCTAATTGCCTTAGTGACTGAATATGCACCCAAAAAATTAAAGAGCACGCTAGTGGCCGTTATGTTTAGTGGACATGCTTTCGGTGGGATTGTTGCTGCATTAGGTGCCCTAGCCTTACTTCCTAACTTTGGGTGGAAAGCAGTTGTTTTTCTAGCTGCTTTTCCCTTATTAATCCTTCCAATTCTTATCAGGGCAATGCCTGAATCCTATAGTTATTTAATTAAAGTAAACAAGAAAGAGGAATTAGTTAAAACGTTGAATAAAGTAAAAAATGATGGTAAATTCACCACGAATGACGAATATGTCATCCATGTGGCAGATGATAATGATACTTCATTGAGAAAGTTATTTACCGATAACCGTGGACGTAGTACTATCATGTTTTGGCTTGCTGCCTTTATGAGTTTAATTGTTATGTATGGTTTAAGTACATGGTTACCAAAAATCATGCAAAATGCTGGATATCCTATAGGTTCAAGTCTATTATTCTTAGTCACTCTTAATTTAGGCGGAGTTACAGGAGCTATTTTTGGCGGAAAACTTGCTGATAAGTTTGGGTCACGCAAAGTTCTTTTATTCTTCTTTCTGTTTGGATTTTTATCTTTATCAGCCTTAAGCTTAAGACCAAATATGATTCTATTATATGTATTGCTCTTTATTGCAGGAGCGACCACCACTGGAACTCAAATCAACACCAATGCCTATGTTTCACAATTTTATCCATCCGGAATTCGTTCCACAGGTGTTGGCTGGGAATTAGGAATTGGAAGAATTGGCGGTATACTTGGACCTACACTTGGAGGGATCCTATTAAGCTCACAACTTCCCTTCCATATTAACTTCCTATCTTTTGCAATTCCAAGTATTTTTGGAGCAATCGCTATTTTATTAGTACAAGAAAAATATGGCCAAATTAAAAAAGCTCAAATTAAGAGCAGTGAGCCTATTTTAAAAACACAAGAGGCATAAGAATTTTTGGACATCAATAAAAAAGCCGATACTACTTTTATAGTATCGGCTTTCCTTTTTCTATAACTTTATTGTAGGTGAACTAAATCTGTTGTGTGACAAAAAAGTCGGGAACTGGAATGGAACTATTCTGGGCTATATTGAAATTCCAAAATAAAAGACCACATTTTAGTGGTCTTTTGCACTTACAAAACTATTGCTGGGTAAATACAAAGGTCTCTTTCAGATCTCTTTTAATTCCGTTTTCTTTCCAAGTGACGACAATTTCCAATTCTTTTGCTTTTACCGCCAATGGAAAAACAGCAAAAACAAACTCTTGTCCCTTTTGTTCAATTCTAACCGATTGCTTATTTTCACTAAATAGTGCAAATTTCGTCTTGGAATTCGGTTCATCCCGAAATGCCTGGACGGTTACGGAGTCCACTTTTTTCCCAATGTTTTTGACTTTAAAGCTATAAGTATCATACACACCTTTTTTTGGTCTAAAAGAAGTTTTATCAAGTTGTTTTAGCATAGATATTGACATATAAAAAAGAAAAACTCGCCACATATGTTTGTGGCGAGTTCTCTCGTATTTTGCCCAGATCCTTATTCAACTAAAGCCCTCTTTAGTTTAAGTGTAAACCTTCACAAAGTTAAAGAAAGCAGAATTCCACGTATGAGAATCAGCTTTTTTCTATAAATGAATTTCAAATTATAATTTATTGTACCATTCATCATCAACAGGTTGTAACCATTCAGTTTCCCCTGGTGTCATTGCTAAGTGTACAAACCAACTGTCTTTTGTGGCACCGTGCCAATGTTTTACATTCGGCGGAATATTCACAACATCTCCCGTTTTAAGTAGTTGAGCAGGTTTTCCTTCTTCCTGATACCAACCCTCACCACCTGTAACTAACAAAACTTGCCCAACTTTGTGTGAGTGCCAGCTATTGCGGGCTCCTGGAGCAAAGGTTACATTCCCGATTGGAGCATTAAGTGGTGTAGGCTCCGTAAATACCATTTGTAAGTAAGCATCACCGATAAAATTCGCTTCAACTTTTTGTCCTAAAGGAAAGATTGTGCTATTTTTTAATTGTTCATTTTTCATTTTTTAATTTCTGCCTTTCTTTTAATGTAAAAAGGTTTTTAATCCTGTTTTGTAACATACTTCATCCACAGACCACCATCATCCAGTTTTTCTATGTCCTTTAAAAAGAAATTTACTGGTTGAGTTTTATTTAAATAAGAACTTGTTTCAAATAGTGTCATAGAGTTAGATGCAGCATCTGCAATTGGGACTAGAATCAGGCTCAATTCATCAATTAATCCTTCATTCAAAAAGGAACCATTTAAATTGCCCCCACCTTCTAACATCAACTTATCGATGGAAAATAGCTTTTTTAGCTTTTCCACTACTAGACTAAAGTTTAATCGTTCTTTTCCGCCGAAAATATAAGAAATGCCTATCTTTTTCAGATGAGCTAAGTATGCATCGGATACTTGTTCTGTAAGGACTTCTACTATGTGGTCCTCCGTTCTGTACTCATTCCATGGTTCTATTGAATTTTCAGTCCATCCTAATTTTCCAGACGGGTCTAATGCTATTACATAAGTTTTAGCATCTTTGTTTGCTACGTAATCAATTCTAGGGATCGTCTCAATGTTTTCTTGTGCTAAATCTAATTTATGTCCGAAAGTAAAGTGTTCCTCCATGGTAACCCTGCCACACATCCATGCTTTACAATCGTATTGTCCATGAATTTTTTCGTATTCGTCTGTAAAATATGCTGCTCGTTCCACTTTCAAATAATCTCCAAGGATTTTCCCATCCAATGAAGTTAGCATGTGACAGATTATATATGGTCTTTCCAATGTCATTACCCCTTCTTCAGCTTTCCAACTAGTGATGGTTAAAAGCTCACACCATATTAAAAGGTTGATTGAAATTTACCTCATTATTCTGGGGACTTAAATGCCTGATTTCTATTTGAGACAGCATTTTGAGATTCCTTTCATTATTCTGCTGGTTTTAGTGGTCCGTAAAAAAAGGAAGCCGTCGCTCCACCGTCAATAAGGAAATCAGACCCTGTGATGAAAGCTCCCTGCGGCATCATCAGCAGCTCAGCGACGTTTGCAACCTCATCAGCTGTTCCTGGTCGTCGGGCAGGGCACTTTGCAAACATATTCTTATAGAATTCTCCCCTTGGACCATTGAATTCGTCTATAGCCAATGGCGTTACGATAATCCCTGGAGAAATGGAATTGATACGAGCGTCTTTTTCTCCCCAGCGTATAGATTCAAACATAACACGCTTTACATTGCACCGTTTCGCCATTTGGTAAGCGTGCAACGTATCCCTGATATTTTCTGGCCGAAGGATTTCCAAACTAAGGAGTTCTTCACTTGGTGTCGTTGCTAGTTGTTCATCAATTTCAACTCCCAATTGAGGCATTCTATGTCCAGACTGACTGGATATTGTTACACCAACGCCTCCAGGAGCTATGACTTTTCCTACTTCCTCCAGCAATACTGCTGTTCCGTACAAATCCACCTTCAAAATAGTTTCAATAGGTGCCTGACTAGGTGACACGCCAGCTGCATTGATAAGAGCAGTAATTTCACCATACTTTTGACCTTCTGCAATCAAATTTAAAATAGATTCTCTGGAAGAAATGTCGGTTTCGACAGATACCACATCAAATCCTGCTTCATTCATAATTTTTGTAATAGCCTTGGCATTATCAAGGTTCTTATCACCAACAATAATTTTCTTACCAAAACCGATTCTTCTAGCTATCGCCATGCCAATCTGTCCAGCACCTGTCCAAAGTACAACCTCTTTCATTGTATTTCCTCCTTACCTTTATTCTTGGTTCCATATACTTTATAACAACAAGGGTAAAATTACCGTTCCTGTGATGTTGGGCGGATTATCATTTCGTTAATCGCTACATCAGCTGGCTGTTCAATAGCAAAAGCAATGGCACGGGCTATTGAATCAGCATCAATCGCACCTTCATAGATTTTATCGATACCTGGTTTCAGATCCATATCTGTAATTGAATTGGTTAATTCAGTTGCAACTGCTCCTGGTGAGATAATGGTGGAACGAATATTGTTTCCAGCCTCTTCTTTACGAAGACCTTCCGAAATAGCACGTACAGCGTGCTTCGTTCCAGCATAGACAGTACTACCAGCTCCTACAACGTGCCCTGCTACAGAAGAAACGTTAATAATATGACCTGATTTTTGTTCCCTCATCGTTGGAAGAACAGCAGCAATACCATAAAGTACGCCTTTGATATTTACATCTATCATCTTGTTCCAATCATCCACCTTTTTCTTATAAAGAAACGAATGTGGCATGACTCCTGCGTTGTTGACTAAAACATCTATTTTTCCAAACTCTTTAAGAGTTAACTCTGCCAGCTCTTCCATTTGTTCATGAGAAGTGACATCTGTTATCTTATAAATTGATTGACCACCACTATTTTGAATCTCTTCTTGCAATTTCTTTAAGCGGTCTTCACGGCGAGCTGCTAGAACCAACTTTGCACCTTTTGATGAAAGTTCTCTTGCGGCTGCTTCGCCAATACCACTTGAGGCACCTGTGATAACGACAACTTTACCTTGAATATTTGACATTCTTAGATACATCCTTTCTTTATTTCAATATGGATACCTTTATCATTCGGAAGGTAATTCAATTCGATTCTAGTAAGAAAATTAATATTGATTCATAATTGAACATCTGTCTATAATTATAAACAGATATAAAATGTATACAATTGTTAATTCACTTTAATCTGTTTAGTACTTAACAAATCAATAAAAATTGTTCATTATCTAAAAGGAAAGTTTGGTGAACCTTAAAATGCCTAAAGTAGATAGAAGAATAGCCAAAAGCCAAGAAGCCATAAAAAAAGCCTTGATTGAGCTAATGTCTGAAAAAAGTTTTGATGACATTACAATTCAGGACATTTCCGATTACGCAAATGTTAGCAGAGGAACCATCTATCTTCATTACGTGGATAAGTTTGATCTTCTGGATAAGCTCATAGAGGAACATATTAACGAAATGGGGGAAATCTGCGAAGCGACCTCCACAGCAGAATATACAGAAGCGAATCTGCCTTGGTTTGAATACCTTAAAAGTCATTATTTATTCTTTTCAACGATGTTAAAGAGTAAGGGAGCTCCTTCTTTCCGTAGTCAGTTCCATAAATTTTTAGTAGAGGAATTTAAGGACGAAGTCGATACATCACAAGGGAAAAACCATGGATTAAATGAAGATGTTCTTCTTCAATTTATTGTCACTTCATATGTTGGAATAGTGGAATGGTGGGTCAAGAATGGGATGCCTTATCCACCTCAAGTCATGGCAGAACAAGTGGGAATTTTGTTAGAAAGAAATCTATAATAATTTTTATATACAAAAAAAGGCTAGGAAATGTGAATATCTAGCCTTTTTCATTTACACCAGAGCAATTATCCTAATTCGTTTCTTCAGAAGTAGACACACTTTTACTGTTTTTAATTAGGAAGGCATTAAACAAGACAGCTAACAAGCTGGTTGTAAAAATAATTACCCCTAATGGTATGGCTGAGTATTCGCCCGCCATTCCTACTAGTGGAGAAGTGATGGAGCCTAATAAAAATGGCAGGATCCCTAACAGTGCCGAAGCACTCCCTGCAATATGCCCTTGCGACTCTATTGCTAACGTAAAGGAAATCGGCCCAATAATTCCTAATGATAAATTGAATAAGAAGAGTGAAATAACCAAAGCAAATAATGGTGCATGGAAAAATACGGCCATCAGCACTAGTACGCTGGCAATGAATGACAACGCCAACCCAATTAGAAAAATATTGCGGTCTGTTACCCGCCCCGCCAGTCGTTTTACTAACTGAGCTCCTAATATTAAACTAATTCCATTCAAAGCGAATAGAATAGAAAATATTTGAGGTGATACACCATAAATCTTTTGATAAATAAAAGGGCTGCCTGAAATATAAGCAAAACAGCCTGCGTATAAAATTCCAGATGCAAGAGCATACCCCATAAATTTTCCATTTTGAAGCAATGTTTTATAAATATTTAAAAGTGCCCTGCAATTACTTGAGACACGCTTCTCTACAGGCAAGGTTTCCTTCATTCTCCAAACTGTCATGATTGTTAAGTAAATTCCTATAATCCCTGTAAGGATAAAAACGCCGATCCAGGAGGTGAAAGAAATGACGGCACTTCCTGCTAGCGGTGAAAGTAATGGAGTAACACTAGTAATCGTGGTAAGAAGTGCAAAAAACTTAGTTAATTCAATTCCATTATATAAATCACTAACAATCGCACGAGTTATAACAAGCCCAGCTGAAGCCGAAAATCCTTGTATGAAACGTAAAGCAATAAAAACTTCCACATTGGGTGAAATGGCACAACCGACAGAGGAAACGAAAAAAAGAATCATAGAGATTAGTAACGGTTTACGTCTCCCATGGACATCACTTAAAGGACCTATTACAATCTGACCTAAACTTAATCCTAATAAAGCGGATGTTAAGCTCATTTGAACCATGGAGGCGTTAGTTCCAAAAAACTGCATAATTCGAGGAAATGCTGAAAGATACATATCAACAGTAAATGGCCCTAATGCACAAAAGACCGCAATCAAAAGGGCGAATCTAATAGGATTCCTATTAATCTTATTATCCATTAATCAACTACTCCTTTATCTATTTATTGTATAAATAATTTTTTATTTTAATAAGTAGCTCATGTAATAAGCTGCCATTTGAAAGGCAGCTTATTTTAATTTTTCTATTTAGAAAATGGTTTTTAGAATTAATTATTGATTTAATTCCCGTCTTTCATTCCACACAAAATTGGATGTTCTTTTAGCAATCAACCATTGCCCATTTTCATAAACGTATTGATCCTTATAAGAAACTGCCGAAGAATTATTTATTTTTTTTCCATTTTCGGAACTAATAAGGTCTACTCGACAATAGAGAGTTCCTTCCGCTTTATTCCCGTTAATCGACACCACATGTTGACCATTACTGTGATAAACTGTTTCAAAATTTGCAAGGAAACCTTCAAAAGCATTTCCTATTTCTTGGGTTCCCTTTAAACTTGAGGTTAACTCTCCGTTTACATAAGATTCTACAGTTGCATCTTTAGTAAAAAGTTCTGTTTGCTTCCAGACTTCTTTCACATCCGCCAATATTGAGAAATTATCAACAAGATCTCTTAGGGCTCTTACGTTCTCTAATTCATTAATTCTTTCTTCCAAGGTTTTTTGATTTTGTGTCATGTTTCTTCCTCCTTAATTATTAGGCATTTGCCTATCCTCATTAGTTTTGTTTTAAAGAATAATGTTTATTTACTTTTTGATTTTGAAGAGTTTACTGGATCCCAATTGTCTCGACGCTTCTGAAATTGCATTTCAACTCGCATGTTCCAAGTGTTTCTAAAACCATAAATTCTAGCATCAATTTTTAAATCACAAATAAGAATGGCTGTATTACCATCTATCGTGATTGTTGTTTCTTGAGGCATGGTTTTGAAGTACTTCATTTCTTCGCTTTCTATTTGTTCAAGCCATTCTTTCTTACTTTGTTGATAGCCATTCATGTGTACAAATTTATGGTTGTCATCAAAGATGTTATCTAAAGTTTCAGTATCTTTATTAACCATTGCATCATTTATCTGTTGATATACCGCAAGGATTTTTTGCTTATCTTTGCTCATCTTTGTAGTTGCAACCTCCTTTTCATCATTACAACAATTTCATTGCTGGCAGTACACTTCTGAGATCTATATAAAATCAACATTGATGTATTTATTCTCACCTGTGTATAATATAAAATGAAAATGGATAGCATTCAATTGCCAAATAATCATGTTTCGTGAATTAATGCACGAATTGGAGATAACTGTGTATTATTGGAGGACAAAAAGATGACAAAAGTGGATAGAAGAATCGCTAAATCTCAGGAAGCAATAAAAAATGCTCTTATTGAGCTGATGAATGAAAAACATTTCGACCAAATTACGCTACAAGAAATTTCCGACCGAGCCAATGTAAACAGAAGAACGATCTACCTTCATTACACGGATAAATTCGATCTGCTGGATAAACTTATCGAAGAACACATTAACAAATTGGAAGAACTGTTCGAAGAGTTATCTGAAGTAGACTTTATAACTAGTGGCCAAGCAATTTTTGAATACTTTCAAAAAAATTATTTATTTTTTTCAACAATGTTGGTCGGTGGGGGTTCCCATAATTTTCGAGCCCAATACATTGAGTTTTCTGTTGAACTGTTAAAGAGTGAAGTGAATACAGCAGAAGGCAAAAATAAAGGATTAAGTGATGAGATAATTGTTCGCTTTGTATCCGCTGCTTATGTAGAGGTAGTGGAATGGTGGCTCAAGAATGAAATGCCCTATCCTCCTCGTATCATGGCAGAACAAGTAGGGTTATTGATAAAGAGAATTATGTAATTTTCTCCTTCTGTCTTAGTAAAACCCCCGATTTTCTGTATATGGAAATCGGGGGTTGCTTGTTGTATAAGTACATTAATGTTCAAATTTAAAACTGCTAAGGTTTTTCACCATTTCAGGATTTCTATGTGAAAAGAACAAACTTTTTTTGGTATCTAACGTTTCAATCGTTTCCATATCCTCTTGGCTTAATTCAAAGTCGAAGATATTAAAGTTTTCAACGATTCTTTCCTTATGAACTGACTTCGGAATCACAACCACTTCTCTTTGGGTTAACCAACGTAAGACTACCTGAGCAACCGATTTATGATACTTTTCAGCAATTGATACCAAAACTTCATTCTGGAATAGGTTATTTCTTCCTTCAGCAAAAGGGCCCCAGGACTCTATCTGAACATTGTTCTCTTTCATAAATTGTGCACTTTCTACTTGTTGGCAGAAAGGATGTGTTTCAATTTGGTTCACTGCAGGAGTTACTTCATTATGAATACTTAAATCGATTAAACGGTCCATGTGGAAGTTACTAACTCCGATTGCCCTGATCTTCCCCTCACGATACAATTCCTCCATGGCACGCCATGAACCATAGACATCGCCATACGGCTGATGAATTAAATATAAATCCAAATAATCCAATTGCAGTTTTTCCAGTGATCTAGCGAATGCTTTCTTTGTGTTCTCATAACCAGCATCCTGAATCCACAGTTTTGTTGTAATAAACAATTCCTCTCTTGGCACGCCACTCCTTTTGATGGCTCTACCCACCGCTTCTTCATTTTGATAGGCCGAAGCAGTGTCGATTAGACGGTAACCCGCCATAAGGGCATCATAAACCGATTGTTCACATTCATTTGCATCATTAATCTGATAAACTCCAAAGCCAAGAATAGGCATCTCAACACCATTGTTTAATCTCACTTTTTGCATATGGAATCTCTCCTTTTTTATTTACTCACACTAATTAAGGTTTACTTACTCCCAGGCTTCGACGAACTTCTAATCCTGGCGTTACTGTCAATTTAACAATTAAGTCTGCAAGACTTTTACGAGAAACATCATGCCCTTTAAATGGTTCACCTTTTTGGGTTATTTCATAGTCAATTTCATCTTTATTGGTAAACCAGCCTGGTCTTAAAATGGTATAGTCAAGGTCTGAGGCTTCAACGGCCTCAGCTGATTTTCGATATGGGTCTAGTATAGTACTATACTTCTGTCCTGGGACTTCGTCATAAATTCCCATTGAACTAATCCAAATGAGACGTTTGATACCAGTCGCTTCCATTGCCTTCACAATGGTATTTGCCATTCGTTCAAGTTGTCCCTCTAGATTAGCATAGACCACATCCTGTCCAATCATGACTTCCTTTAACTTTTCAATGTCCAAAACATCGCCTTCGATTACTCGAACCCTATTTGAGTCTATATTCTTCAGTCTAGGTGAGTTACGGAGGTAAAGGGTTAACTGAACATCCGTCTCTCTAAGGAACACATCAATTGCCACACGAGCAACTGAGCCGTTTGCTCCAAGAATCAACACATTTGTCATTACCAAAAGCTCCTTTCATTCATTTCTACGGTTTCTATCAACCAACTGAATAAGCAGTGCCTTTCTAATAGATGGAATTCACTTCGGTTTAGTGATTTATCACCGTATAATAAATTCACATTAATGAATTAAATAACACCTGTATATTATTATAAACAGAAACAAAATGGCTACAATTGTTAAAATCCTTCGATTTGTATATTAGTGCTCAAATTGATTAAAATTGTGTAATACTTTAAAAAAGTTTTTACCCACATGGTGGGTAGTGTAGCCCCCTCATTACTATTACTTCTAACTGGACGATTAAAATAGAACTCTCTTACCATTAAAAAACCCCTACTTCCAGCATAAGGAATCAGGGTTTTTCCGTTTAAAAAAACATTTTTACTTTGAACTTAATGCACCAACTACAGGATGTGGAACATAAGGCTCTTCCAAATACGCAACTTCTTCAGTCGTTAATTTAACCGATAGAGCACCCATGGAATCTTCAAGGTGAGAAATTTTTGTAGCACCAATAATAGGGGCTGTGACTGGTTCTTTCTGCAATAACCAGGCAAGTGCGATTTGTGATCTTGGCACACCATGTTTTTCCGCCAATTCCGCAACTCGTTCCACGACTAAACGGTCATTATTTTCAGTTGCACCGTATTTAGATTTTTGAGTTGCATCCGTTTCAGAACGGAGAGTATCTTCTGACCAATCACGGGTTAATCTACCTGATGCAAGAGGGCTGTATGGAATTACGCCGATTTTTTCTTCCTTACATAACGGCAACATCTCCCGTTCCTCCTCACGGTATATGAGGTTAAGGTGATTTTGCATGGATACAAATCTTGTCCAACCATTTTTCTCAGCCACATGGTTCGCCTTCAAAAACTGCCATGCATACATGGCAGAAGCACCAATGTATCTTACCTTGCCAGCCTTCACTAGGTCATGGAGAGCTTCCATTGTTTCTTCGATTGGTGTGTTGTAATCCCAGCGATGAATCTGATACAGATCCACATAATCAGTCCCAAGACGTTTCAGACTCTTATCAATTTCTCTCATAATATTTTTTCGGGATAACCCTATACTGTTCGGGCCTTTACTGTTTAAATCTTTGCCCAATGGAAAATAAACCTTAGTTGCAATGACAATTTCATCCCGATTGGTAAAATATTTAAGGGCACGTCCGAGAAATTCTTCACTTGTTCCATCCGAGTATGTGTTCGCAGTATCAAAAAAATTGATACCTAACTCAAGAGCTTTTTTAATTACTGTACGACTGTTCTCTTCATCAATTACCCACGGATGCATCCAACGTTCCTTTTCTCCAAAACCCATACAGCCAAGGCAGAGTCTTGACACATCCAATCCCGTATTTCCGAGTTTTGTATATTCCATTTGCAAGTCCTCACTTTCCAAATGTTTTTAATCTTTCATTATTAGTATAAAAATATACCTGATACTTACAATTGTTAAATGATTAAAATTTGTTGAATAATGAACAATTCTATTAAAATTGTTCATTATTTTTATGAAGGTGACTTAGAAAATGGAGTGATGAACGAAAATTTAATTATAATGAAGTCTAAAAGTATAGGTATATTTATATTTCAATTAAAATCAATTTGTGAATGATTGTACTTAAATTAAACTGTACCGTTAGTTTAAGTGTATTGTTTCACAATCCTTCTCCAATATTTCAATATAAGTTTCATTACTTTTTAAAGTTCTTATCTCTTCTCTTTTTGAATTTTTTTCATGGAATCCCAATATAAAGACTCAACCCTGAAATTGGATTGAGTCTTAACTGACTTTTTTCAAAATTGTTAAAAGACATTCAAATCTAGTTCCCGACTTTGTTGTCATCCTACATTTAACCAACAACTATTCTCCAAATACATTCAAATATCAATAAATCAGAATGGGATTCTTATGTCCTTTATTATATCTTTTGTCCCAACCAAACTTAGCTTTAGCATAAATTATCCAAAATTTAATCACCTCTTAGAACTTTTTAATATTCCATAAACACCTGTTAACAAAAAAAGACCCAACCCTAGGATTGGATTGAGTCTTACTTGATCAATTATAAATGTTGAAAAATACTTTTCAAATCAGTTCCTGACTTTTTTGTCCAGTTCCCAACTTTTTTGTACGGTTCCCGACTTTTTTGTCTTTCAACAAAATCCATTAAAATTAATTGACTCCTATTCAACCGTAACCGACTTGGCAAGATTACGCGGTTTGTCGACGTCGCAATCGCGGTGTAAGGCTGCATAATATGACAGTAATTGTAATGGAATGACAGAGATAAGCGGTGTTAATAATTCATTTACTTCTGGAATGACGAAGCTGTCTTCGTCACGGTTTAAGCCTTCCATTGAAATGATACAAGGGTTTGCGCCACGAGCGACTACTTCCTTCACATTTCCACGGATACTTAAGTTAACACTTTCTTGCGTTGCGAGCGCGATGACAGGTGTACCTTCTTCGATTAAAGCGATTGTACCGTGCTTTAATTCCCCGCCGGCAAAACCTTCTGCTTGGATATAAGAGATCTCCTTTAGCTTCAAGGCACCCTCTAAGCCCACATAGAAGTCAATTCCACGGCCAATAAAGAAGGCATTGCGTGTGACGGAAAGAAATTCTCTCGCCATAATTTCAATGATCTCTTTGGAATCACAAAGAACCTCCATCGCATTAGCAACAATACCAAGATCTTTGACAAGATCAAAATCAACAGCTAGGTTGCGGCTCTTTGCGGCAACTTCCGCTAAAATAACAAGCACCGCCAATTGTGCTGTATATGCTTTTGTAGAAGCAACAGCAATTTCAGGTCCGGCATGTAAAAGAAGCGTAAAATCAGCTTCACGAGAAAGAGTAGAGCCTGGAACGTTTGTAATCGTTAAGGCTGGGTAACCCATTTCCTTTACATTCACAAGAACCGCACGGCTATCTGCGGTTTCACCACTTTGTGAAATAAAGATAAACATTGGTTTTTCAGAAAGAAGCGGCATATTGTAGCCAAATTCACTTGAGATATGAACCTCAACTGGGATTTTTGCCATTTTTTCAATAAACTGCTTTCCGACAAGACCAGCATGATAAGAAGTACCTGCAGCAATGATATACAAACGATCAGCTTCATTTAACGCAGCAATGATAGCAGGATCAATCGTTAATTCACCTTGCTCGTTCTGATAGGTTTGAATGATTCGGCGCATGACAAGCGGCTGCTCATCAATCTCTTTTAGCATATAATGTGGGTAGGTACCCTTTTCAATATCACTCAAGTCAAGTTCAGCCGTATATGGCGCACGGCTGATTACTTCACCACTTAAGTCTTGAATGGTGACTTCATTTTTCGTGACAAGCACAATTTCTTTGTCCATTAATTCCAAGTATTGATCAGTTACTTGCAGCATAGCCATCGCGTCGCTTGCGACTACATTAAAACCGTTTCCTATACCAACAAGTAATGGGCTTTTATTTTTTGCTACATAGATGGTGTCATTATCTTCTGCATCTAAAAGGGCAAGTGCATAAGAACCATGTAACAGCGTTAATGTTTTACGGAATGCTTCTAATACTTCTAATCCCTCGTTTACAAATAACTCAACCAATTGAACAATGACTTCCGTGTCTGTTTCACTTACGAACTGAACACCCGTTAAATATTCGTTCTTTAACAGATCATAGTTTTCAATTACACCGTTGTGTACAAGTGTAAAGCGGCCAGAAGCACTTTGGTGTGGATGGGAATTATGCTTACTTGGAACACCGTGTGTTGCCCAGCGAGTATGCCCAATTCCGATATTAGCCAAAACATTCCCATCTACGATATTGCGCAGATCCGCAATTCGGCCTTTTTCTTTAAAGACATGAATGCCATTCTCATTTTTAATCGCAATACCTGCTGAGTCATAGCCTCTATATTCAAGTTTTTCTAAACCTTTTAATAAAATTTCTTTCGAGTCACTATTTCCGATATATCCAACAATTCCACACATACTTTTGTTTCCTCCCTGATACAGGGGGCAAGAGTGCTTTTTGGGGCGTACTTGCCCCCTTATCTCTGTTTTTTTGAAGGTATCTGTCTATACCTGTTTAAACATTATTGTTAGTATGCGCATTTTCTCCTCTTTGTGCACAGAGTTACCCCAGTGTTTTAAAGGAGAAATTTTCGGTTGTGCGTCTCCAACCGGGAGGTATCCGCCGAACATTCGATAAACCTCCTCCTCGTCAACTAATCTAACCACAGAAGATTAGTTCAGGCGCTTTTAAAAAATATGCAGTTTTTACGATCCACCTTTCTCCTATTAATGGTAAAACATGCTTTGAAAAACAAAGCAAGTTAATACTACTATGACCTGACGATTTCGTCAACTATTATTAGGAATTAGTAGATTGTTTCCAATTGCAAGTACATCGTACATAATAAAATATGCATAAGGGACTTGTTCCGTTCCCTTATGCATATAAAGAAAAGCGCAAGCACCCTGGTCAGCGGCTTATGGCTTGAAGCTGGACATTTTTCAAAGTAGAATGCCCTATTCCTTTAATTCCATTTCTTCTTTTACTACAGTCACAATACGATCGACATAGGATGAACACAATTCCTCTGTTGCTGCCTCTGCCATAACACGGACAAGTGGTTCCGTTCCAGAAGGACGAACCAAGATTCTTCCGTTTCCTGCCATTTCCGTTTCTACTTCTTCGATCACTTCTTTTACCTTTTGATTATCCGTCACATGGTGTTTATCCGTTACGCGGACATTGACCAGTTTTTGCGGATATTTCTTCATTTCTCCTGCTAACTCGGATAATGGTTTTCCAGTCACCTTCATTATGTTGACTAATTGCAGCCCTGATAAAAGACCATCACCTGTTGTGTTATAGTCTAAGAAAATAATATGCCCAGATTGTTCGCCACCAAGATTAAAGCCATTCTTCTTCATCTCTTCCACTACGTAGCGATCCCCAACAGCCGTAGGTACACTATGGATTCCATGGCTTTCTAAGGCTTTATAAAAACCAAGGTTACTCATAACAGTCGAGACAATCGTACCATGCTTTAAGCGTCCCTGTTCCTTCATGTACTTCCCGCAGATATACATGATTTGGTCACCATCGACAATCGTTCCGTTTTCATCAATTGCAATCAGACGATCGCCATCTCCGTCAAAAGAAAGACCCACATCGGCCCCTTTTTCCTTTACAAGTGCAGCAAGAGCTTCTGGGTGAGTAGAGCCCACTCCGGCGTTAATATTTAATCCATTTGGTGATGCACCCATCATAGATAAATCTGCATCCAAATCAGCAAAAAGATGGTTTGCTAATGAAGAAGTAGCACCATGGGCACAGTCTAAAGCAATATGAATGCCTGAGAAGTCTTCATCCACTGTATTTTTTAAGTATTGGAGATACTTTTGACCACCTTCGAAATAATCCATGACAAGACCTAAGTCTTCACCTGTTGGCCGTGGCAATTGATCTTCTGGTAAATCAATTAACGATTCAATTTCTAGCTCTTGATCATCTGATAATTTAAAGCCATCAGGACCAAAGAATTTAATTCCGTTATCTGCTACTGGATTGTGAGAAGCGGAAATCATTACACCTGCTTGGGCGCCTAAGGCCTTCGTTAAATAAGCTACACCAGGAGTTGAAATGACACCCAAACGCATGACTTCTGCACCGATTGAAAGTAAGCCTGCCACGAGCGCTCCTTCAAGCATATGTCCCGATATACGTGTATCCCTTCCAATTATAACCTTGGGACGATCTTTATCCTTTGTTAGAACATACCCGCCAAATCGGCCCAATTTAAAGGCCATTTCCGGTGTTAATTCGCTATTTGCTACTCCACGTACCCCATCGGTACCGAAATATTTTCCCATTTTAAAAATCTCTCCTTCAACATGTATTGCTGGTTATTAGGCATTATTGGTTGTTATCGTCACTTTTGCAGTCGATTTATCAGGAGTCCATTTCACATTCTTTGGACCTTCTACCTGAATGTTGACATCATGGCTGCCCTCAGTTAAACCTGTCAAGTCTATAAACACAGAAAAGTCTTGAGGGGTTAATCCTGTCACTGCCTCACTTGGTCCATTCACCAATAAATTTAATGTGTGACTTGTGGGATCCGTAATTTCTGCCTTTAAGTTATCCGTTAATCCCTTTATATTCACAGGGACACCCGAGACTGTCTTCTCTTCTTGTTTGTTTACAACTATTGTTGCCTTGACTATTTGAGGGGTTACTTTCGTAATCCCATTCGAGATAATAACAGGCAGCGTAAGGGTTGTGTTTTCCGTGATTTTACTTAAATCTACTTCTACACGGACACTCTCTGTATTCTTAAGAATATCCTCATCCCCCGTAATCTTCGCTTCTTTTTCATCAATTTCTATTGATTCAATCGTCACTCCAGTGGGAGCTGTTCCTTTTCTCACAATATTAATTGGCACCGTCTTAGTGTTACTTTTCACTGGTATAGTTACTGTAACAATTTGCGGTTCAACCGCCACATTTAACTTATTTAAGTCTTTATCCAATACTTGTATGCGTGCTTCTCCTGAAGTGGTCTCTTTCAATTTATCCTTTTCTTCAAGCGTTGCCTTTACAAAGGCAATCTTGTCAATGTCACTCTTCGCACCTGTAATCTTAACTTTATTTGGTTTTACCACAGGTTGTCCCGCAGAATACCCGTCTTCAATCTGACTTGTATTAAATTCTGCTTCCACCTTAAACTCCTTGGTAATCTTTTCTTGGACCGTAACAGTTACAGTAGCAGGTTTCAAAGTGGCCTTTAATTTATCCGATAAATCCTTAACCTCTAATTTTACTTTCTGTTTTCCTACCCTGGCATCTGCCAAGTTTACAAATACTTCAAAGTTCCTTAATGCCTTAGCATTTTGAACATGTGTATTAGGCCCTTTTAACGTGATATCAACCGTTTCAGGAATTCCGGAAACGACAAGATTTTCCGTATCATAATAGGCTTTTACCGGAAAGTCCTTAATGGTCTCTGTTGTTTGCTTTCCAGGAACATTGACATCCGTTAGTTTTTGTGGAATGGAAGAATATAACAGCACGGCCAATAACAAGGCAAGAATTTTTATAAACCAGGGATTATCCATCAGTTTATCCATTATTTTTCCCCCTCCAGTTCCAACGAGCTGAAGATGCCTGTTTTGTGTTATGAACGATCAATTCACTCGTGAGTATCTCTTTTAATTCCTCTAATTTTAAATCGCGATGGAGTCCTCCATTTTTAGTTAGGGAGATTCCGCCTGTTTCTTCTGATACAACGACCGTTATACTATCTGTAACCTCACTAATTCCTAAGGCAGCTCGGTGCCTCGTACCAAGTTCCTTTGAAATAAACGGACTCTCAGATAAAGGAAGATAGCATGCTGCAGCTGCAACAATATTTTTTTGAATAATAACGGCACCATCATGAAGCGGGGTATTAGGAATAAAAATATTAATGAGCAATTCTGATGAAATAGTAGAATTTAACTGGATCCCAGTTTCTATATAATCGCCCATACCGGTTTCTCTTTCGATTGAGATTAATGCTCCAATTCGACGTTTTGCCATATAATCGGTGGCCTTAACAATCGCCTCAACAGTTTTTTCTTGATTGTCATCATCTTGACTGCTGCTTCTAGAAAAAAAGCGTCCTCTTCCTAATTGCTCAAGAGCCCTTCTAAGCTCTGGCTGAAAGATGATGATAACGGCAAGAAATCCCCAATTTATGGCCTGTTGCATCATCCAGCTTAATGTAGTTAAGCCGAGCCACCCACTGAGAACTCTGACAAGAAGAATTACGAGTATACCCTTCAATAACTGAACGGCTTTCGTACCTCTTATCAAATTAATCAGTTTGTAAATGACATACCATACGAGGGCAATATCAACAATACTAGCTAGGTACTTCCATAACGTGAAATCAACAAACTGCATTGTTTTTCCTCCGTAACTTTCATAAACAAAAATTGAATGAACCTATTTATTATACCATACATGCAACATAAACTTATTATATGTATCTTTTTAAAAAAACAAATCACTCACATTGGAGTGATTCGTCTTTTTATTCAGTTGCAGGTTGTTCAAAGAGACTGACTGCTTTTTGTGCCGCACTTTTCATTTGGAACCAGATCCAATCAAATACTTCATTTACTTCTTCAATTTGACCTGTAACGTGCCCCGCAGATGCCAGGTACTTTTCACCATGAATAACGGTAACATTGCCTTGAACTTCACCCTCTATTTGTAAATCCCCATTGCGGACAACAACATCGCCCTTAACGGTTTCTCCTTTTGGGACTATGACTGTATTATTTTCCACGACTAAGTTTTTCTGCTTTGATACAGAGAATTCTTGATCTTGACTCCAAGTAGAAATCAAACTTCCCATCATCAAAACGACAAAAACAGCTGCAGCCGTAAGCATTGGATGATTTTTAAACCAGCGCTGCATGGAAACCTTCTTTTTCTCCTTTGGTAAACGAGCCATGACATTAGCAGTGAAGTCGGCAGGTGCCTGCATATGCGACGTACTTTGTACGAAAGCTATTGTCTTTTTTAGTTCATTAAAAATTGTTTCACATTCTTTACAGCTTTGGAGGTGGTCTCGCAGTAATTGTTCTCTTTCAGAATCGATTTCGTCATCTAGGTATTCATGCATTAGTTCGATGATTTGTTCTGGACACATTTGTTTTGTTCACCTCTTTACACATATCGTAATTGCTGCCTTAAAGCTTCCCGCCCACGATGGATTCTCGTTTTTACAGTACCAAGCGGCAGGTCCAAAATTTCACTTATTTCATTTAAGGACAGTTCTTCAATGTATTTTAAAACAATAGCTGATCGATATTTTTCAGGCAGCTTAAGAATTTCTTTTTGAACGGTTTCATGGAGTTCTAGACTTTCAACCTCTGATTCCGGCAAAGGCGTATCAGAAGGAATTTGTGAATACATGGTTAGCCCTTCTGTCCCTTTTACTTCTGCATCCAGATAATGATCGGGTTTCTTTTTTCGCATCCGATCAATGCATAAATTGGTGGCAATCCGAAAAAGCCATGTCGAAAACTTTAAATCCTGATTAAAGGACTTAATGTTCACATAAGCGCGGATAAATGCTTCCTGTGCCATATCCTCTGCCTCATGACGATTTCCCAGCATTCTGTAGCAAAGCTGATAAACACTGTTTTTATATAGTTCAACAATTTCACCAAAGGCATCTTGGTCGCCTTTGATCACCTGTTTTATTCGTTTTTTTACAATCGTTTCCATGAAATTACCTCAGCTCCAATGCTGCTATACGCTAATACGAATCGAATTGCGAAAAAGTTTCATTTTAAATAAAAAACTTCTCAATACCTATAATATTAACAAAAATTTACTAAAGTTGGACACCAATAAGTTTAAAGTTTTCAATACAGGAGAAAAAGGTAGTAGGTCTTTGGGAAGTAGGTGAAAGGATGTCTACTCATTTTAGACGTTTGATAGCAGAAATTGAATGCTGTCGGAATGAAATGGTCCGTTTAGCCGCCGAAACATCATTCGGTCATCAAACGGTGATTGAGACTAGCAAGAAGCTTGATGGTTTATTGAATGAATATGATCTTTTAAAAAAATAAATCAGCTGCAATTACTAAATGCAGCTGATTTATTTTTATAGTAATTTTTCTCCGAACAATGACCCCATTAATTCAACCGCTACCGATGCCGTTTTATTTTTTTCATCTAAGATTGGATTAACTTCCACAAATTCCGCCGATGTAATGATGCCAGCTTCTTCTAGCATTTCCATGGCAAGATGACTTTCCCGGTAGCTGATTCCGCCTAGTACGGGAGTTCCTACTCCTGGACATTCACTTGGATCTAATCCATCCAAATCTAGTGAAAGGTGAACACCATCCGTTCGATTCTTTAGGAATTCTATCGTTTCTTCCATAACCTTTGCCATTCCCAACCGATCTATTTCGTGCATTGTGTACACTTTCATACCCTTTTCCTTAATGAGTATCCTCTCACCCTCATCAAGAGACCGGGCACCAATAATCACGACATTCTCTGGTTTGACCTTTGGAAAGTAACCACCGAGTTCCACTAATTTACTGTGCCCTAATCCTATGCTTACTGCTAAAGGCATGCCGTGGATATTTCCTGAAGGGCTAGTCTCAGCTGTATTTAAATCACCATGAGCATCATACCAAATCACACCCAGATTCTGATAGTGTTTGGAAATTCCCGCTAACGTACCAATAGCAATGCTGTGGTCCCCACCGAGTACAAGCGGAAATGAACCGGATTGGACTGCGGCATCTACCTTTTCTGCAAGCAAGGCGCTTTTTTCAGCAACTAAATCTAAATTTCGCAGGTTAGACTCTTTATCAATCACTACTTCAGGTCTGCCGACTGGAATATCACCCAAATCATGAATTTCATCAAATAAGGGTTTTAATCGTTCATTGATTCCCGCATAACGAATGGCACTTGGCCCCATATCTACTCCACGCCTCATTTGACCTAAATCCATTGGCATACCAATAATAGACAACTTTTTAGTCATTATTTGTTTCCCCCCTGCCTTATTATAGCTTTATTGTAACTGCTTACATATAAATGACTCAACTCGACAAAATCATGTATAAATATACGGTATTTTAAAAAGGTTCTGATAATTTATGAGCGAGGGGACAAGACATTGGATGAAGATCGTTCTGGTGGTTGAGCGATGTTCTCTCGTTACTACCCACTTTGAACGTTTTATTTTCCGCTTTTGGAAATTTACTTTCCGCTTTTCTTCATTTACTTTCCGATTTGGAACATTTACTTTCCACTTTCATTATTTTACTTTCCACTTCTAAAAATCCACCCCCAGAATCTGCAAAAGAGCCAGGCAAGGCAGCCTGGCTCAGATACTTTTCCTCTCTGTTATCTAATTCTTCGTCTTTTTATATAGCTGATTGCTTAATAGAGACTAAGTTAAATTACCTTTTTAACTGAACTTTTCTCGTTACTGTCCACTTTGAACGTCTTACTTTCCGCTTTTGGAAATTTACTTTCCTCTTTTCTTCTTTTACTTTCCACTTATGGACATTTACTTTCCGCTTTTATCATTTTACTTTCCACTTCAAATTGTATAGGAATTTTTTAGTGGGCTTGACCCCAAAATTACCTTTAGGAAATTTTACGTTTAGACCCCAAGAAACTCTTTGAAAAATAAAAAAGCCTTAAATCAGTAAGCTGATTTAAGGCAAAATATGTAGTGTGATGGTGGAGTCTAGGGGGATCGAACCCCTGACCTCCTGCGTGCAAAGCAGGCGCTCTCCCAGCTGAGCTAAGACCCCAAATAAAGTTGGAGCGGAAGACGGGATTCGAACCCGCGACCCCCACCTTGGCAAGGTGATGTTCTACCACTGAACTACTTCCGCATATTCAAAAGTAAAAACCCATCATATAAGATCATCAGGGTTTTTACTAAAATTTTATGATGAGCCATGAAGGACTCGAACCTTCGACCCTCTGATTAAAAGTCAGATGCTCTACCAACTGAGCTAATGGCTCTCTGGCTGGGCTAGCTGGATTTGAACCAACGCATGTCGCAGTCAAAGTGCGATGCCTTACCGCTTGGCTATAGCCCAACAATGATGTGATAATGATAGTATGTCCAACTTTTTTTAAAAATATGAATGGTGGAGGGGGACGGATTCGAACCGCCGAACCCGGAGGGAGCGGATTTACAGTCCGCCGCGTTTAGCCACTTCGCTACCCCTCCATATTCAATTAAAAAAGAATGGTGCCGGCGAGAGGACTTGAACCCCCAACCTACTGATTACAAGTCAGTTGCTCTACCAATTGAGCTACCCCGGCAAATAATAGTTTAGAAAAATTATGGTGGAGGATGACGGGATCGAACCGCCGACCCTCTGCTTGTAAGGCAGATGCTCTCCCAGCTGAGCTAATCCTCCAAATATGGTGACCCCTACGGGACTCGAACCCGTGTTACCTCCGTGAAAGGGAGGTGTCTTAACCGCTTGACCAAGGGGCCTATTTTATTAGGTAAGCTCCCAAGCGGGCTCGAACCGCTGACCTCTTCCTTACCATGGAAGTGCTCTACCTACTGAGCTATGGAAGCATAGCTGATTTAAAGGTTTACATAAAAATGGCTCCGCAGGTAGGACTCGAACCTACGACCGATCGGTTAACAGCCGATAGCTCTACCACTGAGCTACTGCGGAACAATAAGATTACAGCCTGGCAACGTCCTACTCTCACAGGGACGCGTGTCCCAACTACCATCGGCGCTGAGAAGCTTAACTTCCGTGTTCGGTATGGGAACGGGTGTGACCTTCTCGCCATAATTGCCAGACTATATTATTCAATTGACACTATTTAATTATAATGCCTTTTTAAAATTTTTCAAGAGAAATTTTAAACTTTTTTCATTCTCTCAAAACTAGATAATGCAGAAGAAGTTTTAAAAAAACTCGAGTCCACCTAATATTAAATGGTTAAGTCCTCGAACGATTAGTATCAGTCAGCTCCACATGTCGCCATGCTTCCACCTCTGACCTATCAACCTGATCATCTTTCAGGGTTCTTACTAGCTTGACGCTATGGGAAATCTCATCTTGAGGGGGGCTTCATGCTTAGATGCTTTCAGCACTTATCCCGTCCGCACATAGCTACCCAGCGATGCCTTTGGCAAGACAACTGGTACACCAGCGGTGCGTCCATCCCGGTCCTCTCGTACTAAGGACAGCTCCTCTCAAATTTCCTGCGCCCACGACGGATAGGGACCGAACTGTCTCACGACGTTCTGAACCCAGCTCGCGTACCGCTTTAATGGGCGAACAGCCCAACCCTTGGGACCGACTACAGCCCCAGGATGCGATGAGCCGACATCGAGGTGCCAAACCTCCCCGTCGATGTGGACTCTTGGGGGAGATAAGCCTGTTATCCCCGGGGTAGCTTTTATCCGTTGAGCGATGGCCCTTCCATGCGGAACCACCGGATCACTAAGCCCGACTTTCGTCCCTGCTCGACTTGTAGGTCTCGCAGTCAAGCTCCCTTGTGCCTTTACACTCTACGAATGATTTCCAACCATTCTGAGGGAACCTTTGGGCGCCTCCGTTACTCTTTAGGAGGCGACCGCCCCAGTCAAACTGCCCACCTGACACTGTCTCCCACCCCGATAAGGGGTGCGGGTTAGAATTTCAATACAGCCAGGGTAGTATCCCACCGACGCCTCCACCGAAGCTAGCGCTCCGGCTTCTCAGGCTCCTACCTATCCTGTACAAGCTGTACCAAAATTCAATATCAGGCTACAGTAAAGCTCCACGGGGTCTTTCCGTCCTGTCGCGGGTAACCTGCATCTTCACAGGTACTATAATTTCACCGAGTCTCTCGTTGAGACAGTGCCCAGATCGTTACGCCTTTCGTGCGGGTCGGAACTTACCCGACAAGGAATTTCGCTACCTTAGGACCGTTATAGTTACGGCCGCCGTTTACTGGGGCTTCGATTCAGAGCTTCGCTTGCGCTAACCCCTCCTCTTAACCTTCCAGCACCGGGCAGGCGTCAGCCCCTATACTTCGCCTTGCGGCTTCGCAGAGACCTGTGTTTTTGCTAAACAGTCGCCTGGGCCTATTCACTGCGGCTCTTCGAGGCTATGAACCTCAAAGAGCACCCCTTCTCCCGAAGTTACGGGGTCATTTTGCCGAGTTCCTTAACGAGAGTTCTCTCGCTCACCTTAGGATTCTCTCCTCGCCTACCTGTGTCGGTTTGCGGTACGGGCACCTTTTATCTCGCTAGAGGCTTTTCTTGGCAGTGTGGAATCAGGAACTTCGGTACTAAATTTCCCTCGCTGTCACAGCTCAGCCTTCACGGTGAACGGATTTTCCTATTCACCAGCCTAACTGCTTAGACGCGCATATCCAACAGCGCGCTTACCCTATCCTCCTGCGTCCCCCCATCACTCAAACGATAAAGAGGTGGTACAGGAATATCAACCTGTTGTCCATCGCCTACGCCTTTCGGCCTCGGCTTAGGTCCCGACTAACCCTGAGCGGACGAGCCTTCCTCAGGAAACCTTAGGCATTCGGTGGATGAGATTCTCACTCATCTTTCGCTACTCATACCGGCATTCTCACTTCTAAGCGCTCCACCAGTCCTTACGGTCTAGCTTCAACGCCCTTAGAACGCTCTCCTACCACTGACACCTGATGGTGTCAATCCACAGCTTCGGTGATACGTTTAGCCCCGGTACATTTTCGGCGCAGAGTCACTCGACCAGTGAGCTATTACGCACTCTTTAAATGGTGGCTGCTTCTAAGCCAACATCCTGGTTGTCTAAGCAACTCCACATCCTTTTCCACTTAACGTATACTTTGGGACCTTAGCTGGTGGTCTGGGCTGTTTCCCTTTTGACTACGGATCTTATCACTCGCAGTCTGACTCCCACGGATAAGTCTTTGGCATTCGGAGTTTGTCTGAATTCGGTAACCCGATGAGGGCCCCTAGTCCAAACAGTGCTCTACCTCCAAGACTCTTACTACGTGAGGCTAGCCCTAAAGCTATTTCGGAGAGAACCAGCTATCTCCAAGTTCGATTGGAATTTCTCCGCTACCCACACCTCATCCCCGCACTTTTCAACGTGCGTGGGTTCGGGCCTCCATCCAGTGTTACCTGGACTTCACCCTGGACATGGGTAGATCACCTGGTTTCGGGTCTACGACCACATACTCATTCGCCCTATTCAGACTCGCTTTCGCTGCGGCTCCGTCTCTTCAACTTAACCTTGCATGGGATCGTAACTCGCCGGTTCATTCTACAAAAGGCACGCCATCACCCATGAACGGGCTCTGACTACTTGTAGGCACACGGTTTCAGGAACTATTTCACTCCCCTTCCGGGGTGCTTTTCACCTTTCCCTCACGGTACTGGTTCACTATCGGTCACTAGGGAGTATTTAGCCTTGGGAGATGGTCCTCCCTGCTTCCGACCGGATTTCTCGTGTCCGGCCGTACTCAGGATCCACTCAGGAGGGAACGAAGTTTCAACTACAGGGTTTTTACCTTCTATGACGGACCTTTCCAGATCGCTTCATTTACCCCGTTCCTTTGTAACTCCATGTTGAGTGTCCTACAACCCCAAGAGGCAAGCCTCTTGGTTTGGGCTATGTCCCGTTTCGCTCGCCGCTACTCAGGGAATCGCGTTTGCTTTCTCTTCCTCCGGGTACTTAGATGTTTCAGTTCCCCGGGTATGCCATCAATACCCTATGTATTCAGGTAAAGATACTGCTCCATTACGAGCAGTGGGTTCCCCCATTCGGAAATCTCCGGATCAAAGCTTACTTACAGCTCCCCGAAGCATATCGGTGTTAGTCCCGTCCTTCATCGGCTCCTAGTGCCAAGGCATTCACCGTGCGCCCTTTCTAACTTAACCTAAAAGGTTATTTCTCTTAATTACTCAAGAGAGAAAACTAAAATGGCGATTACTCGATGTTTTCTTGCTTCTTCTTACGATTATCTAGTTTTCAAAGAACGAATGTTGTGCATTGAGAGAATTGCTCCCTCAAAACTAAACAAACAAAAAGCGGTCAACTTTATCAGTCCACAAGGACTGCATATTCCTTAGAAAGGAGGTGATCCAGCCGCACCTTCCGATACGGCTACCTTGTTACGACTTCACCCCAATCATCTGTCCCACCTTAGGCGGCTGGCTCCTTACGGTTACCCCACCGACTTCGGGTGTTACAAACTCTCGTGGTGTGACGGGCGGTGTGTACAAGGCCCGGGAACGTATTCACCGCGGCATGCTGATCCGCGATTACTAGCGATTCCGGCTTCATGTAGGCGAGTTGCAGCCTACAATCCGAACTGAGAATGGTTTTATGGGATTGGCTAGGCCTCGCGGCTTTGCTGCCCTTTGTACCATCCATTGTAGCACGTGTGTAGCCCAGGTCATAAGGGGCATGATGATTTGACGTCATCCCCACCTTCCTCCGGTTTGTCACCGGCAGTCTCCTTAGAGTGCCCAACTGAATGCTGGCAACTAAGAACAAGGGTTGCGCTCGTTGCGGGACTTAACCCAACATCTCACGACACGAGCTGACGACAACCATGCACCACCTGTCACTCTGTCCCCCGAAGGGGAACGTCCTATCTCTAGGAGTGTCAGAGGATGTCAAGACCTGGTAAGGTTCTTCGCGTTGCTTCGAATTAAACCACATGCTCCACCGCTTGTGCGGGCCCCCGTCAATTCCTTTGAGTTTCAGCCTTGCGGCCGTACTCCCCAGGCGGAGTGCTTAATGCGTTAGCTGCAGCACTAAGGGGCGGAAACCCCCTAACACTTAGCACTCATCGTTTACGGCGTGGACTACCAGGGTATCTAATCCTGTTTGCTCCCCACGCTTTCGCGCCTCAGCGTCAGTTACAGACCAGAAAGCCGCCTTCGCCACTGGTGTTCCTCCACATCTCTACGCATTTCACCGCTACACGTGGAATTCCGCTTTCCTCTTCTGCACTCAAGTCCCCCAGTTTCCAATGACCCTCCACGGTTGAGCCGTGGGCTTTCACATCAGACTTAAAGGACCGCCTGCGCGCGCTTTACGCCCAATAATTCCGGACAACGCTTGCCACCTACGTATTACCGCGGCTGCTGGCACGTAGTTAGCCGTGGCTTTCTGGTTAGGTACCGTCAAGGTACCGGCAGTTACTCCGGTACTTGTTCTTCCCTAACAACAGAGCTTTACGACCCGAAGGCCTTCATCGCTCACGCGGCGTTGCTCCATCAGACTTTCGTCCATTGTGGAAGATTCCCTACTGCTGCCTCCCGTAGGAGTCTGGGCCGTGTCTCAGTCCCAGTGTGGCCGATCACCCTCTCAGGTCGGCTACGCATCGTCGCCTTGGTGAGCCGTTACCTCACCAACTAGCTAATGCGCCGCGGGCCCATCTGTAAGTGTCAGCGTAAACCGACTTTCAGCTTTTCCTCATGAGAGGAAAAGGATTATCCGGTATTAGCATCGGTTTCCCGATGTTATCCCAGTCTTACAGGCAGGTTGCCCACGTGTTACTCACCCGTCCGCCGCTAATCTTCAGGAGCAAGCTCCTGAAGATTCGCTCGACTTGCATGTATTAGGCACGCCGCCAGCGTTCGTCCTGAGCCAGGATCAAACTCTCCGAGAAAGTTGATTTAGCTCATTTTGTTACGTTGGCTTAGTTTCAAATGAAACTAATATTATTGTTTGTTGACGTTTTTGTTTGTTTAGTTTTCAAGGAACATTTACTCAATCGCCCAAAAGCGACTTTATTAATATATCATCTGTTGTTTGTAATGTCAACAACTTTTTTAAGTTGTTTTTGTTACTGTTATCAGCGACGTTTATTACTATAACAAGATAATAAATATATGTCAAATGATTTTCTAAAAAAATTTTAAAATCTTATCAACACATTAGCCTTTTTTTCTGTCCCTTTTACCTTTACGCATATATTTAAAGCATTCATTAGGGGAAGCAACCCTTTTAAATAACGTAAATAGTATTTTATATCTTTCTTCCATAGCTCTTTTAACGATATGGTCAATTCGATCATCTCGCAAGTCATATAATATTTCATCCATCTCTCTTTTAATCAAGTACTCCATTTCCTTTACTTCTTTTTCGTTAATGAGAAATCCAAACATTCAATAACCTCCACAGAAATATAGTTATAGTAGTCTTTTCCAATTATAGAAATTTTATAATTAAATTTAATTAATCATATTACGAAAAGTTTCAGCATAGGTTGAGACAAGGAATGTATTGGACGAGGTGGGAAGGATGAAATTCTTTTTTGTATTAAATGGCAAATCTTTAAAAAGTGTATCCCTTGTACTGATTGCAGCTTTTTTTACCGCTTGGTTTCTTTATTTGGAAAACTTAGTGCAAATCCCTGTTTTTTCTGCAAAGGACAGTTCAAAGGCCATTTATCGTGGTGAAAAGGACCTTGCTCTCACTTTTAATATTGGATGGGGGGATGAAAAGGCAGAGCCCATTTTAGACACGTTAAAAAAAGAGAATGTCAGATCTGCTACATTCTTCTTAGCAGGTTCCTGGGCTGAACGCCATCCAGATTTAGTCAATCGGATTGTAAAAGATGGGTATGAAATTGGGATACTCGGTTATGAGTATGTCGATTACAAGGATTTAGAGGATGGCAAAATTGCTAAGGATATTTCAAAGGCCCAAGAGGTTTTTACTAAGTTAAATGTTAAGAATATTAAGCTCCTTCGAGCACCAACAGGACATTTTGATGAGCGCACCTTAAAAATTGCCAAAAGGTACGAATATACGGTTGTTCATTGGAAAGTGGATTCTAGAGACTGGCAAAATCCTGGAGTCGATAAAATCGTTGAGAATGTTAAAGGCGCTGACAAGGGTGACATCATACTCCTCCACGCCTCTGATTCTGCCAAACAAACAGCAAAGGCCTTGCCGCTAATCTTAGCCGATATTCGTCAAAAAGGGCTGAAACTCGTATCCGTTTCCGAAATGATCGCCAACGGGGATGTCCAATCCAAAGAAATTAGATAAATCCCCTTATTCCAGGCTAAACAAAAACCGCCCTTACAAGGACGGTTTTTTTGTGATTTTCTTATTAGTCTTATTACTATTTGCATTAGGCTTTGCAGTGTTCGCCCGTTTTTGTTTTTCCAGCTCAGACCGTTCGTTTAATTTATGAAGAATTAATATTTGATAGGCATTACAAGCCAGTAAAGTAAACAGCATTAGATAAAACCAGCTTTTTTCATTTTCGCGAAGCACAGGAACCCACTCCACTAAGGTGGCGACAATCATAAAGAAAAGTGCAGGGATAAACGCCCCACGATTTGTCTGTTTCATTTTAAACCAAGCAACAATAAGTGCAACAGCGAGCAGCAGCAGTGCCGGTCCAAAATAAGGGAGAACGGAATCACCTGACTTGGCAAAATTCACATAACGTAAATAAACTAAATCAAATAAGCCAAATAGGAGAAGGACCATTTGGACCGCATTCCAAAGCGAGGTGGATTTAAAAATACCTAACCCAAATCGGTGAATGGTTAAATAAGAGAAAAAGCCCATTTGACTGATTAAACTAAATAGAAAACCCATCGCAATTAACCAAATTAATGTCGATAATATATCAATTAGTTTAAATTCAGTAAAGTAAGGCTGAAATTCATTCCAGCGTATGATAAATCCCATTATAGCTGTCGTGACCCCGCCAACTAATAACGTAGTCATAAAAAGTTTTACCAAATTACGGCTTGTCACAAGATAACCTCCAAAATACTACGAAATAAATACCATTCTGATTGTACCAATCCCCTTTCAAAAAATCTATAAGTTTGACTAACTCGCGTATAATCTCCTTGATTTTTCTCATCCTAACTTTAAGGATGTTTATGTGAAAGGAGCCTCTATATGAAAGGGAAAAGCACATTGCTCCTCCTACCCGTCATGTTTATGTTAACGAGCTGTTCTTCCAGTGATTCAGGCAGTGGAGGAGGGCAAATTGATTACGACCAAACAAAAAAAATGGTTGTGGATATTTTAAAGACAGATGATGGTAAGAAGGCAATACAAGATGTCATGACCGATGATGCCATGAAGGAAAAGCTGGTTATGGATCAAAAGGTTGTTTCTGACACCATACAACAAACACTAACAACTGATAAAGCAATCGAATTTTGGAAGAAAACATTCAGCGATCCAAAGTTTGCTCAAGGCGTTGCTAAAAATATGAAAACAGAGAATCAAGCACTGTTAAAAGGATTAATGAATGACCCAGAATATAGAGCGATGATGATTGAGGTTTTTAAAGAGCCTGAAATTCAAAAGGAAATGGCGGATGCCCTTAAAAGCAAGGATTACCGTGAACAACTGCAAAAGGTCATTACCGAAACCCTTGACAGCCCTCTTTATAAAGCCAAGATTGAGGAATTACTCTTAAAGGCTGCCGAGGAAACAAAAACTCCTGCCAAAAAGTAGCTTCAATAACTAATCTTCAAATTCACCTAACAGAAATGGACAGTCAAAAATAAGCCCCTTCCATCATGGAAGAGGCTTATTTTCTACTTTTTCAACAAGCTTGCTACTTTTTCTGCAATTTCCAAATAAATTTTTCCGATTTGATGATCTTCTTGGTAGACAGAAGGAGCAAAATCTTCATCGTTCCAATCTGGTTGGTTAAGCGGCAGGCGCCCGAGTACCTCAGTATTTAGTTCTTCTGCCAGCTTATCCCCGCCGCCGCGGCCAAATACATATTCCTTTTCGCCAGTCTGCTGGCTTTCAAAATAGGCCATGTTTTCAATAACACCAAGAACTTCATGTTCAGTTTTTAAAGCCATCGCCCCCGCACGTGCGGCCACAAACGCGGCTGTTGGATGCGGAGTAGTGACGATAATTTCCTTACATGCAGGAAGCATCGTATGCACGTCTAGTGCGACATCCCCTGTACCTGGTGGTAAGTCTAATAGTAAAAAGTCAATGTCTCCCCATTCCACTTCACTGAAGAAACTCGTTAACATTTTTCCTAGCATTGGGCCCCGCCAAATTATAGGGGCATTATCTTCAACAAAGAAGCCCATTGAAATCACTTTTACACCAAAGCGATCAACCGGGATAATTTTTTCCCCGCGTACAACAGGACGATTGGTTATTCCCATCATATCAGGGACACTGAAACCATATATATCGGCGTCAATCAGGCCGACCTTTTTTCCTAGTCGCGCTAAGGCTACAGCAAGGTTCACCGAAACGGTTGATTTACCTACGCCGCCTTTTCCACTGGCAATGGCAATAAAAGTTGTTTGATTAGAATTAAGGAGATTCTTGTCCGCATCTGGTTCAGCTTGGCGATGCTCTGCAAGGACAGATTCCGGAAGTTCACTGAAACGAATGCCGACTGTTGCAGCACCTTCTTCTTTTAACAAGTTAACGATTTGAGTTTGCAGCTGCAGCTGTTCACTAGTACCTGTTTTTGCAATAGCCACCTTCACGCTAACGTGATTTTTTTCTTCTTTTATCTTTATTTCTTCAATTGCATGTAATTCAGCTAAAGTTTTATGTAAAAATGGCTCCTTGAGTTCACCTAGGACTTCACGGATTCTCACATCAGTTAACATAAAAAAACACCTCACCTATTGAATTCGTTTCCATTCTCAGTATACCATAATCCTTCATGTAAACAGTTAAATGAATCACACGTTTGTAATGATAAAAAGGCAAATTCCATACATCACAAAGAAAACTCGCCGTTTGGCGAGCCGTTAAGCCGATCAAGGCATAGTCACTCTGTTTCCTTTAATTCCTTTTCATTTGTAAAATAACGAAGAATGCCCATATTAATGGATGCAGCTACTTTTTCCTGATAACTTTCCTTTTTTAACAAGGCTTTTTCAGTAGGATTGGAGAGAAAGCCAACCTCTACCAGCACACCAGGTTTTTTCGCATTTTTTAATATATAGACTTGATTAATCGGTTTTGCCTTTCTGTTGGTGTTCTCTAAATTTCTGCGGAGCTCCTCTTGGATGAACTTTGCCGCCCGTGCATTTTCCTTATGATGGGGGGCATAGAAGGTTTGGGCCCCGCTCCACCTTGCGGATGGAATGGCATTTAAGTGGATACTAACAAATAAGTCATTATCGGAGGTATTAATTATCTTTAATCTCTTCTTAAGATCCTCAACTTTTCTACGGCTATAGCCTTTTGTGCCAGGATCAGCTAAATCTTCGTCCTTTTCTCGGGTCATAATGACGAGAGCACCTTGTTCTTGAAGATAATCCCGGACCTTATGAGTAATTTCTAAAGCAATATCTTTTTCAAGTGTTTTGCCTGTTCCCGCCCCGCCATCCGGGCCGCCATGACCTGCATCTAATAAAATAATTTTCCCTGACAATGGTAGATTCCAGGTTTTCCACGAGCTATTTTCGTTAAAGTCATGTTGTAAAATGAAAAATAATGCTAATAGTCCAGCAATAAAGCCCATAATTTTTAATCTTCGCATTGACACCCAAATCATTCCTTCCCGCTCGTCCATGTTCAGTAAACTATATGGGACAAGGAACAGATTTAGAACGAGAAGAAATGTTCGATATTAATGCAGTCTCAACTTATGGCGCCTCTGGCCTTTTTCAAAACCTTCTCTCCACCAGACAGTGATGTATTGTTCACATAAATAATAAAGCGACTCACTCATGGCTCCTTCTTGACCATTTCCCCAATATAATAAAAAGTTATATAACGTATCAATGAGATGTTTTTCTTCTCTAAAGCAGCGCATCCGTACCTGTTCAAGATCTTCACCATGATAACCAAACTTACTGAACTTGGCCCCTAGCAGGAAGGCTTCTAGTGCAACATCATAACAAGCTTCCTCGATTCCTGTATTCATGACAAAGCTTGAAGCAAGACTAGTGGAGCCAAAATATTGCTTTACTCGCTCTTTTAATGTATTAATCGATAAGTCCCGCAGAACGGAACGCTCGTATTTAATTTGTTTTTCCCGTTTTTTTTCCTTAAAGGTTGTAATCACAGTCACTTCATTTCACCTCTTACAACTATTCTTTATCCCGAAGTCACAAGAAATGCAATAACCTAACTAATTTCCTTTTCCAAATTTTCTTAAGCATATAAAAAGAGGCCTTCAGGTAATGAACGGCCTCTTGCGCGTTTAAATTTATTTTTTTATTTTGGTTAATTCTCTATTTAGGATATACATGACTTTATCCGTAAACATTTCCTCTGCCATGGAAGCCAATACATCAATCGACATTCCCTCTGCCATTGCAAACATCGGATGGTCCTCTGAAAAACCGACTAAATACTTCTCAATTATTTTTCTAGTTTCTGCATTCTTCAACAGTTCACCAAGGGTAGAGCGCGTGGAATAAACATCATCTAAAATTTCAAGTGTCTCTATTTCCACATCCTCCATTTCCGGCATGGTGAACCAGTTGGCTACTAAACCGCCTGTTTCTGCTTCAGGTGCCTCATAACTTGGGTTAGCTTCCTCTACCTTATTAAAGAAAGCAATATCCTCATAGGTAACTCCATCTTGGTTACTCTGTACCTTAATTTCATTCAAACCTGAATTCAATGGTACATTTTCAAAAATAAACACATGGTTATCGCTGGTTTTAGCTCCCACCTCGACACCATTTGCTGCCAACGTTACTTGATCACAGTTGGAATAAACCTTAACTGAAATGGAATGATCGGCACGATCTACAAATCGCTTGCTGGTAATGTGGACAAACTTTTCTTGGGACCAATTGGCCTTGTACATATAAAAAGCATCTTTTTTAATCTTGCGGTCGTACGTCATCAAGCCTTTATTATTTCTTCCTTTTACGCCGCCTTCATCGCGAATATTTGCACCGAAGTCAAACATATTCCAAACGTATGTTGACCAAAGGTATGGCCGCTTCGAGAAAATCCCCCAAACGGTTTCATGGAATAAGGCATGATATTCTTCGGTATAGTCTTTTACCTTTGGATCATTGCTGTGGTATTGTAATATGCCCTCTGCTCCGTACTCAGAAATCCCTAATTTCACTTGCGGATTGACTTTATGGAATCCATCTAACCACTCAGCAAAGTCTTCTGTCTTTCCTTGATACCAGCCATAATATTTATTATAGCCAACAATATCGGTGATAAAATTGTATTCGTCTTTCTCCTGTACAAACATAACATTAGCCATCGTTGATAAACGAGTTGGATCTTCTTTTTTTGTCAGCTCATTTAGCTCTTTTACTAGTCGCCGAACCTCAGGTCGATCGCCGCCAATTTGGATTTCATTTTGAATTCCCCAGAACATGATCGATGGGTGGTTAAAATTCTGTCTGATAAGTTCAACCATCTGCTGTTTTGGATTAATGCCTTCCAGGTCTGTTTTTGACATGACGGAAATAAACGGGATTTCCGCCCAGACCACCATGCCCTCTTGGTCACAAAGATCATAAAAATATTGATCATGCTGATAGTGGGCCAAACGAATGGAAGTAGCTCCTACCTCTTTGATAAATTCCATATCTTCTTTATGTTCTTTTTTCGTAATCGCCCAGCCCATATCTTTACGGTCTTGGTGGCGGGAAACACCGTATAATGGGGTATGCTCGCCATTTAAGAAGAAGCCTTGTTCAGAATCAACCTTAAAATAACGCACTCCAAATGGGATTGCCAATTCATCCACTGTATCATTAAAACTCTGGAGTGTAAGATTGGCCGTGTACATATAAGCATTTTTTAAACCGTTCCATAGTATGGGGTTATGAATAGTGGCTGGAACCTCAACGGTCTTGGTTTCACCCGCCGCCAAGAACACTTCTTTTGCAGCATAGGCAGCACTTTTACCAACAGCGTCAAGAAGATCAACCCAAAGTCTCACTTTCTTTTCTTCCGCATGGTCATTGACTATTTTTGCTTTAATTGTTAACTTCGCTTGTTCATTTGAAACTTGTTCTTGAACGATATAGACCCCTTGTGATCCATAATCCATTAAATCAAAATGGACATGGTTGGCAATCACTATATTCACATCACGGTAAATACCACCGTAGAAAGTGAAGTCAGCCATTTGCGGATAAACATCCTCGACAACCGTATTGTCTACCTTAACCGCCAATATATTAGTTTTACCAAACTCAACCACGTCAGTAATATCGAAACGGAAAATGGAATAACCGCCGCGATGTTGTCCCAGATGGCGGCCATTCACAAATACATCCGTGACACTGTTAGCACCATTAAATTCTATGTACACTTTATTTCCTGCCGATGGAGCGGCTAAAGAAAATTCTTTACGATACCAGCATGCACCCTTATAGTAGTCAAACCCATTTGCACCATCTATGGCATTCCATGTGTGCGGGACATTAACGCTTTCCCAGGTATCATCGTTAAAACTTTTTTCTTTAGCTTCTTCGTCATTTTGTTTAGTAAATTTCCAAGATTGGTTAATGTTTATAACTTTTCTCATGTTTCCGCCTCCATTACTCTCCCTATTATTTTTAAAAAGGCAACTATCTAGTTGATAGCTGCCTATTGACTTTTATAAAAATTATCGTCTAGTATCCCATTTTCCACACCAAACATTTTCATTTGGTGTTCCTTTAAACTCAGATTCACCCATGATTTTATCAATTGTTTTGCTGATGGTAATTTCATCATCATTGTAAGCATTGATATAAGCCTTAACCATAGGAACATCTGTTAAGTGCGTTGTGAAGTTTAATGATACGAAAACAGTCGGTACTTCATACACATACCAAGGTACTTCATTACTCATAGCTGTTTTCCATTGAATGCGGTAGTTGTTTTGGGCACCATAGCCGATTACATCGGCAAAGACTAAAGCTGCATCCACTTCTTCCCGATATTTTAATGTAGAACCTTTAATCCGGGTTGTCCCATCGTTCACCGTCACTTCGAAGCCGCGTCTTTCTAACTCAGCAACAATGAAATCAAGAGTCTTGGAGCTAGCTTCATAGATACCGCCTTTTTCACCTTCTAGGAAGTAAAGGCGAATACGCTTGTGAGTTTCTGGACGAATTGGAAGCTGATCTAACGTGTTCTTAACTAATGTAATCCCTTTATCGGCTGCTGCTTTTGCACGTGCCACGTGGTCTTCACTGCCAATAACTTTTAGATCCTCTCTAGTGCGCAATAGTGTGCCTGCTTTTTGGGATTTGTGCAAACCGATTGCAGCTTTTAATCCTAAGATTCTTTCCAATGCATCCTGAAGACGCTCTTCTGTGATGACACCATTTTTGTAGCCATTTAACATGAAGTTGAAATCTTCCTCAATATCGTTAAAGAATAAGAACATGTCACATCCAGCTGCAATTGCCTGTGGAACATATTCTTCACGGCGCATTGCCGCAGTCATCCCTAACATGTGGGTAGCATCTGTTAACACTAAACCATTGAAACCTAATTTATCTTTTAATAGCCCATTAATTAATTCTGGTGCTAATGTTGCTGGTAATACATCTTTGTCTTCTAAACCAGGGACTAATGCTTTTTGATATTCTGGTAAGGCAATATGGCCAGCCATAATAGAATGAACACCATTTTCAATGTGGTTGCGGTATACTTTACCGAATGATTCTTCCCATTCATCCACAGATAATTCATTTACACCCAATACTAAGTGCTGATCGCGTTCCTCCGTACCATCACCTGGCCAGTGTTTAATACATACACCAATATTGCTTTCTCTTAACCCTTTAATATAGGCGTTTGTATGCTTAATAACCGTTTCGGCATTTGTTCCGTATGCACGGGTGTTTACAATCGTATTTCTCCAGTTTTTAAGGATATCCACGCATGGGTCAAAGTTCCAGTTTACACCAATCGCTTCTTCTTCACGACCGCTGACATATCCTGCATCGAATGATACTTGTTCATCACCAGAAGCTTCACACATTGCAGCTTTTGCCACATAAGTACCATCATTCATAGCGCCATTCCCGCCGGAGTCACAGTTTGCTGCAACTAATAAGGGTAGCTTTGAATGGGATTGTAGTTCATTAATTAAATCTTGAACTTGTTCCGAAGTGCCGCCTTGGTAACGAGCACCTCCAATGTGATATTTATTCATAATTTCTGCATTTGTTAATTTATTGCCGCTGAATTGATCGCCGCCGAAGAAAAATAGGTTAATGAATAATTGACCAATTTTCTCTTCAACCGACATGCCCGAAATCGTTTCTTTTACCCATTTAATATCCTCATCAGATAAAAGATATGGCTTTGCTTTTAAATCCACTTTAGGCATTTTAATCTCAACTTTTGCTGCCATTAAAACCACTCCTGCTCCTATTTTAAATTAGAATGGAACTCGTCAATTAATTTGGTTTGATATTCCCCGTCAAAGGTGCCATTTAATAGTTTCCCTAACGCTTCATTTGCAAGGCGTTCCCATGAAAAGCCTTCTTTTCCGACCAAGATTGGATAATATAACACACCATTTTTTTCTGCTGCATCTAAATCTCCAGGGGCATCGCCCACCATGAGGATTTTTTTCGTATCATAACCGAACTTTTTCAGTTCACCTATACAATGTGCCTTTGTACCTGCTTCTTGACCAAGCATTACTTGGACATGAGGTGTTAAATCATGTCTTGTCCACTCGTCGCGAACAGCACCGCCATTGGCAGAAGAAACAATCGCCACATCTGCTTCTTTATTGATTTTCGCTAATCCTTCTTTAACGCCTGGAAACGGTTCATCGTCACCAGATAATGCGGAAATAGCTTTATTTACTTCATTGCTCCAAACAAGAGCCTTTTTTAATTGTTCATCATTGCTTTTTTCAATTTCTCTTTCTAATGAAGGATTAGATAATTCCTTGGTCGTTTCTGTCCACTCTTTTACAGCAGCGATACTAGGAATTTCTAGTCCTTCCTCCGCTGCTAATTCAAACGTTCGAACTAAGCCTTTAAAACGGTTAATTCCTCGCGTCATAGAGTATAAGTTAACGTCATTCCAGATTTCCATGAATCTACCCTCGATTGGCTGCAATCCCCACACTTCAATCGCTTTTGGCCCAAAACACTTTTTATGTTTAACATCCATCGTATCCATGGCACATCCGTCAGAGTCAACACAAACAAGGAAATCTCTCGTTTTTTCAAATTCCGTAATATTTTCTTTCATGGCTACCTCCACAAGATGAACAAGTCACCCGATATTCGTTCTTTGTTAAAGTTTTTATCTCCAATTTATGTAAACGCTTCATTCTATAAACTATTTAGGGGCTGCCAATCCAGTAGTAAACTGGATTGACAACCCTCAGGAACATCCTTTTATACTCCAGTGTAAGAAGAGAAGCCGCCATCAATTGGAAGGACAACACCTGTTACAAAGCTTGCTGCTTGTTCACTTGCTAAGAAAAGAACTCCGCCAATTAATTCTTCTGGCTCACCAAAACGTTCCATTGGTGTGCTGTTAAGGATTTTTCCAGTCCTTGCAGTTGGAGTACCATCTTCATTGAACAATAATTTTTCATTTTGTTTTGTTACTAAGAATCCTGGTGCAATTGCATTTACACGAATGCCTGCTTTTGCAAAGTAAGTTGCACACCATTGTGTGAAGTTACTAATAGCTGCTTTTGCTCCGCTGTAGGCAGGGATTTTTGTTAATGGTGTGTATGCGTTCATAGACGATACATTGATAATGCAGCTTCCTTTTTTCTCTGTCATTGCTTTTGCAAATACTTGAGAAGGGAGTAATGTGCCTAGGAAGTTTAGGTCAAACACGAAACCTACTCCTTTAGGATCTAGTTCAAAGAAAGTTTTCATATCTGGGTTCTTTTTAACTTCTTCAGCATTAAAGAACTCGTCATCAGTCGTTCCGCGTGGATTGTTTCCACCTGCACCGTTTAGAAGAATGTCACATGTTCCAAGCTCTTTTTCAACGATTTCTCTAGCTTTTTCAAGTGCATCTCTATCTAACACGTTAGCTGCGACACCAATTGCTTGTCCGCCCGCTTCATTGATTTCATTTGCCACTTTATCTGCTGGTTCTTGGTTAAGATCAAGAATTGCTACTTTTGCTCCGCATTCTGCTAACGCCTTTGCAAAGTAAGATCCTAATACACCGCCGCCGCCAGTTACTACGGCAACCTTTCCTGCTAAATCCACTTTAAATGGAACTGTCATGATATTACCCTCCTAAGGTTTTTATTTATTTTCTATTTTTTCCTTCTGCTTCCCATAATCCGGTTAGGTAAGTAGCACCCAATGCACGGTCAAATAATCCATAGCCAGGTTTACCTGTTTCTCCCCAAATCATTCTTCCATGGTCTGGGCGAATTGGACCTGTGTAATCAAAGTCCTTCATTGCACGGATGATTTCGTACATATCTAGTGAACCGTATTCTGATACATGGGCAGATTCTTCAAAAGACATTCCACCTGTATGTTTTACGTTACGAGCATGAACAAAGTTTACGCGGCCTTTTTTTCCAAAATAACGAAGCATTTCAGGGAAATCATTTTCTGGATTACAGCCAAGCGAACCGCTGCACATCGTTAAGCCATTATATGGGCTGTCGTATAAGTTAACAAATCTTTCAAGGTTTTCTTTGTTGGTGATAATCCGTGGTAATCCAAAGATATCGAATGGTGGATCATCCGGATGAATTGCCATTTTAACGCCGGCTTCTTCTGCAACTGGGATGATTTCTTTAATGAAATACTCTAAGTTAGCCCAAAGTGTTTCATGATCTACATTTTTGTAGTGATCAAATAGAATTTGTAAGTCTTCTTTTTTATAGCTGCTGTCCCATCCTGGAAGAGATAATTCCCCAGTCAGCGGATCCATTTTCTTCGCCACTTCTTCTTCAAAAATAAGGGCTGTTGAACCATCTGGAAGACGGTAATCTAAATCCGTACGTGTCCAGTCAAAGATCGGCATGAAGTTGTAACATACAACAGGAATGCCAGCTTTACCTAAATTACGGATCGTTTCTTTGTAGTTTTCAATGTATTTATCACGAGTTGGTAAACCGATTTTAATGTCCTCATGTACAGGAACACTTTCAATAACGGAGATGTGTAAACCAGCTTCTTCCACCGTGCTTTTTAATTCTTGAATTTTTTCTAAAGGCCAAGCCTCTCCAACCGGGATATCATAGATTGCTGTTACAATACCTTTCATGCTGGGAATTTGACGGATATACTCCAATGGAATCGTATCTGTTTTGCCATACCAACGGAAACCCATTTCCATAATAAAACGCCTCCTATTAATTAACCTCTATGCTAAAATAGTTTTTTGCATTGTTATAACAAATATTCTCAATTAGCTTTTGCAACAATGCTTGATCATTCGGTAATTCTCCATCTTCCACCCATGAACCCACAAGATTACATAAAATCCGGCGGAAGTATTCATGACGACTATAAGAGATAAAGCTTCGTGAATCTGTCAGCATCCCGACAAAATGCATCAATAATCCTTGGTCTGCTAGTGCATTCAATTGGCGAAGCATTCCCTGCTTGGTGTCATTAAACCACCAGCCTGAACCAAGTTGTATTTTCCCTGCAATCCCTGGCTCCGTTTGGAAGTTAGCTAATGTGCTGCCAACTAGATCGTTATAAACTGGATTTAGATTATATAGGATGGTCCTTGGTAATGACCCATCTTGATCTAAGGCATCTAATAAGGCATTTAAAGGTGTAGCAACTTCGCCTTGATCATTAATGGAATCAAAGCCAATATCAGGTCCCAGCTTGTTAAACATCCTCGTATTATTATTTCGGATCGCACCGAAATGAATTTGCATCGCCCAATCTCTCTTTTTGTAGGATTTTCCTAAGAAAAGAAGGACAGCTGTTTTGAATTTCTTTTCATCGTCTATGCTGACACCATTACCAGTGCGTCCCGCAAGAAAAATAGCATTCAATTCACTTGGTTCCGCAGTGGAAAATGGGATTTCTCCCAAACCATGGTCAGATACACGTCCGCCTTTTTGATGAAAATATTCCACTCTTTCTTCAAGCACCTGTAAATATTCTTCAAAGGACGATATCTTCTTATTTGTTATCATTTCTAGTTGTTCAACGAACCCTGCAAAAGTATCTTTATTGATTTCTAATCCTTTGTCAGGACGGAAAGTCGGAACAACGACAACAGGGAAATCACTTTGTTTGATTTGGTCATGGTAATACAAATCATCGGTTGGATCATCCGTTGTACAAATCACCTTTACATCAGATCGTTTAATTAAACCCTGAACGGAGTAATCATCTTGCTGCAATAAGGCGTTGCATTGTTCCCAGATACGTTCCCAGTTATCTTCACTTAGTAATTCTTCAATTCCAAAGTATTTCTTTAATTCTAAGTGAGTCCAATGATAAAGAGGATTACCTACCGTATTAGGCACCGTTTTAGCCCAAGCCGCAAACTTTTCTTTGTCGCTCGCATCACCGGTAATATAACGTTCGTCGATTCCATTTGCTCTCATGCCGCGCCATTTATAGTGATCACCTGCCAGCCAGAGCTCCGTAATATTATTAAACTTCCGGTTTTCAGCAATCTCCTGTGGAGATAAGTGGCAGTGAAAATCATAAATTGGCATTTTTTCAGCATAATTGTGGTATAAATCAACGGCTGTTTTATTTTTCAACATAAAATCATCATGAATAAATGATCCCATTTTCTACTACCTCCCTCTTTTTGTTCTTTCGTTACCCTCATTATCGATTAATAGAAAATGAGCGCTCCATATATTTTTCAACATCGGAAATGGGAATTAAGTTTGCATCTCCCTCGATGGTGTGTTTGAGGGCAAAGCAACCGGTTGCAAATTCAACGGCTTGCCCTGGCTCAAAGCCGCTAATTAAGGAATAAATCATTCCTGCAGAAAAGGCATCGCCTGTACCTACTCGGTCAATAATATCTACTTCCACTTCGGTTGACTGATAAAACTTTGAGCCATCAAACAGATAAGCCTGTAATTTATTACAATTAACGGATACATGCTCTCTTTTGGTCATGGCCACATATTTTAATCCATATTGTTTATGAAGCTCTTCCATAACTCTGGCATAATCATCGATGCTAGGATGTTCAGGAAGCCTATCTTTCATCTCTTCTCCGGCTGCATCCAATAATTTTAATGGTTCAATCCCAATACATACATCGACAAACTCAATTAACTCGGTCATCTTTTCACGCGCTTTTTCAAAGGACCATAACGCACTTCTGTAATTGAGATCACAACTTGTAGTGAGGCCCTTTTCCTTCGCAGCGATTAATGACTTTTTGGTTAAGTCAAACAAATCTTCATTTAGTGCCGGTGTTATTCCGCTGATATGAAACCAATCGGCATCGGCAAAAATACTGTCGAAATCATATTCATCAGCCTTCGACATGGCAAAAGCGGAATATTTCCTGTCATAATAAACCTTTGTAGGTCTGATAGAATATCCTTTTTCTAAAAAGTAAATCCCCAGCCGATCTCCCCCATGCAGAACATGGTTGGTCAGGACACCAAACCGATTTAACTGCTGTTCTGCACTCGTTCCGACTGCATTTTGTGGCAGCTTTGTCACGAAAGAACTGGATAGTCCAAATTTTGCTAAGGAAACAGCGACATTCGCTTCCCCGCCGCCGTACACCGCATCAAAAGAATTTGCTTGAACAATCTTTTGATAATTAGGTGCTGATAACCGAAGCATAATTTCCCCAAGAGTGACTACCTTTTTCATGATTATTCCGCCTTAATGGAAGCCAACTTATCCATGAACTCGCGGGCAACCTTTTCGACTGAGCTATAATCACCATTTGCTACACCCTTTGTTAAGGCACTGCCAATCCCAACTGCAAAGGCACCATTCTTCATCCATTTATCGATATTATCCAGGCTTACTCCGCCAGATGGCATTAATTCAACATGTGGAATCGGTCCTTTTACATCTTTAATAAATCCTGGTCCCATTAAACTTCCAGGGAACAATTTCACGACATCGACTCCGTATGAAAGTGCCTCCATAATTTCAGTAACGGATCCACAGCCTGGCAAATATGGAGTCGCATAGCGGTTACACATGGTCGCGATGGCACCATCAAAATGCGGACTAACCACATAGCGTGCACCCTTCATAATCGCAATTCTAGCTGTTTCAGCATCTAAAACGGTTCCTGCGCCAACAATCATTCCAGGCTCCCCTAAACGAGAAAGTTCAGCAATGGCATCTTCTGCACCCGGTGTTGAAAATGTAACCTCAAGAGAACGAATACCACCCTTAAAGGCCTGTTTAGAAATTTCAACCGCATCTTCTTTGTTTTTACCGCGAATAACAGCAACTAAGTATCCTTTATGCATTTCATTCAGAGTTTCAAATTTTTGCAACATATAATCACCCGTCATTTTTAGTAGTATCAATCTTTAAATACATTTACTATTTCATTTTGATAGCAGAGCTCTTTCAAGCATTTCAATCATTATTTAGGGTTAAACAAACTAGTAAAAATATACTAATATTCATGTTAAACACTTCGTTGGAAAATTGATGAAATTATCAAAATTACTTTGTTTATTTTATACTTGTATACTAGCATACTTATCAGATTTTTTCTATTAAAGTTAACCAATTTTTAAAAAAATAATTATTTAGACACACTTTTATTACTATAACGAATAGGTTGTTCTTACTTTTGCCCAACGTCAGCAGTTTTTCTTCTTGCTGTTAAATCAGCCGCCAGTTGATTGGTTCGTTTTTTCGTTAATGGATATAAGAACACCAAGATAAGAAAAATTACAACATAAACTGCTGCTGGAATTAACGTTGCTAAGGTGTGAATTCCATTTAATACGTGTTGCGGCTGAACTGATCGGTTCGCGTTATAGCCAACAGCACCGATAACAATTCCGCCAAGCCCTCCAGCGATTGCTTGACCAACTTTCCGGGCAAAAGAATAGATTGAGTACACTGTTCCATCTTCCCTTAAACCTGTTAAGAATTCATGATAATCAATAACGTCTGTAACAAAGGCCCAAACAACGATATTAAAGAAAGCAAATCCAAACATTCCGATTGCTGTGATGGCTACAAATACCGTTGCACTTATGTTTGGAAGGAAAAATAACAAGATATAAACAATAGCAGCAAGAGCCATTCCTACAGAGGCAATTTCCTTCTTTCCATATTTACGAACCAACGGGTTGGCAAATGGAATCGCAATAAAGGCTGAAACGGATTGAACAATCCCAACAAAGCTTAATACTTTTGCGTTTCCGAAATAATCTTTAAACAAGTACACATTCACGGTTCCAATCAACATCATGTTGATCATAAATAGCAATGAGGCAATTAGAATCCAAATTAATGGCTTGTTTTTCAATAGACCCTTAATAGTGGTACCAAAATTAGCCCTTTTTCCTTGAGTTTCCGCTACAACGATTCGTTCAGTTGATAACTTTACACACGCCATGTAGCAAGCAAGTGAAAGAATAGCAAAAAGTACGCCTGCCATTAAAAAGCGGTTAGCATCTGCCTTATTGTCAACAAATACAATTAGTGGTCCCACGGCACCAACTATTAATTGTGCTGCCATTGATCCCATCGTTCTGAAGGTGGATAAGGTTGTCCGCTGAACAGGATCATTTGTAATAACTGAAGCCATCGAACCGTAAGGAATATTAACGGTACTATATAATGTTCCCCAGAGAATATAGGTGACGAATGCATATGCCTCATAAAATCCAGTCGACATTCCTGGAATATGCAGGAACATTAACACCCCTGAGATCACAAGTGGAAACGACATCCGAAAAATCCATGGTTTAAACTTTCCGTTTTTACCCGTTTTTCTTGTATCAATAAAACGGCCCCATGTGACATCTGCAAAGGCATCCCATAAACGGGCAATTAAAAAGAGTGTACCCACAAACACAGGACTAATGCCAAAAACGTCAGTATAGTAAACCATTAGAAAAGAACTAACGAGGAAGAAAAAGAAATCGTTTCCAAAATCACCAAATAAATAGCCAAGTTTATCTTTCATACCAAAAGGACGCATTGTGTCAACCTCCAAAGATGATGATGTAATAACGCTTTAAAGAGCTTAAAGCGGTTTCATTTTGTTCATTAAATAAGAACTGAATTATTATTTATAAAAACCTAGAGACAATTAGAAAAAATAGAGACGCTTACAATTCATAGGATACTGACTAAGTTTCGCAGTAACACTTATTGATTGTCTAAATTACTCACTTCCTTTACATACTTGTATACTAGCATACTTTTTAATCATTTTCTAGTAGTGGAAACCTTTGTTCATAATTTGTTTACAATTTAAGCTGATGTAAGTAGTAGAAAAGGGATAGGACAAACACTGGAAAAACAATAGAAAAAAGCCAGATCCTCTACTTTATAGGATCTGGCCTCTTTTATTAACTATTTTCTATTTCAAGCTGATTAAGCAGCTTTTCTTTTTGTTGCTAAATCACTAGCTAGTTGAGTTGTACGCTTTTTGTTTAATGGATATAAGAAGACAATCAATAAGAATACAACAGCTAGAATGACAGCAGGGACTAAGGTTCCAAGTGTATGAATCCCTTTTAATGTGCTTGCTGTTTGGTGTGGAAGATTTGGATTATAACCAACTGCTCCAATTGCTGCAGCACCAACACCACCAGCGACAGCTTGTCCTACTTTACGAGCAAAGGAATAGATGGAATAAACTGTACCGTCTTCACGTAAACCTGTTAAATATTCATGGTAATCAATTACGTCTGTAACGAAAGCCCAAATAACTAGGTTAAACAATCCATAACCGAACATTGCTACAAATAAGATCGAGATAAACTGAGTTGCATTTAGATTTGGTAACAGATATAAGACACCGTAAACAACTGCTGCAATTAAGAGACCTGCTGAAGCTAATTCCTTTTTACCGAATTTTGCTACTAACGGCTTAACCATTGGCATACCAATAAATACAGCAATTGATTGAAGAAGACCAACCATACTTAATGCTTTTGCATTACCGAAATAATCTTTAAACAGATAAACGTTTACTGCGCCAATTAACATGAAGCAAACCATGAAAGTTAAAGATGCGATAAGGAACACTATTAATGGTTTATTTTTTCCTAATCCTTTAATCGTTTGGCCTAAATTAATTTTTGGTTTATTTGTTTCATCCATTGTAATACGTTCAACTGATAGTTTGTAGCATGCCATATAACAAGCGATTGCTAGTACACCGAAAATGATTGCACCTAGTAAAAAGTGGTTGGCATCTGCTTTATTATTTACAAACAAAATCATTGGTCCTACAACGTTAATCACTAAACCTGCCAATTGAGCTCCCAGCGTTCTCCAGCTTGATAAAGTTGTACGATCGACAGGATCTCCTGAGATAACTGAAGCCATTGAGCCATAAGGGATATTAACTGTACTATACAATGTTCCCCATAAGATATAAGTTACATAGGCATATGCTAGGTAGAATCCATTAGACATACCTGGAATATGAACAAACATTAACACACCGGAAACAACGAGCGGAACCGACATTCTTAAAATCCATGGTCTAAACTTACCATTTTTACCTGCTTTTCTTGTATCAATAAAACGCCCCCAAGTGACGTCTGCAATCGCATCCCATAACCTTGCTAATAGAAAGAGACCACCAACCGCAGCTGGATTAAGGTGATAGACATCTGTGTAAAATACCATTAAAAATGACATTACTAGAATAAAGAAGAAATCGTTTCCAAAATCACCGAATAAATAACCAAGTTTGTCTTTAAAACCAAAAGGACGCATGTTTATTCCTCCTACTATAATAATTATTTGTCAGTCAATAAAACGGTTACATTTGATTCAATATTGCAAAAACTAAGAAGAAAAACTTTTACCAATTAAATAACTCATCACCAAGATCTAAAGATTGCTTGTTCATTTTTAGATATAAAAAGCATTTAAAATTGCTAATACGGTTTATTAATTGAACGTAAGCATCTTAGTCATTTGGTTTAAAGTGTTTGGTTTCCCTCCTTCTTTTATTTATACTAGTATACTAGCATGCGAATTTTATTTGTGCAATAGTAAAATTGTAAACGGTAACAATATGTTCATATTTCTAAAAAAAATGAGAGCAGGATGAATAAAAAGTCTTGCATTTCAACTCTCTTTTACTCCTAGCTTTTGGGCAAAAAAAAACAGTATTCCTAAACATTATAGGAATACTGGTATCTTTTCAGGGAGTTCAAAATAGTTTATATAAGGACTGTCCTCCTTAAATAAATCCCCCCAAAGTTTCATTGGTTCGATTATATGGCCCCTTACGATATCTTTTACTTTATCACAATCTTGTTCTTCTAGTATTTGAACGATCCTCATATGTTGGGCAATGGCTTCATCGAAGCTATGCTGCATCTCCGATAGCAGCCTAATTCGATTATAATGAGTGCTTATCCTAGTGATAGCTTCCCATACATGTTCCTTTTTATTCCCTTGAAAAATGGTATAGTGAAATTCTTTGTCAAGCTTGTGGAATTCGCGTTCCATCCCTTTTTTTCCAATCAATTCCTCTTGAAGAGCCATATTTCTTTTTAAGTCATATAAATTTGCTTTTGGAAACGACTCACACGATAGCTTTAATACCTCTTTTTCCAATGTGTACCGCATAAAAGAAGCTTCTTTAATTAATTGAGGGTTAATTTTAGATATATATGTTCCTACTTGAGGGATTACTTCTACTAAATGTTCTTCCCGCAATTTTGCCAAAACCTCTCTAATTGGCGTACGAGATAGCTGTAATGCTTCCGCTAGTTCTATTTCACTGATTGCCTTACCTGGTTCTAGTTCTAAAGACATAATGGAGTCTTTTATGACTCTATATGCATATTCTTTATTATTTTCACGAGGCAGCCTTGCTGATATTGTAACCATACATGGTACACTCCCTAATTTACCGTTCACTTGAACTCAAAATTCTATCCCAATCATAGCATTGTATACATCATCATACAATACTATGGAAAAAAGAAGCCAATTTTGTACCTCCTTTTTCTTAAAGATACTTGTATACTAGCATTCAAAAATTAATTTTACAACAATAATATGTAAGCGGTAACAAAACAGGCAAAATGTAATGAAGAGACCTGTTGCAAAGAACTTTCTTTTAGCATAAAAAAAGACCCCCAAGCAAGTAGCTTGGAAGTCTTTGAAACGCCAAAAATTAACGTTTTGAGAACTGAGGTGCACGACGAGCGCCTTTAAGACCGTATTTCTTACGTTCTTTCATACGAGCGTCACGAGTTAATAAACCAGCGCGTTTTAATGTTGGACGATATTCTGGATCTGCTTGAAGTAATGCGCGAGCAATACCGTGGCGGATTGCGCCAGCTTGACCAGTGTATCCACCGCCGCTTACGTTTACAAGAACATCATAGCTGCCAACAGTTTCAGTAGCTACTAATGGTTGTCTTACAACAACACGTAATGCTTCAAATGGGATATATTCTTCGATTTCACGACCATTAATTACAATTTTACCTGTACCTGGAACTAAGCGCACACGTGCGACAGAGCTCTTACGACGGCCAGTACCAATATATTGAACTTGTGCCATAGTTTTTGTCCCTCCCTCTTAATTAACCGCGAAGTTCGTAAACTTCAGGTTGTTGTGCTTGGTGCGGATGTTCGCTGCCAGCATAGACATGTAATTTTTTAAATGTTTGACGGCCAAGAGAATTCTTTGGAAGCATACCTTTAACAGCAAGCTCGATCATTTTCTCAGCATAGTTTGTACGCATTTCTAGAGCTGTTCTAGTTTTTAAACCACCTGGGTGCATTGTGTGACGGTAGTAAATCTTGTCAGTTAATTTTTTACCAGTTAGTTCTACTTTAGATGCGTTAAGAATAATCACATGATCACCAGTGTCAACATGTGGTGTAAAAGTTGGTTTGTTTTTACCACGTAAGATTGCTGCTACTTCAGAAGCAAGACGACCAAGAGTTTGGCCTTCAGCATCAATCACGTACCATTTACGCTCGATATTGTTGGCATTTGCCATAAACGTTGTACGCATTAATTTCCCTCCTAATTAAATCCATTAAAGATTATGGTTTTCGCACTCTTATAAGCGATTAATGATCATTCTGTTCCGGGAATGAACAACTAATGCCTTTGTGCGGTTAATTTCAATTCATATATTTCCAATCACGATGAAGACTTTCCGGGGCTTTATCGTGGTATTAAAAACACACACATATAATATAATAAATTCTACTACCCAAATTGTCAAGAAAATGTTACACCAGGTTAGGTTGTTTATAAAAAAGCGGCAGCGCCCGTTAGCGAAGTACACTAGTCGCTGGGCGGCTTGTGCTAGACAATAAAAATATTATTCATAAAACACCTGCATTAAATACAATCCTTGAGCCGGGGCCGTCTTACCGGCAATGCGCCTGTCCTTATTTCCTAAAATAGCAGGGATATCCTCTGGTTTACGGTCTCCTGCCCCTACCTCTAACAGTGTTCCAACCAGAATACGGACCATATTATACAAAAAGCCATTTCCAATAAACCGTAGTGTCAACAAATTACCATCTGGGATAAAGTCAATGGACTCAATGGTTCGAACTTTGTCTTCCACTTCCGTCTTTGCTGAACAAAAACTAGTAAAGTCATGGGTTCCGAGGAAAAAATTACTTGCCTCCTGCATGGCTTCAATATTTAGATTATAAGGATAATGATAGGCAAAATGACGCCGAAAAGGGTTCCTTTTCGACGAAAGCTGCAGAACATAGTGGTATTCCTTTCCCACAGCGTCAAAACGGGCGTGAAAGGTCGCACTAGCCCTTTTGACAGACAGTACAGAGATATCCTCGGGTAACATGGAATTCAAGGCCATTTCCCACTTTTTCTCTTCAATAGGAAGAGATGAATCAAAGTGAATGACCTGTCCCTTAGCATGGACCCCAGCGTCCGTTCGCCCCGAGGCAGATACTTTGATCTGTTCACCCTTATGCATTTTTGCTAAAACAGCTTCCAGTTCGGATTGTACTGTTCGTTTATTCGGCTGTACCTGATACCCAGAGAATCCTGAGCCATCATAGGAAATAATACACTTATACCTTTGCATGATTTCGCTCCATTATGAACGTAATAAAATTAAAAGAATCGTTAGAATGGCTAAAATAACGATCTGCAGAGTGTCGGCTGTTTTCCAGCTTAACTGACGGTATTTCGTCCGTCCCTCTCCGCCGCGGTAGCCACGGGCCTCCATTGCAATCGCCAGCTCCTCCGCACGTTTAAAGGCACTGACAAATAAGGGAATTAAGAGCGGAATAACCGCTTTAATGCGTTCTTTAATCGGGCCGCTGGCAAATTCTACTCCACGGGCAATTTGAGCCTTCATGATCTTGTCAGTTTCTTGCATTAACGTTGGGATAAAGCGTAATGATATGGACATCATTAAGGCCATTTCATGAACTGGAAAACGAACTCTTTTTAATGGATGCAAAAGTGCCTCCATTCCATCGGTAATTTCAATCGGGCTCGTTGTTAACGTCAATAAAGACGTCATTAAGATTAAGAGGAAGAACCGCAGTGAGATAAAAACCCCCTGTCTCAATCCTTCTTCATATATTTTCACTGGACCCATTTCAAATATAATGTTTCCTTGCTTTGTGAAGAATAACTGTAATAGTAATGTAAATAAAACCAACCATAAGACTGGTTTTAACCCTCCATATAAAAAACGTACAGGGATTCGGGACATACCAAGCATGTAAAAGGTATAAATTCCAATGAGTGCATAGGTCATCACATTATTTGCTAGAAAAATAATACATACAAAAAGAAATATAATCAGTATTTTGGAGCGAGGATCCATTTTATGAATGGTCGAGTCAGCAGGTACATAACGGCCAAAAATCATTTTTTCCATCATGTCCGTACACCTCTTCTTAAAAGCTCTGTAACTGCGTCGGACAACTCTTCGATAGAGAGATAGATTTTATCTAGTTTTATGCCCATTTTTTCTTCAAACTTTAGTTGAAAACGTACCACTTCAGGAACATCGAGACCCATTTCTACTAATTCAACCGGGGCTGAAAAGATTTCCTCTGGTGTCCCCTTTTTTACTACCTTGCCTTGCTGCATAATGACAATCTGGTCGGCATATTTAGCCGCATCCTCCATACTGTGAGTGACCAAAATGGTGGATAGCTGTCTTTCTTTATGAAGAGCATAAAACATGTCCATAACTTCTCTTCGTCCTCTTGGGTCTAAACCAGCTGTCGGCTCGTCCAAGACAATGACATCGGGCTCCATAGCTAAAACACCTGCGATTGCGACACGGCGCATCTGTCCACCGGATAAATCAAATGGTGACTTTTCAAGTATTTCCTCTGAAAGACCAACCTGCTTCAATGCCAGACGGGCGCGTTCCTTTGCTACTGTTTCAGATACGCCAAAGTTTAACGGTCCAAAAATAATATCTTTTTCAACCGTTTCTTCAAATAGCTGATGTTCAGGAAATTGAAACACAATCCCCACTCTTTGCCGGACTGACTTTAAATTCTTATTTTTTTGCTGTGCTTTTATATCATGTTCGCCAATTTTAACTGTCCCTTTAGAAGGCTGCAGCAAAGCATTTAAATGCTGCAGTACTGTCGACTTCCCCGAACCAGTATGGCCTATGATCGCCATATAGGTGCCTGAAGGAATATCAATCGATACATCCTCAATAGCGAGCCTTTCAAACGGTGTATTGGCCTGATACCGATAGTCTACATGCTGAAGCGAGATGTCCATAGCTCTGTCACCAACTCTTCTTCTGATAAATAATGCTTCGATAGATTGATTCCTTTTTGGCGGAATGCCTTACTCATTTTCACTGAGAATGGAATATCTAAGCCTAATTGAATCAATTGTTCATCCATTGAGAAGATTTCTTCTGGTGTCCCTTCGCGAAATACTTCTCCCCTATTCATCACAATGATTCGATCCGCTTTTGCTGCCTCATCAAGGTCATGTGTAATGGAAATGACGGTTAAGGCCTTCTCCTCTTTAAGAAGTCTAACTGTTTCCAATACCTCTTCCCGTCCTCTTGGGTCTAGCATGGAAGTTGCCTCATCAAGAATAATAATAGCTGGTCTTAAGGCTAATACTCCCGCGATCGCCACCCGTTGCTTCTGTCCACCAGATAGATGGTGGGGCTCTTGATCTAGAAATTGATCCATTTTTACTCTCTTTAATGAATCTTGAACACGTTGGACCATATCTTCTCTAGGTATCCCATTATTTTCTAAACCAAAAGCCACGTCATCCTGTACGGTTGTACCAACAAATTGGTTATCTGGGTTCTGAAAGACCATGCCTATTTTTCTTCTAACATCCCAAATTGTTTCCTCATTCAGCTGCAGATGATCAATAGTGATTTCACCTTCTTGAGGAAACTGAAGACCGTTTAATAATTTTGCCATGGTTGATTTTCCAGACCCATTATGTCCGACAATCGCCAGCCATTCCCCTTCATAAATATCAAAGGTTACATTTTTTAAGGCATATCGTTCCTGTGAGTCATATTGAAAAGATACTCCTTTAAGAGATACAATTGACTTTTTCATTGCGCCATTCTCCCTAGCTAGACTGTACTCTGCTCTTATTACAAGAATTATTATCCATTATAACAAAAAAAGCCCGCACCTCGTCCCTATGCAGCACGTATTCACTGCGAAAAAAAGGATTTCTTAAAAAAGAAATGGGAGGAGGTGCATGAGCTAGACGAGACGCGAAGAATGTACCGGTATGAACCGTTTACATCCTTTGAAGAAAAAACAATGCACCGGCTAACCGGAGTCGCGCTCATCATGACACTCGTTTTGGCTTGTGACTAGCGTATATAAAAGTTGTCCTTACAGAAAAAGGGCAAAGAACAAGTTTGTTTTGTAAACTGTCCAGCGCCCTTGTTGTCTGTTAAGTGTATTAAACTAACTCGATAATAACCATTGGCGCACCGTCACCGCGGCGAGGTCCAAGTTTCATAATACGAGTGTATCCACCTTGACGCTCAGTATAACGTGGAGCGATATCAGCGAAAAGTTTTTGTACAGCATCTTGACCATTTTCAGCATTTGCAACTTCATTACGAACGTAAGAAGCAGCTTGACGACGAGCATGAATATCCCCGCGTTTACCTAAAGTGATCATTTTTTCAACAGTTGAGCGAAGTTCTTTCGCACGAGTTTCTGTTGTTTCGATGCGCTCGTTAATAATTAAATCTGTAGTTAAATCACGTAGCATAGCTTTACGCTGTGCACTTGTGCGTCCTAACTTTCTGTATGCCATGAAGGGTTCCCTCCTTTGTTGAAGTCGTAAAACGGATTATAAGCATTTACAAAAGACTAGTCGTCCTTACGTAAGCCTAATCCAAGCTCTTCTAGTTTTGCCTTCACTTCTTCGAGTGATTTGCGGCCTAAGTTACGAACTTTCATCATATCTTCTTCAGTCTTATTAGCTAATTCCTGAACAGTGTTGATGCCAGCGCGTTTTAAGCAGTTATAAGAACGAACAGAAAGATCCAGTTCTTCAATAGTCATTTCTAAAACTTTTTCTTTTTGATCTTCTTCTTTTTCAATCATAATCTCAGCATTTTGAGCTTCATCCGTTAACCCGACGAAAATGTTCAAATGCTCGGTCAAAATTTTCGAACCAAGAGCAATCGCTTCTTTAGGCCCAGTGCTGCCATCTGTCCAAACATCTAGCGTTAGCTTGTCGTAATTTGCCATTTGACCAACACGAGTATTTTCTACTTGATAGGACACACGAGAAATCGGCGTATAAATCGCATCAATCGGAATCACACCAATTGGCTGATCTTCCCTTTTGTTCTGTTCAGCTGGTGTATACCCACGACCGCGTCTTGCTGTTAATCGCATGCGAAGATGACCATTTGAAGCCAATGTAGCGATATGAAGGTCTGGATTTAGAATCTCAACATCACTGTCGTGTGTAATGTTACCTGCTTTAACAGGACCTTCACCCTGAACATCAATTTCAAGTGTTTTCTCTTCATCAGAGTAGATTTTTAAAGCTAATTTCTTAATGTTTAAAATGATGGATGTTACATCCTCTACGACGCCTTCAATTGTTGAGAACTCATGAAGCACCCCATCGATTTGAATCGATGTAACAGCGGCACCTGGGAGTGAAGATAGTAGGATACGACGTAAGGAGTTACCCAAAGTGGTACCATATCCACGCTCAAGTGGCTCTACGACGAATTTCCCGTACTTGGAATCATCGTTGATCTCAATCGTTTCGATTTTTGGTTTTTCTATTTCGATCATCAAATAACCCTCCTTCAAAACGTCGAAACCTCAATTAGATTTAGTCACTAATTGAAATTCCCCCATGTTTACGTTCCCGTTTTGTGCACAACAACTGGAATAAATCTTCTGTAATAGTGCAAAAAATTAATATCATATCCCATTATAGACATATGATACAAAATCTATACAGAAAAAATTAAACGCGACGACGTTTTGGTGGACGGCATCCATTATGAGGAACAGGTGTAACGTCTTTAATAGCAGTTACTTCAAGACCAGCAGCTTGAAGAGCACGGATTGCAGCTTCACGGCCTGCACCAGGTCCTTTAACAGTAACTTCTAAAGTTTTCATACCGTGTTCAATGGATGTTTTAGCAGCAGTTTCAGCAGCCATTTGGGCAGCGAATGGAGTAGATTTACGAGAACCTTTAAATCCAAGCGCACCAGCACTTGACCAAGAAATTGCATTACCATGAACATCAGTGATAGTTACAATCGTATTGTTAAAAGTTGAACGAATATGTGCGATACCTGATTCAATATTCTTTTTAACACGACGTTTACGTGTATTAGTTTTACGTGCCATTTAAATTAACCTCCTTTGCCGATTACTTCTTCTTGTTCGCAACAGTCTTACGAGGACCTTTGCGTGTACGAGCGTTGTTTTTCGTATTTTGTCCACGAACCGGTAAACCACGACGATGACGTAATCCGCGGTAGCAGCCGATTTCCATTAAACGCTTAATGTTAAGAGAAATTTCACGGCGAAGATCACCTTCGACTTTTAACTTGTCGATGATGTCACGGATTTTGTTTAATTCGTCTTCTGTTAAATCACGTACACGTGTTTCTTCAGAAACGCCTGCTTCTGCTAAAACTTTTTGTGCAGTAGCTTTACCAATACCATAAATGTAAGTCAAAGAGATAACTACACGCTTTTCACGTGGAATATCTACACCAGCAATACGTGCCATAATGAGCGCACCTCCTTAAAATTAACCTTGTTTTTGTTTATGTTTAGGGTTTTCACAGATAACCATAACTTTTCCGCGTCTACGGATAACTTTGCACTTTTCGCAGATCGGTTTAACAGATGGTCTTACTTTCATTATCCTAACCTCCTTAATAGTACGGAGTGCAAGCAAGCAGTTTATTTGAAGCGGTAGGTAATTCTGCCGCGAGTTAAGTCATATGGAGAAAGCTCAACAGTTACCTTGTCGCCAGGAAGAATTCGAATAAAATGCATACGAATTTTACCAGAAACATGAGCTAGCACAGTATGACCATTTTCTAATTCTACCTTAAACATGGCGTTTGGCAAAGTTTCAAGTACTTTACCTTCAATTTCAATTACATCGTCTTTGGCCATCGTCTCGTCTCCCTTCTCTTTCAAAAATAGTGTTGGAAAATACAAATACATCTTCAATCGTACAACAATAGCAACCTTATAATAGTAACATATTGTTTGTCTTCTGTCCGCAAGTAATTTCTACATAACTTGGAATAACCAATTCATCATGTAAGTCTTGCCCAACTCTCGGCCCTACATACTCAGTACAATAGAAAAGCTATTTTCTTCCACATACTTTTGACTTCTTTTGAAGAGTTGTTCGAGAGTCGCTCGCACGATTTGTACTAATGACCATTAATGTAAGTCCTCAAGTAATTGTTCGATATCAGCAAATACCTTTTTTATATCTTGCTGGCCATCAATCGTACGAAGATAGCCTTTTATTTCATAAAAAGTTAATAATGGTTCTTGTTGTTTGATATTAACGTCTAATCGTGTTTGAACGGTTTCAGCGTTATCATCTGCACGTTGGTATAGCTCTCCGCCACACTTATCACAGACACCCTCTTTTGCAGGAGGATTAAAAACTAAATGATAGGTTGATCCACATTCCTTACAGATTCGACGACCTGTCAAACGTTCCATTAAAATACTTTTATCAACATTGATATTAATGACATAATCAATCTTTTTATTTAAATCAGCTAAAAGATTTTCCAAAGCATCTGCTTGAGGTACAGTTCTAGGGAAACCATCTAGTAAGAAGCCTTTTTGACAGTCTTCCTTGCTTAACCGCTCACGAACAATACCGATTGTTACTTCATCCGGAACAAGTTCGCCTTTATCCATGAATGATTTAGCTTGTAATCCTAGTTCTGTTCCTTCTTTCATCGCTGCACGGAACATATCTCCAGTTGAGATATGAGGGATGCCGTATTGTTCGACGATTCTTTCAGCTTGGGTGCCTTTACCTGCACCTGGAAGCCCCATTAATACTAAATTCACACGTGTTCCCCCCTCGTGCTATTAATGGTTTCAGGGGCCAAAAAGGTCCCTAAAACCTTTTATTTTATAAAGCCTTTATAGTGACGCTTAACAAGTTGGGCCTCAAGTTGTTTATAGGTGTCAAGCGCAACGCCGACAACGATCAACAAACTTGTTCCTCCAATTTGAGCAGATTGCGGTAAATTCGCTATTTTAATAAAAATAGTTGGAAGTACAGCAATAATAGTAAGGAAGATTGCACCTACAAAAGTTAATCGATATAAAACGCGAGTTAAGTATTCCTGTGTGCTCTTACCTGGACGTATTCCAGGAATATAGCCGCTTTGCTTCTGTAAGTTCTCCGCTGCTTGTTCAGGGTTAACTTGGATAAAAGCATAGAAATAAGTGAACGCGATAATTAAAGCCGCATAAAGCGTCATCCCAATTGGATGAGAGTAATCTAAATTCTTAGTAATCCATAGCGTTACATCATTTGTTGGAAAGAATGAAGCAATCGTTCTTGGTGTTACAATAAACGAAACCGCGAAGATAACTGGAATTACACCTGCAGCATTAACTTTTAACGGCATGTGTGTAGACTGTCCACCAACAGGATTACGGCCTGCTACCATACGCTTTGCATATTGAATAGGGATCTTACGATTGGCTTGTTGAATGAAAATAACACCAACAACAATCGCAATCACCGCAATAGCGATGAGCAATACTGTTACAATACGTAAAAATAATGCTTCGCCAGCATTTTCAAACTGCTGTACATAGATTTGATTAATCGTACTAGGCATACCGGCAACAATACCTGCAAAGATAATGATAGAAATACCATTTCCCACACCTTTTTCAGTAATTTGCTCGCCAAGCCACATCAAAAATGAAGTACCTGCAGTTAAAGTTACTGCAATCAACAAATACGTACCAATACCAGGGTTTTCAATTAATTGGCCACTAGCTAGGTTGTTAAAACCATATGACATACCTAATGCTTGGATAAATCCAAGCACAACTGTGAAATAACGTGTGAATTGAGCAATCTTACGACGGCCTGATTCACCTTGCTTAGACCATTCCGTAAATTTCGGTACGACATCCATTTGTAAAAGCTGAATAATAATCGAAGCAGTGATATACGGCATAATACCCATTGCAAAGATGGAGAATTGTTTTAATGCTCCACCTCCAAAGGTATTTAAGATCCCAAACACACTTAGCTTATCTTGGCTTGCAAGAACATCGGCATTTACATTTGGTACCGGAATAAACGTACCTAGTCGAAATACTACTAACATTAAAAGGGTGAATATGATTTTACGTCTAATCTCACCCACGCGCATAAAATTGGAGATTGTCTGGAACATTAGATCACCTCAGTAGTTCCACCAGCAGCTTCGATCGCTTCCTTAGCAGCAGAGGAGAATTTGTTAGCTTTTACAGTCAACTTTTTCTCTAACGTACCTTTAGCAAGAATCTTGATTCCTGCTTTTTCATTACTAACCACTCCTGTTTCGATAAGAAGTTCTGGAGTAACTTCTGTACCTTCTTCAAAGCGGTTTAAAGCATCAAGATTCACAATAGCGAACTCTTTGCGGCTAATGTTGGTAAAACCACGTTTTGGTAAACGACGATATAAAGGTGTTTGTCCACCTTCAAATCCAAGGCGTACACCGCCACCAGAACGAGCGTTTTGACCTTTATGACCTTTACCAGCTGTTTTACCTTGTCCTGAACCGATTCCACGACCTAAACGTTTGCGTTCGTGACGAGAACCTTCTGCAGGTTTTAATTCATGAAGTTTCATATTGGCACCTCCTTATGAAAGAAAAGAATCAATTATTGTTCTTTAACTGTTACAAGGTGAGCAACTTTATTAACCATACCGCGAATAGCAGCGTTATCTTGATGCTCAACTGTTTGATTTAATTTGCGTAATCCTAAAGCTTTAACTGTTTCACGTTGGTCCTCAGGGCGACCAATTACGCTGCGGTTGAGGGTAATTAATAGTTTCGCCATTTGATTTCCCTCCTTATCCTAACAGTTCTTCTACTGATTTACCACGTAATTTCGCTACGTCCTCAGCACGTTTTAATTGTTTTAATCCATCAATTGTTGCACGAACCATATTAATCGGAGTGTTTGTTCCAAGTGATTTAGAAAGGATATCAGCTACCCCGCCTAATTCAAGTACGGCACGAACTGGTCCACCAGCGATTACTCCAGTACCTTCAGAAGCAGGTTTTAAGAGAATTTCACCAGCACCAAAGCGTCCAATTACTTGGTGTGGAATACTAGTTCCAACCATTGGTACTTCGACTAAGTTTTTCTTTGCATCTTCGATGGCTTTACGGATTGCATCTGGTACTTCTTGTGCTTTACCAGTGCCGAACCCGACATGACCGTTTTTATCCCCAACTACTACAAGAGCAGAGAAACGGAAACGACGTCCACCTTTAACAACTTTCGCAACACGGTTAACCGTAACTACGCGTTCTTCAAGTTCAAGTTTGTTTGGATCAATACGACGCATCTTTTTGTGTCCCTCCTTTGTCTATTAAAATTGTAAGCCGTTTTCGCGTGCTGCATCAGCTAATGCTTGCACACGTCCATGATAAAGGTATCCTCCACGGTCGAATACAACAGCAGAAATCCCTTTTTCAACAGCACGTTTTGCAACTAATTCTCCGACCTTTTGTGCAGCTTCAACGTTACTTGTAGATTCAAGACCGAAATCTTTTTCCATTGTAGAAGCACTTGCTAAAGTGACTCCATTCAAGTCATCGATCACCTGCGCATAAATGTGCTTGTTTGAACGGAACACATTTAGACGTGGACGAGCAGAAGTACCGCTAAGTTTCGCACGAACACGAGCGTGTCTTTTCTTGCGAGTAGCGTTCTTATCTTGCTTCGTAATCATTTACGTCACTCCTTTCGTTTACTTATGCGGCATTACTTACCAGTTTTACCTTCTTTACGACGAACAAATTCGCCTTCGTAACGGATACCTTTTCCTTTATAAGGCTCTGGAGGACGAACTCCGCGGATATTGGCAGCTAATGCACCAACACGTTCTTTATCAGTACCTTTAATAACAATCTTTGTATTTGCGGGTACTTCGATTTCAAGTCCAGCTTCTGGTTCAATTTCAACTGGATGTGAGTAACCTACGTTTAATACAAGTTTGTTACCTTGCTTTTGAGCACGGTATCCAACCCCGATTAACTCTAAGCCTCTTGTGAAGCCTGTAGATACGCCTTCAATCATGTTCGCGATTACTGCGCGAGTTGTACCGTGCAATGCGCGGTGTTCCTTCACGTCAGATGGACGAGTGATTGTTACTAGGTTTTCTTCAATGTTAATTGTGATATCAGGATTAAAAGTACGAGTTAATTCGCCTTTAGGCCCTTTAACTGTTACAGTACTACCGTTTAAAGTAACAGTAACTCCTGCTGGAATTTCAATTGGTTTTTTTCCTACGCGTGACATTTAAGTAGCACCTCCATTCATTCAAAAACTCGATTACCAAACGTATGCTAAAACTTCTCCGCCGATTTGTTTTGCACGAGCTTCTTTATCAGTAATAACACCAGTTGATGTTGAGACTAATGCGATACCAAGACCGTTAAGTACGCGTGGCACCTCATTTGATTTTGCATAAACTCGAAGTCCAGGCTTGCTTATGCGCTTAAGACCAGTAATAACACGTTCGTTATTTGCACCGTATTTTAAGAAGATACGGATGATTCCTTGTTTGTTGTCTTCGATATACTCAACATCACGAACGAAACCTTCGCGCTTTAAAATTTCAGCAATTTCTTTTTTCAAATTAGAAGCAGGCACTTCTAATTTTTCGTGACGCACCATGTTCGCATTTCTAATGCGAGTAAGCATATCAGCAATAGGATCTGTCATGACCATTATTTTTACCTCCTTCCCAAACTTCTAGTTTTACCAGCTAGCTTTTTTGACACCAGGAATTTGTCCTTTGTATGCTAATTCACGGAAACAAATACGGCAAAGCTTAAATTTACGGTATACAGAGTGTGGACGTCCGCAACGTTCGCAGCGTGTGTACTCTTGTACTTTGAATTTAGGCGTGCGTTGTTGTTTCGCAATCATTGACTTTTTAGCCACGTTTTCGCCTCCCTTTTATTTAACGATTACTTTTGGAATGGCATTCCAAATTGAGTTAAAAGTTCACGTGATTCTTCATCAGTGTTTGCAGTCGTTACGATAACGATATCCATACCACGAACTTTGCTTACTTTATCGTAATCAATTTCAGGGAAGATTAATTGTTCTTTAATACCCAATGTATAGTTACCGCGACCATCGAATGCTTTTTTAGAAACACCACGGAAGTCACGAACACGAGGTAAAGATACGGAAACTAATTTATCCAAGAATTCGTACATGCGCTCACCGCGAAGTGTAACCTTTGCACCGATTGGCATACCTTCACGTAGACGGAAGCCAGCGATAGATTTTTTCGCACGTGTTACAACAGGCTTTTGACCTGTAATAGTTGCTAATTCCTCAACTGCATTATCAAGTGCTTTAGCGTTTGCTACTGCATCGCCGACACCCATGTTGATAACGATCTTTTCAAGTTTTGGAACTTCCATAATTGATTTATAGTTGAACTTGCTCATTAGAGCAGGAGTAACTTCTTTAACAAATTTTTCTTTTAGGCGGTTCATGTAATTAGTACCTCCCTTCTTTTATAAACTATTTATCTAATACTTCACCGGATTTTGCTACGCGTACTTTTTTGCCATCAACCGTTGTGTAACCTACACGAGTTGGGTTACCTGATTTAGGGTCGATAGGCATAACGTTTGACACATGAATAGGAGCCTCAAAGCTGATAATTCCGCCTTGTGGATTCACTTGAGAAGGTTTAGAGTGTTTTTTCACAATATTAACACCTTCCACTAGTACACGGCTGTCTTTAGGATAAGCTGCTAGGATCACTCCTGTTTTACCTTTATCCTTGCCAGAAATAACTCTGACCTTGTCGCCTTTTTTCACATGCATCAGTAAGCACCTCCTTAAAGGCAATTGATTTTAAAATTATAATACTTCTGGAGCTAAAGATACAATTTTCATAAAGTTGTTGTCACGAAGTTCACGAGCAACTGGTCCGAAGATACGAGTTCCACGCGGGCTCTTATCGTCTTTGATAATAACACATGCGTTTTCATCAAAACGAATGTAAGAACCATCAGGACGACGAGCACCTGTTTTTGTACGGACAATAACAGCTTTAACAACGTCACCTTTTTTAACAACGCCACCTGGTGTTGCTTGTTTAACTGTAGCAACGATCACATCACCAATATTAGCAGTTTTGCGACCAGAACCACCAAGAACTTTTATCGTAAGTACTTCACGAGCACCAGAGTTATCAGCAACTTTTAAACGTGATTCTTGTTGAATCATGTGTGTAACCTCCCTTCGGAATGAACATAATCCGAACCATTAAATAATAACTGCTTTTTCTACTACTTCAACTAAACGGAAACGTTTAGTCGCTGAAAGCGGACGAGTTTCCATAATACGTACTACATCGCCGGTTTTCGCTGTATTTTGCTCATCATGAGCTTTAAACTTTTTAGAGTATTTAACGCGTTTACCGTATAACGGATGCTTTTTGTATGTTTCAACAAGAACAGTAATGGTTTTATCCATTTTGTCAGAAACTACGCGTCCAGTGTAAACTTTGCGCTGGTTGCGTTCACTCATAGTGTGAACCTCCTCTCAGGTAATTACTTATTAACGCTGATTTCTCTTTCACGAACAACAGTCTTCATGCGAGCAATCGATTTGCGTACTTCACGAATACGTGCTGTGTTTTCAAGTTGTCCTGTCGCCAATTGAAAGCGAAGGTTGAAAAGCTCTTCTTTTAATGATTTAACTTTTTGTTCAATTTCAGCAGTGGTAAGTTCACGTAGTTCATTAGCTTTCACTTGATTCACCACCAATTTCTTCTCGTTTTACAAACTTACATTTAACAGGAAGTTTGTGCATTGCAAGTCTAAGTGCTTCACGAGCTACTTCTTCAGGAACGCCCGCAATTTCAAACATAATTTTCCCTGGTTTAACAACAGCTACCCAGCCTTCAGGTGCCCCTTTACCGGAACCCATCCGTACTTCTAGAGGTTTAGCAGTGTAAGGTTTATGTGGGAATATTTTAATCCAAACTTTACCGCCACGTTTCATGTAACGTGTCATCGCAATACGAGCAGCCTCGATTTGACGGTTTGTGATCCAAGAAGCTTCTAAAGCTTGTAGGCCGTATTCACCGAAAGTTACTTCAGTACCGCCTTTAGCTTGACCACGCATGTTTCCGCGGTGTTGACGGCGATATTTTACGCGTTTTGGCAATAACATGATTATTTGCCTCCTTCCGCATTTTTCTTCTTAGTAGGAAGGACTTCTCCCTTATAGATCCATACTTTAACGCCTAGCTTACCATAAGTAGTATCAGCTTCAGCAGTAGCATAGTCGATATCCGCACGTAATGTGTGAAGTGGAACAGTTCCCTCACTGTAATGTTCAGCACGAGCAATGTCTGCGCCGCCAAGACGACCAGATACTTGTGTTTTGATACCTTTCGCACCAGCACGCATAGCACGTTGAATAACTTGCTTTTGAGCACGACGGAAAGATACACGGTTTTCTAATTGACGAGCAACATTTTCAGCAACTAGTTTCGCATCAAGATCAGCTCTCTTGATTTCAAGGATGTTGATATGAACTCGTTTGCCAGTTAATTGATTTAAAGCTTTACGAAGTGCTTCAACTTCAGTACCGCCCTTACCGATAACCATACCAGGCTTTGCTGTATGAATTGTAACATTCACACGGTTAGCAGCACGTTCGATTTCTACTTTAGAAACAGAAGCATCTTTTAAACGCTTCGTGATATACTCACGAACTTTAAGGTCTTCGTGTAAAAGTGTAGCGAAGTCTTTGCCTGCGTACCATTTAGATTCCCAATCACGAATGATTCCGATACGCATACCGACTGGATTTACTTTTTGACCCACGGCTTATCCCTCCTTCTTTTCTGTTAAAACGATTGTAATGTGGCTTGTGCGTTTGTTAATTTGGCTTGCACGGCCCATAGCGCGAGGACGGAAACGTTTCAATGTTGGTCCTTCGTCAACGAATGCTTGTGCTACAACTAGATTGTTAACGTCCATTTCGTAGTTGTGCTCAGCATTTGCCATAGCAGATTTTAATACTTTTTCCACGATTGGAGAAGCAAACTTAGGCGTAAGATTTAAAATAGCCACCGCTTCACCAACTTGCTTACCTCGGATTAAATCAACGACTAAACGTGCTTTACGAGGAGCAATACGAACTGTTCTTGCAACAGCTTTAGCTTGCATTTGGATGCCCTCCTCTCTTAACGTCTTGTTTTCTTGTCATCATTACCATGGCCTTTGTAAGCACGTGTTGGAGCAAATTCTCCAAGTTTGTGTCCTACCATGTCTTCAGTAACATATACAGGCACATGTTTGCGACCATCATAAACTGCGATAGTGTGGCCAATAAATTGTGGGAAAATCGTAGAACGGCGTGACCAAGTTTTAATAACTTGTTTGCCTTCCGTTTCATTTAATTTTTCGACCTTAACCATTAAATGATCATCAACAAATGGTCCTTTTTTCAAGCTGCGACCCATGAAGGAACCTCCCTTCGTGACTGTTCTACGGTTCTACTCGTGAACCGTAGCAAAGTCCCGTTATTTTTTACGACGACGTACGATAAATTTATCAGACTTATTTTTCTTTTTACGAGTCTTGAATCCAAGAGTTGGTTTGCCCCATGGAGACATAGGTGACTTACGTCCGATTGGTGAACGTCCTTCACCACCACCGTGTGGGTGATCGTTAGGGTTCATTACAGATCCACGTACTGTTGGGCGTTTGCCTAACCAACGAGAACGACCTGCTTTACCAATGTTGATAAGTTCGTGTTGTTCGTTACCTACTTGACCGATAGATGCACGGCACTCAGCAAGAATCATACGAGTTTCACCAGAAGTTAAACGTACTAATACGTATTTACCTTCTTTACCAAGTACTTGTGCGCTTGTTCCAGCAGAACGTACTAACTGGCCGCCTTTTCCTGGTTTTAATTCGATGTTGTGTACAACTGTACCAACAGGAATATTAGCTAGTGGAAGTGCATTACCCACTTTAATATCAGCCTCTGGGCCTGACATAACTTCCATACCAACTTCTAAGTTTTTAGGAGCTAAGATATAACGCTTTTCTCCATCAACATAATTAATTAATGCAATATTTGCAGAACGATTTGGATCGTACTCAATAGTAGCAACGCGTCCTGGAATGCCATCTTTATTACGTTTAAAGTCAATTAAACGATATTGACGCTTATGGCCGCCACCTTGATGACGAACAGTTAACTTACCTTGGTTATTACGGCCGCCTTTGCTCTTTAATGGAGCTAATAGAGACTTTTCTGGAGTGCTAGTTGTGATTTCTGCGAAATCAGAAGTAGTCATTCCGCGACGACCATTGGAGGTAGGTTTGTACTTTTTAATCGCCATTTTATTTCCCTCCTCTTCTTGTTAGCTTTTTACGCTTCAAAGATTTCGATTTCTTTGCTGTCAGCAGTTAATTTTACAATTGCTTTACGACGTTTGTTTGTGTAACCGCCGAATTTACCCATACGCTTGAATTTACCTTTGTAGTTCATGATGTTAACTTTTTCAACATCAACGCCGAAGATTTCTTCAACAGCATCTTTGACTTGAGTTTTGTTAGCTCTAACATCAACTTCAAACGTATATTTCTTTTCAGACATTAAGTCAGTAGAACGTTCAGTGATAACGGGGCGCTTAAGAATATCGCGTGCATCCATTATGCAAGCACCTCCTCTACTTTTTCAACCGCTGCTTTAGTCATGATCAATTTCTCATGATTTACAACGTCTAATACGTTAATTCCATCAGCAGTTACAACTGTTACACCAGGAATGTTACGTGCAGATAATGCTACGTTTTCATCTAGGTCAGCAGTAACGATAAGTGCTTTCTTCTCAACAGAAAGACCACCTAATACTGTTTTGAATTCTTTTGTTTTTGGTGCTTCAAAAGCTAGGCTTTCAAGTACCAAGATGTTTTCTTCTAACACTTTACTTGAAAGTGCAGATTTGATCGCTAAGCGACGAACTTTTTTCGGTAATTTATAGCTGTAGCTGCGTGGTGTTGGACCGAATACAGTACCACCCCCGCGCCATTGTGGTGAACGAATTGACCCTTGACGTGCACGGCCAGTTCCTTTTTGACGCCATGGCTTACGGCCACCGCCTGCTACTTCAGAACGAATTTTTGTTTTATGAGTACCTTGACGTAATGAAGCTCTTTGCATAATGATTGCTTCAAATAAAACGTGTTGGTTAGGCTCAATACCAAAAACTGCTTCATTAAGTTCGATATCACCAACTTGTGAACCGTTTTGGTTTAATAATGCTACTTTAGGCATTCCTTTGTTCCTCCTTTCTTACAAAGTTACTTATGCTTTAACCGCACCTTTGATTTTTAATAAAGCTTTTTTAGCTCCTGGAACGTTACCTTTAATTAAAATAAGATTGCGTTCAGCATCCACTTTAATTACTTCAAGGTTTTGAACAGTGATTTGGTCCCCACCAGTACGTCCAGGTAAGTTTTTACCTTTAAATACACGGTTTGGAGCAACAGGTCCCATTGAACCAGGACGACGATGATAACGTGAACCGTGAGCCATTGGGCCGCGTGATTGTCCGTGGCGTTTGATAACACCTTGGAAACCTTTACCCTTTGAGATTCCTGTTACATCTACGATATCGCCTGCAGCGAAAATATCAACTTTGACTTCTTGACCAACTTCATATGCTGCTAAGTCATCTCCGCGGAATTCGCGAACGAAGCGCTTAGGAGCAGTATTTGCTTTTGCAACATGTCCCTTTTCAGGTTTGTTTGATAACTTTTCACGTTTATCTTCAAAACCAACTTGAACTGCCACATATCCGTCGCTATCAACTGATTTCTTTTGAAGAACAACGTTTGGAGCTACCTCAACTACAGTTACAGGAATTAAGTTTCCGTTTTCTGCAAATACTTGAGTCATACCAATCTTTCTTCCTAAGATTCCTTTGGTCATGTAAGTCACACCTCCTAATTTTATAATTGTTTATTTGATTAAAGTTTAATTTCAATATCAACGCCAGATGGTAAATCTAAACGCATTAACGCATCAACCGTTTGTGGTGTTGGGTTAACGATGTCGATTAGACGCTTATGTGTCCGCATTTCAAATTGTTCACGAGAATCTTTGTACTTATGAACCGCACGTAGAATCGTGTAAACAGACTTTTCAGTTGGAAGCGGGATTGGACCCGAAACTGCCGCACCTGAACGTTTTGCTGTTTCAACAATCTTTTCAGCAGATTGATCAAGAATCCTGTGATCATATGCTTTTAAACGGATACGAATTTTTTGTTTTGCCATTATTTTCCCTCCTTTATTCGCCTATTTTCAAAATAGACATACTCTGTGGAAATTTCCCACACACGCGCCATGGCAAAGCGGCCGGGTGTGTCAGCAACCTCCCACATCATCGCAGTCAAAGACCAACATTGTCTATTATACATAAAACATAGAGCAAACGCAACACTTAATATGTTTTTTCTTTATGCTTTAGTTTTGAACACTTTTACTATTATAGCGGCTGTTACCGTCTTTTTCAACTGTTATTCATAATCTCCAATAATAACCTAAAGATAGCTTTGTTTATTTAATAAATAGAATTAATTTTATATAGAAGAAACTCGTCTTAATTAGGAGGGGAAAATTTCTATCAGTTATGTTGGGATTTTATAATGGGGTCGGTTTGAGGATCTATATGGAATTCTATTTTTAGGATTTTTGGACATTGGGTCGATTAGCGGTCCTATATGCAACTCTTGTCTGTGGTTTAATCATTTTTCGGTCGGTTAGAAGTTCTATATGCGACTCTTCTCTTTCGTTCAATCACTTTTCGGTCGATTAGCTGCCCTATATGCGACTCTTCTCTTTCGTTCCACCACTTTTCGGTCGATTAGCTACCCTATATGCGACTCTTCTCTTTCGTTCCATCACTTTTCGGTCGATTAGCAGCCCTATATGCGACTCTTCTCTTTCGTTCACCCACTTTTCGGTCGATTAGCAGCCCTATAATGCGACTCTTCTCTTTCGATCCATCACTTTTCGGTCGATTAGAAGCCCTATATGCATTTCTTCTCTTTCGTTCCACCACTTTTCGGTCGATTAGAAGCCCTATATGCGACTCTTCTCTTTCGTTCCATCACTTTTCGGTCGATTAGAAGCCCTATATGCGACTCTCCTCTTACAATTCATCACTACTCGGTCGATTAGCGGTCCTATATACTACTCATCTCTGTGGATCCCTTCCTACTCAGTCGCTTACAAGCCCTATATGCGACTCTCCTCTTACAATTCATCACTACTTGGTCGAGTAGACATCTTCTATCAACTCAATTCCAACTTCTATTCAAATCAATCACCCAGAGACATTAATAAAGCAAAAAAAAAGCAGATGGATCGTCACCCATCTGCTTTTTCATATATTAATTACTCAACGATAGTTGTAATTGAACCTGAACCAACTGTACGTCCGCCTTCACGAATAGAAAACTTAGTTTCTTTTTCGATCGCAACTGGAGCGATTAGTTCAACATCCATTTCGATGTGGTCGCCAGGCATAACCATTTCAGTACCTTCTGGAAGGTGAACAACACCAGTGATATCAGAAGTACGGAAATAGAATTGTGGACGGTAGTTTGAGAAGAATGGAGTATGACGTCCACCTTCTTCTTTTGATAATACATAAACTTGTGCTTTGAACTTTGTGTGTGGAGTGATTGATTTTGGTTTAGCCAAAACTTGTCCACGCTCGATTTCTTCACGAGCTACACCACGAAGAAGGGCACCGATGTTGTCGCCAGCTTCAGCAAAGTCAAGAAGCTTACGGAACATTTCTACACCTGTTACAGTAGTAGATTTTGGCTCTTCAGTGAAACCGATGATTTCAACTACGTCACCAACTTTAACTACACCACGCTCAACACGTCCTGTAGCAACAGTACCACGACCTGTAATTGAGAATACATCCTCAACAGGCATCATGAAAGGTTTGTCAGTGTCACGAGTTGGAGTTGGGATGAACTCATCAACTGCGTTCATTAATTCAAAGATTTTTTCTTCCCATTCTGCTTCGCCTTCTAATGCTTTAAGAGCAGAACCTTTGATAACTGGAGTGTCATCACCAGGGAAGTCGTATTCTGTTAATAGATCACGAATTTCCATTTCTACTAATTCAAGAAGTTCTTCGTCATCAACCATGTCACATTTGTTCATGAATACAACAAGGTATGGTACACCTACTTGACGAGAAAGAAGAATGTGCTCACGAGTTTGTGGCATTGGACCGTCAGTAGCAGATACTACTAAGATACCGCCGTCCATTTGTGCAGCACCAGTGATCATGTTTTTAACATAGTCAGCGTGTCCTGGGCAGTCTACGTGTGCATAGTGACGTGCATCTGTTTCATACTCAACGTGTGCAGTTGAGATTGTGATACCACGTTCTTTTTCTTCTGGAGCACCGTCGATTTGATCGTATGCACGAGCTTCTGCTTTACCAGATTTAGCAAGAACAGAAGTGATTGCAGCAGTTAAAGTAGTTTTACCATGGTCAACGTGTCCGATTGTACCAATGTTAACGTGTGGCTTTGAACGGTCGAATTTAGCTTTTGCCATTTGGAAAATCCTCCTTTGGATTATAAAAATTTAAGTATAGTTAAGAGGAAACTATGCCGAGGTGTCCCGGATTCACAGTTTCCATTCTTACATAAGTAGTTATACTTTAAAGAAAGGTGAAAATCAATTATTCACCTTTATTTTTTTTGATAATTTCTTCAGAAATTGATTTTGGAACTTCTTCGTAGTGATCAAAGTGCATAGAGAAAACTCCACGGCCTTGTGTACTTGAACGAAGTGCTGTAGCATAACCAAACATTTCTGAAAGTGGAACCATTGAACGTACCACTTGAGCATTACCACGTGCTTCCATACCTTCAACACGGCCACGGCGAGCAGTGATTTGTCCCATGATATCACCAAGATATTCTTCTGGGATAACCACTTCAACTCTCATAACAGGTTCAAGGATAACTGGTTGACATTTTGAAGCAGCATTCTTAAGTGCCATTGATGCAGCAATTTTAAACGCCATTTCAGAGGAGTCAACATCATGGTAAGATCCGTCGAATAATCTTGCTTTAATATCAACTAATGGATATCCAGCAAGTACACCACGTTGTAGGGCATCTTCAAGGCCAGCTTGTACAGCAGGGATGTATTCACGAGGAACAACACCACCGACGATACCATTTTCAAACTCAAAGCCTTTACCAGCTTCATTAGGTGAGAATTCAATCCAAACGTGACCGTATTGTCCACGACCACCAGATTGACGTGCAAACTTACCTTCAACTTGTGCTGAGCCTTTGAATGTTTCACGGTAGGCTACCTGTGGAGCACCTACGTTTGCTTCAACCTTGAATTCACGACGCATACGATCAACAATAATATCAAGGTGAAGTTCACCCATACCTGCGATAATAACCTGGCCAGTTTCCTGATCAGTATGCGCACGGAAAGTAGGATCTTCTTCTTGAAGTTTTTGTAATGCAGTTGTCATTTTATCTTGGTCTGCTTTTGATTTTGGTTCAACTGAAAGTTCAATTACTGGCTCAGGGAATTGCATTGACTCTAGAATAACAAGAGATTTCTCGTCACAAAGAGTATCACCAGTAGTTGTATCTTTCAAACCTACAGCAGCAGCAATGTCACCGGCATAAACCTTAGAGATTTCTTTACGGCTGTTTGCATGCATTTGCAGGATACGACCGATACGTTCACGCTTGCCTTTTGTTGAGTTTTGGACATATGATCCAGACTCTAAAGTACCAGAGTAAACACGGAAGAAAGTTAATTTACCAACATAAGGGTCAGTCATAACTTTGAATGCTAGGGCCGAGAATGGCTCTTCATCATCAGAATGACGTTCAATTACTTCTTCTTCATCATCGATTGCGTGACCTTTGATAGAAGGTACATCAAGTGGTGATGGAAGGTAATCGATAACTGCATCCAACATTAGCTGAACACCTTTGTTTTTAAATGCTGATCCACAGATAACAGGGTAGAATTCAACGTTAACAGTACCTTTACGAATCGCTGCTTTTAGCTCTTCTTTAGTGATTTCTTCACCGCCAAGGTATTTTTCCATTAACTCTTCATCAAGTTCTGCTACTGCTTCAACAAGTTTTTCGTGATATTCTTCAGCTTGAGCACGGAATTCTTCCGGAATTTCACGGACTTCAATATCTGTACCTAAGTCATTGCTGTAGAATACTGCGTTCATTTCGACAAGGTCGATGATCGCTTCGAATTGATCTTCAGCACCAATTGGTAACTGAATTGGGTGTGCATTCGCTTGTAAACGGTCATGGATTGTACCAACAGAATATAAGAAATCTGCGCCAATTTTGTCCATTTTGTTTACGAATACAACACGTGGTACACCGTAAGTTGTTGCTTGACGCCAAACTGTTTCAGTTTGAGGTTCAACACCTGACTGTGCATCAAGAACGGCAACCGCACCATCAAGCACACGAAGTGAACGTTCAACTTCAACTGTGAAGTCTACGTGTCCTGGGGTGTCAATGATATTTACACGGTGGCCTTTCCATGATGCTGTTGTTGCTGCGGAAGTAATTGTGATTCCGCGTTCTTGTTCCTGCTCCATCCAGTCCATCTGAGATGCACCTTCATGTGTTTCACCGATCTTATGAATACGACCTGTGTAATAAAGGACACGCTCAGTGGTGGTCGTTTTACCGGCATCAATGTGTGCCATGATACCGATATTACGAGTGTTTTCTAAGGAGAACTCTCTTGCCATTGGGTCTTTCTCCTTCCTAGTATGAAAGTTTTTATATTGAAGGTTAAATTACCAACGATAGTGAGCAAACGCTTTGTTTGCTTCTGCCATTTTGTGTGTATCTTCACGTTTCTTAACAGATGCACCAGTGTTATTAGCTGCATCCATGATTTCGTTAGCTAAACGCTCTTCCATCGTTTTTTCACCACGAAGACGTGCATAGTTAACTAACCAGCGAAGACCTAATGTAGTGCGGCGGTCAGGACGCACCTCAACTGGTACTTGGTAGTTTGCACCACCAACACGACGAGCACGAACTTCTAGTACAGGCATGATATTTTTCATAGCTGCATCAAAAGTTTCCATTGGCTCTTTACCAGTGCGTTCACGAATCGTTTCAAATGCAGAGTAAAGAATTTCTTGCGACTTACCTCTTTTACCGTCAACCATCATTTTGTTGATTAAACGAGTAACTAGTTTAGAATTATATAGCGGATCTGGCAAAACATCTCTCTTTGCTACAGGACCTTTACGAGGCATGTATGTTCCTCCTTTCAACGAAGCTTTTATTTAGTGTGATTATTTTTTTGCTGCTTTTGGTCTCTTAGTACCATATTTTGAGCGGCCTTGCATACGGTTGTTTACACCAGCAGTATCAAGTGCTCCACGTACGATATGATAACGTACCCCTGGTAAGTCTTTTACACGTCCTCCACGGATAAGAACAACACTGTGTTCTTGAAGGTTGTGGCCAATACCAGGAATGTATGCAGTCACCTCAATACCATTCGTCAAACGTACACGAGCATATTTACGTAACGCTGAGTTTGGTTTCTTTGGTGTCATTGTACCAACACGAGTACATACACCGCGTTTTTGTGGTGAAGATACATTAGTTTGTGATTTCTTGAAGCTGTTATAACCTTTATTTAGCGCAGGAGATTTTGACTTCTCTGTCAGTGATTGACGTGGCTTGCGCACTAGTTGGTTAATAGTAGGCATGTTTTGTTTCCTCCCTTCATTATTTGTAAGCCCACACATCCAGGTGGTTCATTTTTTTGCAAAAACAAAGTTTTTGCAGACTCTCTATCTACAAAAACAGTTTTTAACGGATAATGGCTACAGCTGCCGCACCCACTTCAATTCCACATGCTTTTCCGAGTTTTTTCATCGAATCTACATACAGAATCGGTACTTTATACAAAATCGCTTCTTCAACAACCTTTGCCGTAACCTTTGGTTCAGCATCGCTTGCGATAATCAATTCTTGTACATTTCCTTCTTTAAGTGCTTTGACTGTTTGTTTTGTTCCTATAACAACATTTTGTGCCTGAGATACTTTTTCATAAGACATAAATCATATCCTCCAAAGTATTCGTTGAATAGAAGCACCTTTGATATAATAACACCTTACCAAAAAGATGTCAACTAAGGATTTCAATTTTTATTCAATTGATCCTTTGGTAAATAATCTTAAAATAGGGTACTTGCCCTAAGGCAAGTACCTCACTATTTTTGTTAGTCAATTGTAACTGTTTCTTCGGAAGTAGTATCGCGAAGAATTGGCTCTGCCTTACGGTAACGCTGCATACCTGTACCAGCAGGGACAAGCTTACCGATAATTACATTTTCCTTCAAACCAAGCAACTCGTCACGTTTACCCTTGATTGCTGCATCCGTAAGAACTCTTGTGGTTTCTTGGAAGGATGCTGCTGATAAGAATGAATCTGTTTCGAGTGATGCTTTGGTAATTCCAAGTAATACCGGACGTCCTGTTGCCGGTAATTTACCCTCAAGCAATGCCTTTTCGTTTGCATCAGTAAACTGGTGAATATCAAGAAGTGTTCCTGGAAGAACATCTGTTTCACCTGCATCGCTGACACGAATTTTACGAAGCATTTGACGTACCATTACTTCGACGTGTTTATCGCCAATTTCTACCCCTTGCATACGGTAAACCTTTTGAACCTCACGCAATAGGTATTCTTGAACAGACGTAACGTCTTTTACTTTAATTAATTCTTTTGGATCAATTGATCCTTCTGTTAATTCTTGACCACGTTCAACATGGTCATTAACAGCTACTTTTAAGCGGGCTGTATATGGAGCATTGTAGGTACGAGTTTCAACCTCGCCTTGAACGACGATTTCATGTTGACGATCGCGGCCTTCATTAATACCAACAACAACACCTTCAATTTCGGTAATGTGTGCTTGACCTTTAGGATTACGTGCTTCAAAAATTTCTTGAATACGCGGTAAACCTTGGGTAATATCGTCCCCAGCAACACCACCGGTATGGAAAGTACGCATGGTTAACTGCGTTCCTGGTTCACCGATTGATTGAGCAGCGATAATACCAACCGCTTCCCCAACTTCAACCTCTTGACCAGTTGCCAAGTTACGTCCATAACACTTCTTACATACACCATGACGGGTGTTACATGTAAATGCAGATCGAATTTTCACTTCTTCAATACCGGCATTCACAATTACTTCAGCTAAATCTTCTGTTATTAAGCCGTTTTCAGGTACAATAACTTCTTTTGTTTCAGGATGGCGAATAGGCGTACGAGCATATCTTCCGACAAGACGTTCGTCTAGGCCTTCAATAATTTCAGTACCGTCTTTTAGGGCACGGATTAAGAATCCACGATCGGTTCCACAATCATCCTCACGGACAATTACATCCTGAGCCACGTCAACAAGACGACGAGTTAAGTAACCTGAGTCAGCTGTTTTAAGGGCTGTATCGGCAAGACCTTTACGAGCACCATGTGTAGAGATAAAGTATTCTAATACCGTTAAACCTTCACGGAAACTTGATTTGATTGGTAATTCAATAATCCGTCCAGCCGGGTTGGCCATCAGACCACGCATACCAGCAAGCTGCGTAAAGTTAGAGGCATTACCACGGGCACCAGAATCACTCATCATAAAGATTGGATTCGTTTTATTCAAGGACTTCATCAATTTTCCTTGGATGGTGTCTTTCGCAGCACTCCAAATTGCAATAACACGATCATAGCGCTCATCTTCTGTAATAAGACCACGTCTGAATTGCTTCATAACGTTATCTACTTTTTCTTGAGCTTCATGAAGTATTTGTTGTTTCTCAGGAAGTACGACGATATCAGCTACACCAACAGTAATACCTGCCTTAGTTGAATGTTTAAAACCTAAATCCTTCATACGGTCAAGCATCTTAGACGTTTCGGTAATTTTGAAACGCTTAAAGACTTCCGCGATGATATTACCGAGAATTTTCTTTTTAAACGGATCAATCAATGGCATTTCTTTAATTCTAGCTTTAATGTCTTCACCTTTTTCAACAAAATACTTAGCAGGTGTTTCGACTTCTAAGTTTTGTCTAGTTGGTTCATTGATATATGGGAATGATTTTGGCAGAATCTCGTTAAAAATAAGTTTACCAACTGTTGTAATTAATAACTTATTATTTTGTTCTTCTGTAAATGTCTCATTTTTCAATGACCCTGCATGAACAGCCACACGGGTGTGGTAATGAACAAAACCGTTCTGATAGGCAAGGATGGCCTCGTTTGTATCTTTGAAAATCATCCCTTCACCAATTGCATTTTCACGTTCTAAGGTTAAGTAATAGTTTCCTAATACCATGTCCTGTGAAGGTGTAACAACTGGTTTACCATCTTTAGGGTTTAGGATATTTTGCGCTGCCAGCATTAACAAGCGTGCCTCTGCCTGAGCTTCTGCTGATAATGGTACGTGAACCGCCATTTGGTCACCGTCAAAGTCAGCATTATATGCCGTACATACAAGTGGATGCAAGCGAATTGCACGTCCTTCAACAAGTGTTGGTTCGAATGCCTGAATTCCTAATCTATGCAATGTAGGGGCACGGTTTAGTAAAACCGGATGCTCTCTAATTACATCTTCAAGGACATCCCAAACATCTGGAGATACTCTTTCGATTTTCCGCTTAGCAGACTTAATATTGTGAGCCAGACCTTTTTCAACTAGTTCCTTCATAACAAACGGCTTAAACAGTTCAAGCGCCATTTCTTTAGGAAGACCACATTGATACATTTTTAGGTTAGGACCTACAACGATAACAGAACGACCAGAGTAGTCAACACGTTTTCCAAGCAAGTTTTGACGGAAACGACCTTGTTTCCCTTTTAACATATGAGAAAGCGATTTTAACGGACGGTTACCAGGACCTGTAACAGGGCGGCCGCGACGGCCGTTGTCGATTAATGCATCTACTGCTTCTTGAAGCATACGTTTTTCATTTTGCACGATAATACTTGGTGCGCCAAGATCTAATAAACGCTTTAAGCGATTGTTACGGTTAATAACACGACGATAAAGATCGTTTAAATCAGAAGTTGCAAATCTTCCTCCATCCAATTGAACCATCGGACGAAGTTCAGGAGGAATAACAGGAAGCACATCAAGAATCATCCATGAAGGCTCATTTCCAGAGTTACGGAATGCTTCTAACACTTCAAGGCGTTTAATGGCTCTTGTGCGTCGTTGACCTTGTGCTGTTTTTAATTCTTCCTTCAAAGTGTCTACTTCTTTATCAAGATCAATATCAGAAAGAAGCTTTTTAATAGCTTCAGCACCCATTGCAGCATGGAATTTATTTCCGTACTTTTCACGATAGGCACGATATTCTTTTTCAGACAATAGCTGCTTCTTATCAAGCGCTGTATCACCTGATTCTGTTACAACATAAGAAGCAAAATAGATAATCTCTTCTAATGCACGAGGGGACATGTCTAATACAAGACCCATTCGGCTAGGTATACCTTTAAAGTACCATATGTGTGAAACAGGTGCAGCTAACTCAATATGACCCATCCGTTCACGACGAACTTTCGCACGTGTTACTTCAACACCACAACGGTCACAAACGACACCTTTATAACGAACTCGCTTATATTTACCGCAATGACATTCCCAGTCCTTTGTTGGACCAAAAATTCGTTCACAGAACAAGCCGTCCTTTTCAGGTTTTAATGTACGATAGTTAATCGTTTCTGGCTTCTTTACTTCTCCGAAAGACCATGAACGGATTTTATCCGGTGAAGCGAGACCAATTTTCATAAACTCAAAATTATTAACGTCTAGCAAGGGGCCTACCTCCCTTTTAATCTCAGGTTTTACCCTTATCACGTACAAAGGTTAAAGCGCACGGCCCTGCGTGCGCTGCACCATAAAAATAGAGAAATTATTCTTTTGAACCTACTTTTTCTGACTCAAAGCTAGGCGCATCTGGAACGATGTTAAGCGTATCAACTTGTTGTAAGTCATCGTCATCTTCCGTATCGCGCATTTCTATTTCCTCTTCATCTCCAGACAGGATTTTAACATCCAATCCAAGACTCTGAAGTTCTTTAATTAATACTTTAAATGACTCAGGAACACCTGGTTCTGGAACATTTTCACCCTTCACGATGGCTTCATATGTCTTCACACGACCAACCACGTCATCTGATTTAACAGTAAGAATTTCTTGAAGTGTGTAAGCTGCACCATATGCTTCAAGTGCCCATACCTCCATCTCACCGAAACGCTGTCCGCCAAATTGAGCTTTACCGCCAAGAGGCTGCTGTGTAACGAGTGAGTAAGGACCTGTCGAACGAGCGTGTAGTTTATCATCAACCATGTGAGCCAGTTTAATCATATACATAATACCAACCGATACACGATTATCAAACGGTTCACCTGAACGGCCATCATAAAGAACCGTTTTGGCATCACGATCCATACCTGCTTCTTGGATTGTTCCCCACACATCTTCTTCACGGGCTCCGTCAAATACTGGCGTTGCCACATGGATGCCTAGGTATCTTGCCGCCATACCTAAGTGAAGCTCAAGCACCTGACCGATATTCATCCGCGATGGTACCCCTAGTGGATTTAACATGATATCAACCGGTGTGCCATCTGGTAAATAAGGCATATCCTCTTCCGGTAAAATCCGAGAAATTACCCCTTTGTTACCGTGACGACCGGCCATCTTGTCACCTTGATGGATTTTACGTTTTTGAACGATATAAACACGGACAAGTTGGTTTACTCCTGGTGGCAGTTCATCGCCATCTTCACGATTGAAGACTTTAACATCATGAACAATACCGCCGCCGCCATGCGGAACTCTTAGGGAAGTATCCCGAACCTCACGAGCCTTTTCACCAAAAATAGCGTGTAAGAGACGTTCTTCAGCAGTTAACTCGGTAACACCCTTAGGAGTAACTTTACCAACTAGAAGATCACCATCTTTAACTTCCGCACCAGTGCGAATAATACCGCGCTCATCCAAATTACGAAGAGCATCTTCACCAACGTTTGGAATATCACGGGTAATTTCCTCAGGTCCAAGTTTTGTATCACGAGACTCTGATTCGTATTCCTCAATATGAATAGAAGTGTATACATCATCTTTTACAAGACGTTCACTCATAATGATGGCATCTTCATAGTTATAACCATCCCACGTCATGAAGGCTACGAGAACATTACGTCCAAGTGCTAATTCACCTAGTTCCATTGATGGACCATCAGCAAGGATTTCTCCTTTCTTCACACGGTCACCAACTGCAACAATCGGGCGCTGGTTATAACAAGTACCTTGGTTAGAGCGAATGAATTTCAATAGACGGTACTTTTTCAAATCGCCTTTAACTTCTTGTCCATCCACTTCTTTTGTTGCACGTACCCATACTTCACGAGCTTCAACGTGCTCGACAATTCCATCTTGCTTACAGATTACAGCTGCACCTGAGTCTTTTCCTGATACATATTCCATACCAGTACCAACTCTTGGAGCTTCCGGCTGCATAAGTGGAACGGCTTGACGCTGCATGTTTGCACCCATCAAGGCACGGTTTGAGTCATCGTTTTCAAGGAACGGAATACATGCAGTTGCTGCAGATACTACCTGTTTTGGTGATACATCCATATAGTCAATGCGTTCACGTTTAACTACTGTGTTTTCACCACGGAAACGAGCGACTACTTCCTCATCAAGGAAGGTTCCATCGTCACCTAAACGGGAGTTTGCTTGTGCCACTACATAGTTATCTTCTTCATCCGCTGTTAAGTAATCGATACGGGCTGTTACTTTACCGGTATCCGGATCAACACGGCGATAAGGTGTTTCAATAAAACCGAAGCGATTTACCTTTGCATAGGAAGACAACGAGTTTATCAAACCAATATTCGGACCCTCAGGTGTTTCAATTGGACACATCCGGCCATAGTGGGAATAGTGAACGTCACGAACTTCCATTCCAGCACGTTCCCTCGTTAAACCACCAGGTCCTAATGCAGAAAGACGGCGTTTGTGTGTTAATTCCGCTAGTGGATTTGTTTGGTCCATGAATTGAGACAATTGTGAGCTTCCAAAGAACTCTTTAATAGAAGCAATAACTGGACGAATATTAATTAATTGCTGTGGTGTAATGGTTGCCGTATCTTGAATGGACATTCTTTCACGAACCACACGTTCCATACGCGATAAACCAATACGGAATTGGTTTTGGAGCAACTCACCAACAGAACGAAGACGTCTGTTACCTAAGTGGTCAATATCATCCGTATCGCCTACTCCATGCAATAAATTAAAGAAGTAGCTAATCGAAGCAATGATATCTGCCGGTGTAATATTTTTAATTGGCTCTGCCACATAGGCATTACCTAATACATTAATAACTTTTTCGCTTTCTTCCCCCGGCGCATAAATCTTAATGCCTTGAAGCGTGATTTCATCTTCTACTACACCGCCAACGGGATTAAAGCCTTTAAAGTTAACATTCTTTTCAAGAGCTGGAATAATTCTATCAAGGTTTCTTCTATCAAGAAGAGTACCCTTTTCAGCAATTATTTCGCCTGTTTCAGGATCAGCAAGTGATTCTGCTAAACGTTGATTAAATAAGCGATTTTTAATATGAAGCTTTTTGTTGATCTTATAGCGACCTACATTAGCAAGGTCATAGCGTTTAGGATCAAAGAAACGAGATACTAATAAACTCTTTGCATTATCAACTGTAGGCGGCTCACCTGGGCGAAGACGCTCATAAATTTCTAAGAGAGCTTTGTCTACACCTTCTGTGTTATCCTTCTCCAGCGTATTGCGGATGTACTCGTTATCTCCAATCAACTCAATGATTTCTTGATCGGATCCGAAGCCTAATGCACGCAAAAGAACCGTAACGGGCAGTTTCCGAGTACGATCTATTCTCACATATACGACATCTTTGGCATCTGTTTCATACTCCAGCCAAGCGCCGCGGTTCGGAATTACAGTAGCTGTAAATCCTTTTTTGCCGTTTTTATCCAATTTTCCACTAAAGTAGACACTTGGTGAACGCACTAATTGGGAAACAATAACACGTTCTGCGCCATTAATGACAAACGTCCCTGTTTCCGTCATGAGTGGGAAATCACCCATAAATACATCTTGGTCTTTTACTTCGCCTGTTTCTTTGTTCACAAGACGTACTTTTACACGTAATGGAGCTGAATATGTAACGTCCCGTTCTTTTGATTCTTCTACAGAATACTTTGGATCGCCAAGGCTATAATCAATGAACTCAAGTGATAGGTTACCAGTAAAGTCTTCAATTGGTGAAATATCTTGAAACATCTCACGCAATCCCTCATCCAGAAACCATTGATATGAAGAGGTCTGAATTTCAATAAGATTTGGTAATTCTAAAACTTCACTGATTCGTGCGTAACTTCTTCGTTGGCGGTGTCGTCCATACTGAACTAGTTGACCTGTCAACTGATTCACCCCTCAAATCAAGCGTTATTTATTAAATCTATTCAAATCTACAGGTGAACCTTTGGCTTACCTAGTAGACAAAAAGAAAAAGGGTTTTTTACTCAAAAACCACAATTTCACATTTGGATTATTATTTTGTCATCATTTCCTACTTATTCCGTTTTTATACTAGAAATTAAGTATTTAAAGGAATAATTCGGTAATTATTATGATGGCATTTTATAATGCTAACACAACCACCAAAAGGAGTCAACTATTTTATTGCTTTAATAATAAAATAACCTTTTGATTTGTCAATCGTCTCAACATTAGAGAATAGAGTGTTTAACTTTTCAATAGCAGAGGGTGCTCCCTGTTTCTTTTGAATAACAATCCACAGTTCACCTTTCTCTACAAGATGTTCGAAGCATTGCTCAAATATTTCATGAACTGTCTTTTTCCCAGCTCTAATGGGCGGGTTTGTTAAAATAGCAGCAAAGTTCATTTCTTTGACATTCAACAATCGATCACTTTCATATATTCGAACATTTTCAACCCGATTTAAAGCTGCGTTTTCTTTCGCTAATTCTAGTGCCCGTTCATTCACATCAATCATATGTACCAGCCGATCAACTTGATCTTTAGCAATAGATAAACCAATGGGACCATAACCGCAGCCTACATCTAAAATCGGACCAAGTGCATCAGGAACCTGAAACGACTCGATTAATAAACGTGAGCCAAAATCTACTTCTCTTTTGGAAAATACTCCATTATCCGTTTTAAAGCGAAAAAGGTTATTTTTTAATGTAAAGTCCCAAAATTTCGGGTCACTCTCAACCTTTTGGGAACGAGAAAAGTAGTGTTCAGTCATTAGACTCACCTCCTATTGGGGAGTGTTTGTAATTGAGGTATTCGAGGGATAACATTCATAAGGCAAAAAAAGCCCGCTTATAAAGCGAGCTTTTTTCAAATGGTTATTACTTAACTTCAACGTTAGCTCCAACTTCAGAAAGTTTAGCTTTAAGTTCTTCAGCTTCTTCTTTAGAAACGCCTTCTTTAACAGCTTTTGGAGTGTTGTCAACAAGGTCTTTTGCTTCTTTAAGTCCAAGACCAGTGATTTCACGAACAACTTTGATAACCTTGATTTTTTGGTCGCCAGGGCTTGCAAGGATTACATCAAATTCAGTTTGCTCTTCAACAGCAGCTGCACCAGCACCACCAGCAACAGCTACAGGAGCTGCAGCAGTTACGCCGAATTCTTCTTCGATTGCTTTTACAAGATCGTTAAGTTCTAAAACAGTCATAGATTTAACTGCTTCAATGATTTGTTCTTTAGTCATGATTAAGTTTCCTCCTTAGTTTTCAATACGTTTTATTTGTTTAGGCTGTTAGTTTTAACTTACGCGCCTTGTTCTTCTTTTTGTTCTGCAACTGCTTTTGTGACAAGAGCAAGATTGCGGATTGGAGCTTGTAGTACGGAAAGTAACATAGATAGTAAACCTTCGCGTGATGGTAGGTCAGCAAGAGCTTTAATTTCTTCAGCTGTTGCAACATTTCCTTCAATTACACCCGCTTTAAGTTCAAGCGCCTCGTGTTTTTTCGCAAAGTCATTCAAGATTCTAGCTGGTGCTACTACATCTTCAGTACTGAACGCGATTGCGTTTGGTCCTGTTAATGCTTCGTTTAAGCTAGAAAGCTCAGCTGCATCAGCTGCACGGCGTACCATTGAGTTTTTGTAAACTTTGAATTCAACGCCTGCTTCACGAAGTTGTTTACGTAGTTCAGTTACTTCCGCAACTGAAAGGCCACGGTAATCAACAACGACAGTTGATACACTTGCTTTTAACTTATCAGTAATTTCGTCAACTAATTGTTTCTTTAGTTCAATTACACTGCTCATCTTTACACCTCCTGTGAATATCTACATTTATACCAGGCAAGTAAAAACCTCCACATCGTTCAAGACATGGAGGCAGCATACAACAGCTGAATGATCAGCCAATTCTATCGCATTACCTCGGCAGGGAATTAAGCGTCGTAACGCACCTGCTGTCTACAGTACAAATGTTTATTATTTAAACAACAAAATAGATTATATAAAATGTAATCTAAAATGTCAATTGGTAAAAAATTACTTAACTGCTACAGAAGAAGGATCTACCTTCACACCAGGTCCCATTGTTGAAGCAACTGTTACGTTCTTCATGTAAGTTCCTTTTGCTGCAGATGGTTTTACTTTCACCATAGTTTCAAATACAGTTGTAAAGTTTTCAATAAGCTTTTCATTTTCGAAAGATGCTTTACCGATAGGAACGTGGATGTTACCAGCTTTATCTACGCGGTATTCAACTTTACCTGCTTTAATTTCATTAATAGCTCTTGTTACATCAAATGTAACAGTACCTGTTTTAGGGTTTGGCATTAAGCCTTTTGGTCCTAAAGTACGTCCAAGTTTACCAACTTCACCCATCATGTCAGGAGTTGCTACGATTACATCAAATTCAAACCAACCTTGTTGGATTTTGTTAATGTATTCAGTATCACCTACATAATCAGCACCAGCTGCTTCTGCTTCCTTCACCTTTTCACCCTTCGCGAATACTAAAACGCGTTGAGTTTTACCAGTTCCGTTTGGAAGTACAACTGCACCACGGATTTGTTGGTCAGCTTTCTTAGGGTCAACGCCTAAACGGAAAGCTACTTCAAGAGTTGCATCAAATTTTGTGAAATTTGTTTTTTTAGCAAGATCAATTGCTTCAGCAATTGGGTATGCTTTTAGGCGATCTACAAGCTTTGCAGCTTCTAAATACTTTTTACCTTTTTTAGCCATTTTAATTTCCTCCTAGAATGTGGTTTTAGCGAATGATTCTCCCACACTGAAAAGCAGAGGCGCCTTATTCTGCCCTATGAGGCTAGGCGCCATAGCTAGACAGCAGAAAGGTTGCGAGTGAATTCTCTCAGCTGCGCAACCCTCTCATTACAACAATAATCTTTACATGGATTAGTCTTCGATAACAATACCCATGCTGCGTGCAGTACCTTCAACCATGCGCATTGCTGCTTCAACGCTAGCTGCGTTAAGGTCAGGCATTTTTTGTTCCGCAATCTCGCGTACTGTATCACGCTTTACTGTTGCTACTTTATTACGGTTAGGTTCACCAGAACCTGACTGAATTCCAGCTGCTACTTTCAAAAGAACTGCAGCAGGAGGAGTTTTCGTAATAAATGTAAATGAACGGTCTTCAAATACCGTAATTTCAACAGGAATGATTAATCCAGCTTGATCTGCTGTACGAGCGTTAAATTCTTTACAGAATCCCATGATGTTAACACCGGCTTGACCTAATGCAGGACCAACTGGCGGCGCTGGGTTTGCTTTACCAGCAGGAATTTGTAATTTAACAACTTTAATTACTTTTTTAGCCACGAGACACACCTCCTTAAAGTCCGTGATGTGGTAATAGGGAACCTTAGGTACCCTCCCACTCAGGCATATGTCTTTATATGATAATCATAAAGAATCTAAACATTGGTCTAGTCTCATATTGGAGACATACTGACCTATGAAATATTAACACTTTTTAAAAATGATTTCAAGTTTTTTTACAATATCAGTTTATTTTTCTTCCATTTCGAAGATTAACTGTTCTACTTACAATTTCTCTATTTGGTTAAAATCAAGCTCTACTGGTGTATCGCGTCCAAACATATTTACAAGAACTTTTAGTTTAGAACGATCTTTATCCATTTCCTCAATAGATCCAGTGAAGTTTGAAAACGGACCTTCCTTGACCCGAACAGTTTCACCGATTTCATAATCGACGTCCACTCGTTTTTCTTCTACACCCATACGCTTCATTAACGCAGTTACCTCTTCCGGCAAGAGCGGTGTTGGTTTTGAACCTGCCCCAGCTGAGCCAACGAATCCGGTCACTCCAGGTGTGTTTCGAACCACATACCAAGAATCATCTGTCATAACAATTTCGACTAGTACGTATCCTGGGAATACCTTTCGTTTTACAACCTTTTTCTTGCCATTTTTAATCTCTGTTTCTTCTTCTTCAGGAACAACTACACGGAAAATCTTATCCGCCATTCCCATTGATTCTACCCGTTTTTCCAAGTTAGCTTTTACTTTATTTTCATAACCTGAGTAAGTATGAACTACATACCAATTCTTTTCCATTTAAGAGGACTAGTGTCCGTCCCTCCCTATTTTTTATATCAAAACTATTTTTTTCAAAATAAAAAACCCGATTATACGGGTTTTTTGCTGAAATTTCCTGTAGTGTTTACCATTATACCATGAATTTAGATTTATTATTCAAGAATTAAGCGAATCAATTTGGAAATTCCTAAATCTAATACCGCAAAGAACACTCCAAAAAAAACAACCGTAGACAAAACCGTAATGGTCATTCGAGTAAGTTCATTACGTTTTGGCCAGCTAACTTTTCTCATTTCGCGGAAAACTTCACTGAAAAACTTCTTTATACGTTGCATATCCTAACCCCCAACTATCTTAAGTAGCCATACGAATATCTATCTAGTATTATTTTGTTTCCCGGTGGATGGTATGGGTTGCGCAAGTCTTACAATATTTTTTCAGTTCTAATCGATCTGTTTGTGTCTGCTTGCTCTCTGTCGAATAATTCCGCGATCCGCAGTCAACACATGCTAATACTACTTTTTTGCTCATATTCGACACCTTCAACCATTTTTCTTGTGTATCTTTAAAAATGTATCATGACCCCTAATTATTGTCAATAACGCCTAAAACAGATTAATAATATAGACACTTATTACAAGGAAAACTCACGGATTTCCAGATATCTTTCTAGTTTTCTTTTCACTCGCTGCAGGGCATTATCAATGGATTTGACATGACGATTAAGCTCCTCAGAAATTTCCTGATAGGATTGTCCATCTAGGTATAACGCCAAAACTTTCCTCTCCAAATCGCTTAATAATTCGGTCATTTTAATTTCGATGTGGTCAAATTCCTCTTGATTAATAATTAACTCTTCCGGGTCCAATACCTTTGCACCTGACAATACATCCATCAAGGTTCTGTCAGACTCTTCATCATAAATAGGCTTGTCCAATGATACATAAGAATTTAGCGGGATATGTTTTTGCCGTGTGGCAGTCTTAATCGCTGTAATAATCTGGCGGGTTATACACAATTCAGCAAACGCTTTAAAGGAAGTGAGCTTGTCCTCACGAAAATCACGAATTGCTTTGTATAAACCGATCATACCCTCTTGAACAATATCTTCTTTATCTGCTCCAATTAAAAAATAGGATCTTGCTTTTGCACGCACAAAATTACGATACTTGTGGATTAAATAATCCAATGCTTCACTATCACCTTGGTGTACCAAATCGACTATTCCCTCGTCATCCATAGCGAAAAAATGCTCGTTAATCTTTGTTCCGAAGTCCGTACTCAAAGTAGATCCCCTCCACCGAACATCCATAGATATTTTTAGTATACAGTACAAATATTTTGAAGTCGAGTGCTCATTTCTCTCCTCTGCGCCATTTTTCAAAAATTTCTGCCATTTCTTCACTAATCGGTATTTTGGAGACTGGTTTTTTCTCTTGGATCTTCTTCACATTTTTTTCTATACCCTTTTCAATGGATGACATCTCAATTAGCAGTTCACGCGCAGAAATACGTAATGCCCCTTGTCCAAAAATGGCCCATTGCTCTGTAAAATCAGAAGTAGCGACATGAATTTGCGTTTTCCGGTTACTTAAACTGATCGCCATTTTTTCAATCCGCTCGTCCGCCGTTTCATTTTCTTTTGTAAAGATGACTTCTACTTTATGGTTTTTATATTTCTTCTCAATTCCTTGCACACCATAGGCATCGAATACAACAATTACACGGAAACCAGAAAAGGCTTGGTACTCTGCCATTCTTTCGACAAGGCGATCCCTTGCCGCAGGTAAATCGCGATCCCTTAATGCTCTTAACTCTGGCCAGGCTCCGATAATGTTATATCCGTCAACAAGCAGAATATCCATATCCTACCTCTCAAGGGGATTACGTTTTCGGTATACCTCGTACATGAGTAATGATGCAGCAACAGAAGCATTTAACGAGGTCACACGCCCGACCATCGGCAATTGAATAAGAAAATCACATTTTTCACGAATTAACCTTCCCATCCCTTTTCCTTCACTGCCTATTACTAAGCCAAGCGGAAGAGTGCCATCGATTTGGCGGTAATCTTCCTTACCTTTGGCATCTGTTCCAGCAATCCAAACGCCCCGTTCCTTTAATTCCTCAATTGTACGTGCCATGTTTGTGACGCGGACAACTGGAATATATTCAATTGCACCTGTTGATGCTTTGGCAACGGTCGCCGTTAAACCTACAGCCCTGCGCTTTGGAATAATAATTCCATGCGCCCCGACTGCATCCGCTGTCCTCATAATCGAACCAAGGTTATGCGGGTCCTCAATTTCATCTAACAATAGAAAGAAGGGTGCCTCGTTCTTCTTCTCTGCCGCAGTAAATAAATCGTCTATTTCTGCATATTGGTAGGCAGCGACATACGCAAGCACACCTTGATGATTTTCACCAGAGATTTGGTCAATTTTCTTCTTAGGAACGAATTGGACAAGAACATTTGATTCTTTTGCTAACTGTGTGATTTGTTGCATTTGGCCGCGCTGTGAACCTTCCGCAATTAATATTTTATTAATGTCTCGTTCAGATTTAAGTGCTTCAATCACTGGATTCTTTCCAACGATATATTCTTGCTCGTGATCTTGATTCATTCTGATGTTCCTCCTTTCGGCTCATCTACATAACTAAATGCCTTCTCTACAAGTTCTTCTAAGCGTTCCTTTTGATCCTCTAAAAATAAATAACCCATTAAAGCCTCAAAGGCCGTACTATAACGATACGTCTGAACATCTGTATTTTTTGGAACTGTGCCGGACTTGGCATTTCTGCCGCGCATAACCACAGCTGTTTCCTCTTCAGTTAAAAGTTGATCATCCATCATTTGAAAAAGAATTTTGCATTGTGCTTTCGCTGACACGTACCTTGTCGCTAAATGGTGCAATTGGTTTGGTCTAACTTTACCACTATACAAAAGGTGCCGTCTTACATACACCTCAAAGATCGCATCTCCCATATAGGCAAGGGCAAGACTATTCAATTGTTTGGCATCAACGTTGTTTTCATAATCAAGCATGAATTAGCCTCTTTTCCATCTTGTACCTTGTGGTGTATCTTCTAAAATTATATTCATTTCCTTAAGCTGATCTCTTATTTGGTCGGACAGTTGGAAATTTCGATCCTTTCGTGCTTGATTGCGCTTTTCAATCAAGGCATCAATTTCCTCATCTAACATTTCTTCTCCGCCAAGTGTTAATCCTAATACCCCGAATAACTCTTCAAATTTATTTGTAAAAGCATCAATAACCTCAACGGCTGTATTTTTCTCTAATAGATAATAGTTGGCAAGCTTGGAGAGTTCGAATAAGACCGAGATCGCTAAGGCTGAATTAAAATCATCATCCATTGCCTCAATAAATTGATTTTGTAAGACAGTAATTTTATCGAGCCATTCTTGATTATTATTCGTTAAATCTGTACTTGCTTCTTTTCGATGCTTTAGATTTTGATAAGATGTCGTTAAACGTTCATAGGCCGCTTTGGTACTCTCCAACAATTCCTCACTGTAGTTAATAGGATTGCGATAATGGACAGACAACATGAAAAAGCGCAGTACCTGTGGGTTATGCCGTTGAATGATGTCATGTACAAGGACAAAGTTCCCGAGTGACTTCGACATTTTTTCATTATCGATATTAATATAACCGTTGTGCATCCAGTACCTAGAAAAAAGTTTTCCCGAAAGGGCCTCAGATTGAGCAATTTCATTCTCATGGTGCGGGAACGTTAAATCCTGGCCGCCGGCATGGATATCAATTGTATCGCCAAGATACTTTTTCGCCATTGCCGAGCATTCAATATGCCAGCCTGGCCGCCCGTGTCCCCAAGGACTTTCCCAATTAATTTCCCCTTCTTTTGCCGCTTTCCATAAAGCAAAGTCTAAGTCATCTTCTTTTTTATCGCCGACTTCAATTCTTGCTCCGACCTGAAGGTCATCAATCGATTGATGGGACAGCTTTCCATATTCATCAAATTTTCTTGTCCTGAAATAAACATCACCTTCTGATTCATAGGCAAAACCTTTTTTCACTAATTGATCAATAAAATCAACGATTATGTCCATATTTTCCATAACACGTGGATGAACATCGGCTTTTTGGCAGCCTAATGCTGAAACATCTTCAAAATAAGCATGAATAAATCGATTGGCAATCGTTGGAACATCTTCACCTAACTGATTGGCCGCACGGATTAATTTATCATCGACATCGGTAAAGTTGGAAACATATTGGACATCGTAGCCCCGATATTCTAAGTAGCGGCGAACGGTATCAAAAACGATCGCTGGTCTTGCATTACCGATATGAATATAATTATAGACGGTTGGACCGCAAACATACATTTTTACCTTTCCTTCTTCGAGCGGTACAAATGTCTCCTTCTTACGTGTAAGGGTATTATAAAGTTGAATGGCCATTGAGTTGTATCCTTTCTTCTTTTAGTTCTTTCAGTTCTTGTCTTAACTGATTTACTTCATTTTGCATTTCCTTTAAGCGGTCAGCAATAGGGTCTGGAAGGTCACAATGGTTTAAATCCTTCGATTGATTAATCCGCTTTCCATCTTGGATGACCACCCTGCCTGGAATCCCTACTACTGTAGAGTTTGGAGGCACCTCTTTTAAAACAACAGAACCGCCGCCAATCTTGGAATTTTCACCGATCGTAATCGATCCCAGCACTTTTGCCCCAGTGGCAATTAAAACATTATCTTTAACGGTAGGATGCCGCTTCCCCTTTTCTTTACCAGTTCCACCCAGCGTTACGCCTTGATAGATAGTTACATTATTCCCAATTTCGCATGTTTCCCCAATCACAACCCCCATGCCATGGTCAATAAAAAATCTTCTGCCTATTTTTGCCCCAGGATGAATTTCAATTCCGGTAAAAAATCGGCTCACTTGTGAAATAAATCGGGCAAGAAAAAATAATTTTCGATTAAAAAGCGCATGTGCTATCCGATGTGCCCAAATGGCATGCAGGCCGGAATAAGTTAAAACTACTTCAAAATAATTTCTCGCCGCTGGATCTTGTTCAAAAACTACCTCGACGTCCTCCTTCATCTTTTTGAACATCGTCAATCCCCCTTGTTATGTGACGATAATCTCGTCAAAAAATGAATTTAAAAAAATAAAAGCGCCCCTGTCATATTGACAGAGACGCTTAATGCGTGGTTCCACTCTGATTAGACCTTCAGGCTCCTACCATACCAATATGGTGTTAGCAGCGCTTTATCAGGTCTCACTCTACCTTGTTAACGGATGAATCCGCCCAAATCTACTTGAAGTTGACTCCTTTCGAAATGGGGCTCAGAGGTGCATTTCAAAAAACGAGAGGCTTAAACCACTTTCAGCCGGTGATGGTTCTCTCTATAAAGCATCTTTTTTTTACTTTTCCTCATCTACGCTTTAGTTATATAAAATTCTTTCTTTTACTATATTACATTTTCGTAATAATGTTAACCAATAATTTTTTCAATTCTTTTTTGAACGGTATGTTTGCCTAAAAGTTCAATTGTCTCTGGCAGGTCTGGTCCATGTGTTTGGCCTGTTACAGCTGCCCGAATTGGCATAAACAGGTTCTTTCCTTTTTGGCCAGTGGACTTCTGGACAGCTTTCATAGCAGCCTTAATTCCATCCGCTTTAAAACGGTCCAATTGGTCAAGTTCCTGAGAAAATGCCTTCAACACTTCTGGAACAGTTTCCCCAGCTAATACTTCCTTAGCTTCTGCTTCATAAACCGCATCTTCTTGGAAGAATAAATCCGATAATTCTACGATTTCCGCACCATAGCTCATTTTTTCTTGTAAAAGTGCCACTAAGCTCCGTGCCCACTGATGCTCTTCGTCCGTCATGCTCTCACTTAAGCGTCCTGCCTTAACTAAGTGTGGAAGGGCGAGCTCCAATGCCCGGTCCACTTCAATCTTTTTCATATATTGATTGTTCATCCATGTCAACTTTTGTTTATCAAAAAGTGCCGGTGATTTTGAGAGGCGATGAGCATCAAAAATCTGAATAAATTCTTCTTTGGTGTATAGCTCCTCTTCACCTGCCGGCGACCAGCCGAGCAAAGTAATAAAGTTAAATAACGCTTCTGGAAGGAAGCCTAGTTCTTCATATTGTTCAATAAACTGAATAATTGATTCATCACGCTTACTTAACTTTTTACGGCTTTCATTGACGATCAAAGTCATATGACCAAAAATTGGCGGCTCCCAGCCTAATGCTTCGTAAACCATCAACTGTTTAGGTGTATTGGAGATATGATCATCACCACGAAGTACATGAGATATCGCCATTAAATGGTCATCGATGGCAACAGCAAAGTTATACGTAGGCGTTCCATCCTTTTTCGCCATTACCCAGTCGCCCATTCCTTCGGATTCAAAAGAGACAGTCCCTTTGACCATATCATCAAACGTATAAGTTTTCCCTTCAGGAACGGCAATACGAATGCTTGGCTGACGCCCTTCTTTTTCATATTGCTGACGTTGTTCATCCGTTAAGTGACGGCATTTACCTGAATAATGAGGTGTTTCACCTCGTGCCATCTGTTCTTCACGTTCTGCTTCAATTTCTTCTTCCGTACAATAACATTTATATGCATGGCCGCTTTCTAATAATTGCTTATAGTAGGTTTGATAAATATCATTTCGCTCTGATTGGCGATACGGGCCATATTCACCGCCGACATCTACTCCTTCATCCCAATCCATGCCAAGCCATTTTAAATATTTTAATTGGCTTTCCTCACCGCCAGCAATGTTACGTTTTTTATCTGTATCCTCAATGCGGAGAATGAATTTTCCACCTTGGTTACGAGCAAATAAATAATTGAATAATGCTGTACGGGCGTTTCCAATATGTAAATGTCCTGTTGGACTTGGAGCATACCTCACACGAACTTCATTTGACATCATAATGCCTCCATTGTAGAAAAGGGAAGCCCAATCCAGTGGGGCTAGACACTCTTCTTAGTTTAAATATTTACCTGATTCATTTTACCATTGTCTATTTCACTGTAAAAGGTTAATTGCTTGTCTTTTTCAACAAGACGACGGCCTGGGAGGCTATACCCTCGCCCCTGCCAGGAAAACCAAGTTTTTCTGTCGTTGTCGCCTTTACATTAATTTGGTCGATGGCAGCTTCGAGTAACTCAGCAATTCGTGCCTGCATTTGTCCGATATAGGGAGCCATTTTCGGTTTTTGAGCAATAATGGTACAGTCGGCATTCACCAGCTCATAACCTTTCTCCTTTACCAGCTTCCAAACATGCTCCATCAGTTTAGCCGAATCAGCATCCTTAAAATTCGGATCGGTATCCGGAAAGTGTTTGCCGATATCGCCTTCGCCAATGGCACCAAGGCAAGCATCGGAAATGGTATGTAATAAAACATCCGCATCAGAATGACCTAATAGGCCCTTTTCATAGGGAATGTTGATACCGCCAATAATGAGCGGGCGCCCCTCTGTTAATTGGTGAACATCAAAGCCTTGTCCGATTCGAAACATCAATAAAACTCCTTTATAATAGACTGGATGTAGTTTCTTGCCTCAGGCACTTCAATCAGTTGGATATCAACCTCGGGAAGCTCAAATTAAAGAAACTTCCGCTTCTCAAGAATAGCCTTTGCAAAGTATAAATCTTCTGGTGTTGTCAGTTTAATATTATCATAATCCCCTTGAACCATAGCCACAGGATAGTCAAGACGTTCCACTAAACTAGCATCATCTGTCCCAAGATAATGATCCTGCTCAGCTTGGTCATAGGCCTTCCTGAGTAAGGAAACGCGAAAAGCTTGTGGGGTTTGAACAGCCCACAAGCTTGAACGGTCGACAGTTTCCACTACTACACCATCTAGTACCTTTTTCATTGTGTCTTTTGCTGGGACCCCAATAATGGCAGCACCGGTTTCCTCTGCCTTTTTGATTAAGCGGTGAATCTGTTCCGTTCGAATAAACGGCCGAGCTGCATCATGGACAAGAATAATGCCATCGGTTTTGACTGTTTTAAGGGCATTATAGATACTATGCTGGCGCTCTTCTCCACCTGGCACTAAACTGATTACTTTCGTTACATTATACTGTTTTAGAATGGCCATAATCTCAGTCTCATCCTGAGGATTTGCTGCTAAAATAATGCCGAGACATGCATCATCCTCCTCAAATACCTTTAAGGTATGAATGAGCACGGGCACTCCATTGAGTTCTAATAACAGCTTATTTTTTCCCGCCTGCATTCTTTTTCCCAACCCAGCCGCCGGGAGAATGACTTGGTAAGTCATAAAAAAACCCCATTCTATCTACTTTGCTACTGAACAATTCTCTATATGAGAATTGTCCAGTCCCAGCCATATGGGCTTATCCGAGCATTTTTTATTTTTTATCTAGAGCGCTTTTTCTAGCAATTTCGGTTTCGCGAAAATCATTCGGCCTGCTGATGTTTGCAGGACACTGGTGACAAGCACTTCAATTCTTTTTCCAATATACTCTCTGCCTTCTTCAACGACGATCATTGTACCATCATCTAAATAAGCCACACCTTGATGATATTCTTTCCCGTCTTTGATTACTTGTACCGTTAATTCTTCACCTGGAAGGACAACCGGCTTAACGGCATTGGCTAAGTCATTGATATTTAGTACGGATACCTTCTGCAGTTCACATACTTTATTTAAGTTAAAATCATTTGTTACGAGCATACCATTCGTTAACTTAGCTAGTTTCACTAGTTTTGAATCTACTTCGCTGATTTCTTCAAAGTCACCCTCATAAATTTCCACCTTGATGGCGAGTTCCTTCTGAATTCTATTTAAAATATCCAAGCCTCTGCGGCCGCGGTTTCGTTTCAAAACATCAGAGGAATCCGCAATATGCTGTAACTCCTCTAGCACAAATTGTGGAATGACAATCGTCCCTTCCAAAAATCCTGTCTGACAAATATCAGCCACACGTCCATCAATAATAACGCTTGTATCTAAAATTTTCAGTGCTTTTCCAGCTGCTTTTTCTGTTTCCTCATCGCTATGCTTTTTCTTACTTCCGCGATTACCAAAAAGTCCTAACAGTTCATCACGTTTTTTAAAACCAACTTGAAAACCTAGATAACCAAATAATAGGGTTAGTAAAATAGGTGCAACCGCATTTAAGATTGGAACTTGAACAGCATTAAGGGCAAAACCAATCAAAAAGGCTACAAATAAACCAAAAATCAAGCCTACACTACCAAAAAGCACATCCGTTACGGGGATTTTCACTAAGGAATCTTCCGTCCATTTAATGAAATTAAAGACATAATCTACTGCCCAAAAGGTAATAAGATAAAAAATAATAGCCCCTAAAATAGCAGTAACATATGAATTATTGATTAATGGAATGTCATTAATCTGAAGTAAGTTAAACAATTCCGGTAATAATAGGATCCCCAGCGTACCACCCATAATGAGGAAGCATGCTTGCACAATTCGTTTTAACATTCCTTCACCTCCTCTAATTCATTATAAACATATTCCCAAAATTGAAACGTTGATTTTGTGATTATTTTTCCAAAATGTAAACTAGCTGCAATAAATTTGTATTGTAAAAATCTTACTCCTCATAGGGTAGCATTGGAAAATTTCTGTGTCAAACAAATTGAGGCCGCACATTTTAGCACACGTGCCTTGCTTTTTCAATGTTTTTATAAGTGCCTGTCGGTATAAAGCCGCTCTTTAATTAATTTAAAGCCTTCTTTAATCTTCTTCGCCCGAACTTCCCCAATTCCTTCGATTTCATCGAGTTCTTCTACTGACGCGGCAATAATTTTCGCTAACTCTCCAAAGCCATTAATTAGATTTTCAATGATAATCAGAGGGAGTCTAGGAATTTTATGAAGAATTCGATACCCCCGCGGTTTTTTATTTTCATCGAGGTGAACATAGCCGAGATAGCCCAATAATTTCAGCAAGACAATATCCTCAATCACTCCGCTAGCGGCCATGGACTGCATTCGGTGGAGGACATCCCGTGCTTGGACATCCCTGTCGAAGGCATAATCCTTAATAATAAGGATTACCTCTTCTTCTAGTTCAGTTAATATTTCATTCATTTGCAGTCGGATTAACCGTCCTTCTGTCCCTAGCTCGTGTAACAGCGTTAATAGTTCGGTTTTAATCTTTAACACCATTTCAAAACGGTGCAGAACTAGTAAAAAGTCATTATAGGTAACCGATTCCTCAAATTCTAAAATACTCAAATTGGTGATGCTTTGCTCAAGGACTACCTTGTACTTCTCAAGCGTCTGTATGGCTTGATTAGCTTTGGTTAAAATGACAGCAATATCTTTTAATGCATACCGGAAATTCCCTTGATACAAGGTAATGACATTTCTTCTCTGTGAAATCGCTATGACCAAGGCCTTGGTTTGTTTAGCTACACGCTCAGCCGTTCGGTGCCGCATCCCTGTTTCCGAAGAAGGGATGTCTGAGTTAGGTGCGAGCTGTGCATTCGCAAATAGAATTTTATTCCCTACATCATTTAAAATAATGGCGCCGTCCATCTTGGCCAATTCATATAAGAAGCTCGGTGAAAAGGAACAATTGATTTCGAAACCGCCGTCCACGATGCTTTTCACTTTCTCATTATAGCCAACAACAATGAGCCCGCCTGTGTTTGCCCTGAGGACATTATCAATACCCTCGCGAATTGGTGTACCTGGAGCAAGGAATTGCAGCACATCGCTTACCGATAGTTCAGGAATTTTTTTATTCTCTGCCACCCTCTACCCTCCTAACGCTGCTTTTAATGCCTCACTTACGGAGTTGACACCAATTAGCTGAATTCCATTGGGTCCACTCCAGCCGCTTAAATTATTTGCTGGTAAAATGACACGTTCAAAGCCTAATTTTGCCGCCTCTTGAACACGCTGTTCAATTCTTGACACCCTTCTGACCTCACCCGTTAAGCCTACCTCACCAATAATACAGTCCGTTGGTCTGGTTGGCTTATCGCGGAAACTTGACGCAATACTGACAGCAATGGCTAAATCGATGGCTGGTTCATCTAATTTTACTCCGCCAGCTACTTTTAAATAAGCATCTTGGTTGGCAAGGAGCATACCGACCCGCTTTTCCAAAACGGCCATTAACAGGGGCACCCGGTTATGATCGATTCCAGTTGCCATCCTTCTGGGATTTCCAAAGCTGGTTGGTGAAATTAATGCCTGAATTTCCACTAGAACAGGCCGTGTTCCTTCCATAGATGCAACGACAGTCGAACCTGCGGCACCACGCGATCTTTCTTCTAAGAAGATTTCCGACGGATTTTCCACTTCTTCAAGGCCAAATTCCTTCATTTCAAAAATACCCATTTCATTGGTGGAGCCAAAACGGTTTTTCACCGCTCTTAAAATTCGATAGGTGTGATGTCGTTCTCCTTCAAAATATAGAACAGTATCAACCATATGCTCCAACAGCCTTGGACCAGCAATCGATCCTTCTTTGGTTACATGACCGACGATAAAAATAGCGATCCCTTTTGTTTTTCCAATTCTCATTAATTCTGACGTACATTCCCGGACTTGGGATACACTCCCCGGTGCACTTGTCACATCCGGATGGAACACCGTTTGAATAGAGTCGATGATCACGAAACTAGGATTAGCTTGTTCAATTGTCCGATTGATTTCCTCCAGATTTGTCTCTGAGTAAACGAGTAAGTTCTCAGAAGAAATCCCTAATCGTTCGGCGCGAAGCTTTGTCTGTCTTAATGACTCTTCCCCAGATATGTATAAGACCTGATTCCCTTTATTAGCTAACTGTGAAGATACTTGCAATAGAAGAGTAGATTTCCCAATCCCTGGATCTCCGCCAATTAAGACCAACGAGCCTTTTACAACACCACCGCCAAGGACACGATTTAATTCGTTTAAGTCCGTCATTATTCGTGGTTCATTTTCCATTTCAATTGAATTGATCGGCATCGGTTTTGTTAAAATATTAGAACCGCTTGGAGAATGGGCAAACGCTCCTCTTCTATTAGCCCCGGTTATTTCAACTTCCTCTGTCATGGTATTCCATTGTCCGCAGCCAGGGCACTTCCCCATCCACTTGGCAGATTCGTACCCGCACTCCTGACACATAAATTTTGTTTTTCGTTTAGCCATTATCTGTTCAACCTTTCTTACAAAAACTCTAATGGACGTTACGCTAGTTCGCCTTTATTTTAAAGCACTTCCGAGATAAATGAAAAAGAGGTACACGGGTTGACTTTATTCACGTGTACCTCTTGCATTTGTTAATAAGCTGTAAACTATTTAATCAAACATGGTTTACTTTGCTAAGCTTGTATTCTCGGCCACTTTAACGACAAACTCGCCATCAGCAACATCTATCACAGCATGTTGACCGGTTAATAATGTTCCTTTTAATAATTCTTCAGAAAGCCGGTCTTCAATATGCTTTTGAATAGCACGACGAAGCGGTCTTGCCCCGTACTCAGGATCATAACCTTCCTGAGAGATTTTCTCCTTAGCAGCGGCTGTTAATTCTAATGAAATATTATGCTCTTTTAACCGTTTTACTAATTGGTCTGATAGCAAGGTAACAATTTCTTCGAGATGTTTTTTCTCTAATGCATGGAAAACAATAATCTCGTCGATCCGATTGAGGAATTCAGGACGGAAGGCTTTCTTTAGCTCTTCCATTACTTTCCCCTTCATATCCTTGTAATCCTGCTGACCATCTTGAATATTGAAGCCTACGTATTTGTTCCGTTTCAGGGCTTCTGCACCCACATTGGATGTCATGATGAGAACAGTATTGCGGAAATCGACTGTTCTTCCTTTTGAATCTGTTAGACGGCCATCCTCAAGGACTTGAAGCAAGATATTAAAGACGTCTGGATGTGCTTTTTCAATTTCATCCAGCAATATAACAGAATACGGTTTTCTGCGGACTTTTTCCGTTAATTGTCCGCCTTCTTCATAACCGACATATCCTGGAGGTGAGCCGACAAGACGGGAAGTAGAATGTTTCTCCATATACTCTGACATATCAATTCGAATGATTGAATCCTCATCACCGAACATTGCTTCAGCTAGAGCGCGGGCTAATTCGGTTTTCCCTACCCCTGTTGGTCCTAGGAAGATAAATGAGCCAATTGGCCGTTTTGGATCTTTTAATCCTGCTCTTGCCCGGCGAACAGCCTTTGAAACGGCGACAACAGCTTCCTCCTGCCCAATGACACGGGAGTGTAAAACTTCCTCTAAGTTAAGTAACTTAGCGGTCTCTGTATCGGCAAGCCTGGAGACAGGTACTCCCGTCCAGCTTGACACAACACTTGCAATATCTTCAACCGTTACTTCATTATTTTCTTTTCCTTGCTTTTCTTTCCACGTTTTCTTGGTTTCCTCTAACTGTTCACGCAGACGCTGCTCGGTATCTCTTAATGAAGCGGCTTTCTCAAATTCTTGACTTTGGACAGCTGCATCTTTTTCTTTTCTTACTTCCTCAAGCTTTACCTCTAATTCTTTTAAATTAGGCGGTGTTGTATACGAGCGCAGTCTAACTTTTGAGCCTGCCTCATCGATCAAATCAATTGCTTTATCAGGCAGGAAGCGGTCTGAGATATAGCGGTCTGATAGCTTTACAGCTGCTTCAATGGCTTCATCCGTAATCGAAACACGGTGGTGGGCCTCATAGCGATCGCGTAACCCCGCCAGAATTTGAATAGATTCCTCAGCCGTTGGTTCATCCACACGAATTGGCTGGAAGCGGCGCTCGAGTGCAGCATCTTTTTCGATATATTTACGATATTCATCTAATGTCGTTGCACCGATACATTGAAGTTCTCCGCGGGCAAGTGAGGGTTTTAGGATATTGGAAGCATCGATGGCGCCCTCTGCTCCGCCAGCCCCAATTAATGTGTGAAGCTCATCAATAAAAAGAATAATATTTCCGGCTTGACGGATTTCATCCATTACCTTTTTCAAACGATCCTCAAATTCACCGCGGTATTTTGTTCCTGCTACAACCGTTCCCATATCAAGTGTCATCACCCGTTTGTCACGGAGAATCTCAGGCACTTCGTTATTTACAATTTGTTGGGCCAGCCCTTCAGCAATTGCCGTCTTTCCGACACCAGGTTCACCAATTAACACGGGGTTATTCTTCGTACGCCGGCTTAACACCTCAATGACCCGTTGAATTTCTTTACTACGGCCAATAACTGGGTCCAAGCTGCCTTCACGGGCAATCGCTGTTAAATCTCTAGCAAGGCTGTCAAGTGTTGGTGTATTAGCACTAACTGACGCCCCTTGATGGCCGCCTGATTCATTGCTTCCTAATAATTGAAGCACCTGCTGGCGTGCCTTGTTTAAGCTGACACCAAGGTTATTTAATACCCGGGCAGCAACCCCTTCTCCTTCACGAATTAAGCCAAGGAGAATATGTTCTGTTCCTACATACGAATGTCCTAATTTTCGTGCCTCGTCCATTGATAATTCAATAACCTTTTTTGCTCTAGGAGTATAGTGAATAGTTTGAGAGGTTTCTTGTCCTTTACCAATTAAATTCTCTACTTCTTTTTGAATTTTATCAGAACCTAAACCAAGCCCATAAAGTGCTTTAGCTGCAATCCCTTCACCTTCACGAACCAACCCTAATAAAACGTGTTCAGTTCCAATGTTGTTATGTCCAAGGCGAATGGCTTCCTCTTGTGCCAAAGCAAGAACCTTTTGTGCTCTTTCTGTAAAACGTCCAAACATCATATTCTATTCCTCCTCACCTATTTTTCCATGCTCCATGTTAATTCGATCCCTAATTAACGTTGCTCTGCGAATATCCCTTTCATGCGGTCTTAATGGACCACCGGCATATTGCTGTAAAAATCCCGGCTGGGTTAGGATCATTAATTCATTTAAGATTGTCTTCGGCATTTTCTTTATATACCCCATATCTATTCCAAGCCGAACATCGGATAAACAGCGTGCTGCTTCTTTTGATTCAATAATTCGGCTATTAGATAATACTCCTAATGAGCGAAACACTCTGTCTTCTAATTGTATGTTAGAAGTTTTCCGTAATGCTTCCCGAGCTGACCTTTCTTGGGAAATTAACTGACTGACAACTCCTTTTAAATCACGGCTAATATCAACTTCAGACTTTCCTAGCGTGATTTGATTGGAAATTTGAAAGATATTTCCCTGCGCCTCACTGCCTTCACCATAAATTCCTCTTACAACAAGACCTAATTGGTGAATAGCCGGAATGATGCGGTTTATTTGCTGGGTAAGTATTAATCCAGGTAAATGCATCATAACGGAGGCCCGAAGTCCCGTTCCAACATTTGTGGGACAACTTGTTAAATAACCGTGTTTTTCGTCAAAGGCATAATGAATGTTACTTTCAAGCCAATCATCTATTTCGTTGGCCGCCGCCAATGCCTCTGCAATTTGTAAGCCGGGAAACAAACATTGAATTCTGATATGGTCTTCTTCATTAATCATAATACTAACTTCTTCGTTTTCTGTTAAAAGAACAGCACCATAAGGTGAATCTTCAGCCAATAGGGGACTAACCAAGTGCTTTTCTACTAAGACCCTTTTCTGAAGCGGCTGCATTTCATCAATTTTTAATAATTCCATCCTTCCATACTTTTGAAGATCGGATTGGTTAAGGATTTCCTCCATATTGACAATAACCGCTTTTGCCTCTTCTGGTGAAAATACAGTCGGAAAGTTGTAAGCCTCAAAGTTTCTAGCTAGACGGATTCGAGAACTAAGGACAATATCCGAATCCGGTCCCTCTTCGCTCATCCAGGAGCTGACGGCTTGATTAAAGAAATGTTCAAGCGACACGTTATTCTCCTCCCTCTTCGTTTCCAGCTAATTGTTTTTCTAACGTACGTATTTCATCGCGAATCTCCGCAGCCTTCTCAAATTCCTCATTGGAAATGGCATTTCGGAGTCCTAGTTTTAATTCTTCGATTTGTTTACGAAGATGGAGGCTGCCGCCAATTCTTTTCGGTATTTTACCATTATGTGACCAATTTCCACCATGCAAACGCCTTAATACAGGCTGTAACTGGTCTTGAAATGTTTCATAACAATGGGCACAGCCAAACCGTCCTACCTTTAAAAACTGTGGAAAAGTCATCGAGCAATGATCACATTGAAGGATTTCCTCCTGTTGAAATGGACTTTCACTCGACTTTTGAAATGTTGGGTCAATATTTAATAATCCTGCTAATAGATTATTAAAAGCAAAACCAGATTCCCCATTAAAGATAAACATTTCGCCTTTTTCCTGGGCACATTTCTCACAAAGATGTACTTCTGTTTTTTCACCATTAATAATTTTTGTAAAATGAAGAGCAGCTGGCCTTTGATTGCATTCTTGACAGATCATATTTATCACCTCTCTGGCTGCACTAGTTATTTATATTTTAAGGATGTTAACATTGCTTTTAACATTCTTGCTCGTAATTCATCACGATATGGAAGATCAATATATAAGACAGAACGATCGATGACACTTAGCATAATTTTTGCCTCTCGTTTTGTAATGACCTCCTCATGAACCAGTCTTACAATTACATCTTCAGCACTTGTTTGACTAATTCGATTTTGGATGATTGCTAGCAACTGATCAATTAAATGGGCTAAATCGTGGGATTGAACCTTCATAATCCGAATATATCCACCGCCGCCCCGTTTACTTTCTACAATATATCCTCGTTCAATGGTGAAACGAGTATTAATGACATAATTGATTTGTGAAGGGACGCACTGAAACTTGTCAGCAATTTCATTTCGCTTAATTTCAACAAGGTCTTCTTCACTTAACTCCAAAACCTGCTTTAGATATTTTTCAATAATATCGGAGATGTTTCTCATCTTCCCACCTCCCATCATCTGACTTTGACTATATTTGACTTTTATTATACTGAAATTTTGGGGGAGATGCAACGATTCACTACTACTGATTTTCTCCAAATTTCCCCGCCCTGAAACCTATGATTTCTAAGAAATACCGACTAAAATAGATTCTTCTCCATAGAGCAGGGTTAGATATCATTCTAGTTTTGACACAGAGATGCGTTTTTCCTGTTTTTGTATATAAATACTTTCTAATATTTCCTCCTGCCTGTAAAATGTAATTGTAAAAATTATGAAATAAGAAAGTCTATGAGTGAAAAGGAAAGACGGTATGACATCGATTGGCTTAGGAATTTTGGGATTTTCTTATTATTTCCTTTCCATGCGGCACGATTTTTTGATTATTGGGATCCTTTTTATGTAAAAAATGAAACATTGAGCTGGGGGTTAAGCTGGTTCATTTCAGTTGCTAATTTATGGTTTATGCCCCTGCTATTTTGGTTAGCCGGTTCTGCCAGCTGGTACGTACGCATTACAGATAAAATCCAAATCCTTTTTTCTAAAATAAAGATGCAGCCGCCTGTTAATACCGCTCTTAGTTGGCCTATTACTCATTGTTCCACCTAAAAGGGTATTTTGCGATTATGGACCATACCGGAAAATCATCAGGTTCCTATTTCATGTTTTTAAAAGAATTTTCCTCAAACTTTAGCGATTTATCAGGTTGTTTTGGTACATTTACCCCTGCTCACCTGTGGTTTATCCTTTATCTTTTTGTTCTTTCAATATTGGCTTTACCCGTTTTTCATTTTTTACGAACAGAAAAACCAAAACATTTTATCCATTACACTATGAGTAAGCCATCCATGTTTATCCTGTTTTTTATAGTGTTAGCACTAACAACTAAACTGCCAGCTCCAGGCGGGCAAAATCCATTCTTTTACTTCGTTCTTTTTATTATGGGGTATATAACTAGCAGTGATCAACGATTCCAAGAGATGTTTAATCGTTTACGCCTTAGGGGTTTATTAGTAATACTTATCTCTGTACCAATCTGGGTTTTCCTCGTTGCCCAAAACGATGACATAAAAAGTCTTTTAATGGACAGCTTCTTAACGTTGTTCAGGATGTTTAATGTATGGATGGGCCTAATCGTCATTCATGGGTATGGTCATAAATATTTAAATAAAAATCATCGACTCCTTCCCTTTTTGAATGAAGCTGCGTTTCCGGTTTATATTATTCATCAAACGGTGTTAGTGGTGATTGGTTATTATGTGATTAGGCTAGACCTAACTGTCCCACTTAAATATGTCTTAATTATGATTTCAACCTTAACAGTCTCTCTTCTTATTTTTGAGTTCGTAATAAAGAGGACTCATCTCACCCGATTCCTATTTGGTGTAAAAGTCAAAAAGGGTAATAGTGGGGCTGGGCACTCTAATAATAAAAGTATGTAGGGGTATCTTTTTATGATTGATTGTCCTTATATGCTGGGTCTTAAAGACATTTAGGGCAATCTTTCGGGGGGTTTTGTCTTTTAGACGGTTTCTTAAAGACATTTTTGACAGGGCTTCGATGAGTTTTGTCTTTTAGACGGTTTCTTAAAGACATTTTTGACAGGGCTTCGATGAGTTTTGTCCTTTAGACGGCTTCTTAAAGACATTTTGAGCAGGACTTCGGGGAGTTTTGTCCTTTAGACGGCTTCTTAAAGACATTTTGAGCAGGACTTCGGGGAGTTTTGTCCTTTAGACGGCTTCTTAAAGACATTTTTGGCAGGACTTCGATGAGTTTTGTCCTCTAGACGGCTTCTTAAAGACATTTTGATTGACTGAGACACAAATTTTGTCTTTAAGAGAGATGCTACATTTAAATAACAGCATCCTCTTAAATTTTTAGACTATTTTATAATGCAAAAAAAGACAACCCAATACAGGTTGTCTTTTGTGTGCCTGGCAACGTCCTACTCTCACAGGGACGCGTGTCCCAACTACCATCGGCGCTGAGAAGCTTAACTTCCGTGTTCGGTATGGGAACGGGTGTGACCTTCTCGCCTTAATTACCAGACTATTTAATTAGAGGTTCATTCCCTCAAAACTAGATAATGCAGAAGAAGTTTTAAAAACTCAAGTTCACCTAATATAAATGGTTAAGTCCTCGAACGATTAGTATCAGTCAGCTCCACATGTCGCCACGCTTCCACCTCTGACCTATCAACCTGATCATCTTTCAGGGTTCTTACTAGCTTGACGCTATGGGAAATCTCATCTTGAGGGGGGCTTCATGCTTAGATGCTTTCAGCACTTATCCCGTCCGCACATAGCTACCCAGCGATGCCTTTGGCAAGACAACTGGTACACCAGCGGTGCGTCCATCCCGGTCCTCTCGTACTAAGGACAGCTCCTCTCAAATTTCCTGCGCCCACGACGGATAGGGACCGAACTGTCTCACGACGTTCTGAACCCAGCTCGCGTACCGCTTTAATGGGCGAACAGCCCAACCCTTGGGACCGACTACAGCCCCAGGATGCGATGAGCCGACATCGAGGTGCCAAACCTCCCCGTCGATGTGGACTCTTGGGGGAGATAAGCCTGTTATCCCCGGGGTAGCTTTTATCCGTTGAGCGATGGCCCTTCCATGCGGAACCACCGGATCACTAAGCCCGACTTTCGTCCCTGCTCGACTTGTAGGTCTCGCAGTCAAGCTCCCTTGTGCCTTTACACTCTACGAATGATTTCCAACCATTCTGAGGGAACCTTTGGGCGCCTCCGTTACTCTTTAGGAGGCGACCGCCCCAGTCAAACTGCCCACCTGACACTGTCTCCCACCCCGATAAGGGGTGCGGGTTAGAATTTCAATACAGCCAGGGTAGTATCCCACCGACGCCTCCACCGAAGCTAGCGCTCCGGCTTCTCAGGCTCCTACCTATCCTGTACAAGCTGTACCAAAATTCAATATCAGGCTACAGTAAAGCTCCACGGGGTCTTTCCGTCCTGTCGCGGGTAACCTGCATCTTCACAGGTACTATAATTTCACCGAGTCTCTCGTTGAGACAGTGCCCAGATCGTTACGCCTTTCGTGCGGGTCGGAACTTACCCGACAAGGAATTTCGCTACCTTAGGACCGTTATAGTTACGGCCGCCGTTTACTGGGGCTTCGATTCAGAGCTTCGCTTGCGCTAACCCCTCCTCTTAACCTTCCAGCACCGGGCAGGCGTCAGCCCCTATACTTCGCCTTGCGGCTTCGCAGAGACCTGTGTTTTTGCTAAACAGTCGCCTGGGCCTATTCACTGCGGCTCTTCGAGGCTATGAACCTCAAAGAGCACCCCTTCTCCCGAAGTTACGGGGTCATTTTGCCGAGTTCCTTAACGAGAGTTCTCTCGCTCACCTTAGGATTCTCTCCTCGCCTACCTGTGTCGGTTTGCGGTACGGGCACCTTTTATCTCGCTAGAGGCTTTTCTTGGCAGTGTGGAATCAGGAACTTCGGTACTAAATTTCCCTCGCTGTCACAGCTCAGCCTTCACGGTGAACGGATTTTCCTATTCACCAGCCTAACTGCTTAGACGCGCATATCCAACAGCGCGCTTACCCTATCCTCCTGCGTCCCCCCATCACTCAAACGATAAAGAGGTGGTACAGGAATATCAACCTGTTGTCCATCGCCTACGCCTTTCGGCCTCGGCTTAGGTCCCGACTAACCCTGAGCGGACGAGCCTTCCTCAGGAAACCTTAGGCATTCGGTGGATGAGATTCTCACTCATCTTTCGCTACTCATACCGGCATTCTCACTTCTAAGCGCTCCACCAGTCCTTACGGTCTAGCTTCAACGCCCTTAGAACGCTCTCCTACCACTGACACCTGATGGTGTCAATCCACAGCTTCGGTGATACGTTTAGCCCCGGTACATTTTCGGCGCAGAGTCACTCGACCAGTGAGCTATTACGCACTCTTTAAATGGTGGCTGCTTCTAAGCCAACATCCTGGTTGTCTAAGCAACTCCACATCCTTTTCCACTTAACGTATACTTTGGGACCTTAGCTGGTGGTCTGGGCTGTTTCCCTTTTGACTACGGATCTTATCACTCGCAGTCTGACTCCCACGGATAAGTCTTTGGCATTCGGAGTTTGTCTGAATTCGGTAACCCGATGAGGGCCCCTAGTCCAAACAGTGCTCTACCTCCAAGACTCTTACTACGTGAGGCTAGCCCTAAAGCTATTTCGGAGAGAACCAGCTATCTCCAAGTTCGATTGGAATTTCTCCGCTACCCACACCTCATCCCCGCACTTTTCAACGTGCGTGGGTTCGGGCCTCCATCCAGTGTTACCTGGACTTCACCCTGGACATGGGTAGATCACCTGGTTTCGGGTCTACGACCACATACTCATTCGCCCTATTCAGACTCGCTTTCGCTGCGGCTCCGTCTTTTCAACTTAACCTTGCATGGGATCGTAACTCGCCGGTTCATTCTACAAAAGGCACGCTATCACCCATTAACGGGCTCTAACTACTTGTAGGCACACGGTTTCAGGAACTATTTCACTCCCCTTCCGGGGTGCTTTTCACCTTTCCCTCACGGTACTGGTTCACTATCGGTCACTAGGGAGTATTTAGCCTTGGGAGATGGTCCTCCCTGCTTCCGACCGGATTTCTCGTGTCCGGCCGTACTCAGGATCCACTCAGGAGGGAACGAAGTTTCAACTACAGGGTTTTTACCTTCTATGACGGACCTTTCCAGATCGCTTCATTTACCCCGTTCCTTTGTAACTCCATGTTGAGTGTCCTACAACCCCAAGAGGCAAGCCTCTTGGTTTGGGCTATGTCCCGTTTCGCTCGCCGCTACTCAGGGAATCGCGTTTGCTTTCTCTTCCTCCGGGTACTTAGATGTTTCAGTTCCCCGGGTATGCCATCAATACCCTATGTATTCAGGTAAAGATACTGCTCCATTACGAGCAGTGGGTTCCCCCATTCGGAAATCTCCGGATCAAAGCTTACTTACAGCTCCCCGAAGCATATCGGTGTTAGTCCCGTCCTTCATCGGCTCCTAGTGCCAAGGCATTCACCGTGCGCCCTTTCTAACTTAACCTAAAAGGTTATTTCTCTTAATTACTTAAGAGAGAAAACTAAAATGGCGATTACTCGATGTTTTCTTGCTTCTTCTTACGATTATCTAGTTTTCAAAGAACGATTAAAAAAAGCTTTGAGAGAATTGCTCCCTCAAAACTAAACAAACAAAAAACGTCAAACAATTTATCAGTCCACAAGGACTGCATATTCCTTAGAAAGGAGGTGATCCAGCCGCACCTTCCGATACGGCTACCTTGTTACGACTTCACCCCAATCATCTGTCCCACCTTAGGCGGCTGGCTCCTTACGGTTACCCCACCGACTTCGGGTGTTACAAACTCTCGTGGTGTGACGGGCGGTGTGTACAAGGCCCGGGAACGTATTCACCGCGGCATGCTGATCCGCGATTACTAGCGATTCCGGCTTCATGTAGGCGAGTTGCAGCCTACAATCCGAACTGAGAATGGTTTTATGGGATTGGCTAGGCCTCGCGGCTTTGCTGCCCTTTGTACCATCCATTGTAGCACGTGTGTAGCCCAGGTCATAAGGGGCATGATGATTTGACGTCATCCCCACCTTCCTCCGGTTTGTCACCGGCAGTCTCCTTAGAGTGCCCAACTGAATGCTGGCAACTAAGAACAAGGGTTGCGCTCGTTGCGGGACTTAACCCAACATCTCACGACACGAGCTGACGACAACCATGCACCACCTGTCACTCTGTCCCCCGAAGGGGAAATTCCTATCTCTAGGAGTGTCAGAGGATGTCAAGACCTGGTAAGGTTCTTCGCGTTGCTTCGAATTAAACCACATGCTCCACCGCTTGTGCGGGCCCCCGTCAATTCCTTTGAGTTTCAGCCTTGCGGCCGTACTCCCCAGGCGGAGTGCTTAATGCGTTAGCTGCAGCACTAAGGGGCGGAAACCCCCTAACACTTAGCACTCATCGTTTACGGCGTGGACTACCAGGGTATCTAATCCTGTTTGCTCCCCACGCTTTCGCGCCTCAGCGTCAGTTACAGACCAGAAAGCCGCCTTCGCCACTGGTGTTCCTCCACATCTCTACGCATTTCACCGCTACACGTGGAATTCCGCTTTCCTCTTCTGCACTCAAGTCCCCCAGTTTCCAATGACCCTCCACGGTTGAGCCGTGGGCTTTCACATCAGACTTAAAGGACCGCCTGCGCGCGCTTTACGCCCAATAATTCCGGACAACGCTTGCCACCTACGTATTACCGCGGCTGCTGGCACGTAGTTAGCCGTGGCTTTCTGGTTAGGTACCGTCAAGGTACCGGCAGTTACTCCGGTACTTGTTCTTCCCTAACAACAGAGCTTTACGACCCGAAGGCCTTCATCGCTCACGCGGCGTTGCTCCATCAGACTTTCGTCCATTGTGGAAGATTCCCTACTGCTGCCTCCCGTAGGAGTCTGGGCCGTGTCTCAGTCCCAGTGTGGCCGATCACCCTCTCAGGTCGGCTACGCATCGTCGCCTTGGTGAGCCGTTACCTCACCAACTAGCTAATGCGCCGCGGGCCCATCTGTAAGTGTCAGCGTAAACCGACTTTCAGCTTTTTCTCATGAGAGAAAAAGGATTATCCGGTATTAGCATCGGTTTCCCGATGTTATCCCAGTCTTACAGGCAGGTTGCCCACGTGTTACTCACCCGTCCGCCGCTAACTTTCAAAAGCAAGCTTTTGAAAGTCCGCTCGACTTGCATGTATTAGGCACGCCGCCAGCGTTCGTCCTGAGCCAGGATCAAACTCTCCGAGAAAGTTGATTTAGCTCATTTTGTTACGTTGGCTTAGTTTCATACGAAACTAATATTATTGTTTGTTGACGTTTTGTTTGTTTAGTTTTCAAAGAACAATCATTTGTGCGACTTTTATATATTAACAAATAAAATTTACATTGTCAACATATTAAATAAAATTGGTGGAGTCTAGGGGGATCGAACCCCTGACCTCCTGCGTGCAAAGCAGGCGCTCTCCCAGCTGAGCTAAGACCCCGTAAAAGATAAGAAATATGGTCGGGAAGACAGGATTCGAACCTGCGACCCCTTGGTCCCAAACCAAGTGCTCTACCAAGCTGAGCTACTTCCCGAAATAATGCGCCCTGAGAGATTCGAACTCCCGACCTTTTGATTCGTAGTCAAACACTCTATCCAGCTGAGCTAAGGGCGCATATGAATTTGTTGTGATGGTGCCGAGGACCGGAATCGAACCGGTACGGTAGTCACCTACCGCAGGATTTTAAGTCCTGTGCGTCTGCCAGTTCCGCCACCCCGGCATTATTGGAGCGGAAGACGGGATTCGAACCCGCGACCCCCACCTTGGCAAGGTGATGTTCTACCACTGAACTACTTCCGCATATAAAATTAAATGGTGCGGGTGAAGGGAGTCGAACCCCCACGCCTTGCGGCGCCAGATCCTAAGTCTGGTGCGTCTGCCAATTCCGCCACACCCGCATATTAAAATGGTGAGCCATGAAGGACTTGAACCTTCGACCCTCTGATTAAAAGTCAGATGCTCTACCGACTGAGCTAATGGCTCATTACAGGGATAAGATTTAATAGTGGGCTATGAAGGGCTCGAACCTTCGACCCTCTGATTAAGAGTCAGATGCTCTACCAACTGAGCTAATAGCCCGTTAAAAATAGAACCTCGCTAATAATCTCTTATCTGAGTAATCAAACAAATGGTGCCGGCGAGAGGAATTGAACCCCCAACCTACTGATTACAAGTCAGTTGCTCTACCAATTGAGCTACCCCGGCAAATAATAGTTTAGAAAAATAAATGGTGGAGGATGACGGGATCGAACCGCCGACCCTCTGCTTGTAAGGCAGATGCTCTCCCAGCTGAGCTAATCCTCCATGTAGATAAACAGCCTGGCAACGTCCTACTCTCACAGGGACGCGTGTCCCAACTACCATCGGCGCTGAGAAGCTTAACTTCCGTGTTCGGTATGGGAACGGGTGTGACCTTCTCGCCTTAATTACCAGACTATTTAATTAGAGGTTCATTCCCTCAAAACTAGATAATGCAGAAGAAGTTTTAAAAACTCAAGTTCACCTAATATAAATGGTTAAGTCCTCGAACGATTAGTATCAGTCAGCTCCACATGTCGCCACGCTTCCACCTCTGACCTATCAACCTGATCATCTTTCAGGGTTCTTACTAGCTTGACGCTATGGGAAATCTCATCTTGAGGGGGGCTTCATGCTTAGATGCTTTCAGCACTTATCCCGTCCGCACATAGCTACCCAGCGATGCCTTTGGCAAGACAACTGGTACACCAGCGGTGCGTCCATCCCGGTCCTCTCGTACTAAGGACAGCTCCTCTCAAATTTCCTGCGCCCACGACGGATAGGGACCGAACTGTCTCACGACGTTCTGAACCCAGCTCGCGTACCGCTTTAATGGGCGAACAGCCCAACCCTTGGGACCGACTACAGCCCCAGGATGCGATGAGCCGACATCGAGGTGCCAAACCTCCCCGTCGATGTGGACTCTTGGGGGAGATAAGCCTGTTATCCCCGGGGTAGCTTTTATCCGTTGAGCGATGGCCCTTCCATGCGGAACCACCGGATCACTAAGCCCGACTTTCGTCCCTGCTCGACTTGTAGGTCTCGCAGTCAAGCTCCCTTGTGCCTTTACACTCTACGAATGATTTCCAACCATTCTGAGGGAACCTTTGGGCGCCTCCGTTACTCTTTAGGAGGCGACCGCCCCAGTCAAACTGCCCACCTGACACTGTCTCCCACCCCGATAAGGGGTGCGGGTTAGAATTTCAATACAGCCAGGGTAGTATCCCACCGACGCCTCCACCGAAGCTAGCGCTCCGGCTTCTCAGGCTCCTACCTATCCTGTACAAGCTGTACCAAAATTCAATATCAGGCTACAGTAAAGCTCCACGGGGTCTTTCCGTCCTGTCGCGGGTAACCTGCATCTTCACAGGTACTATAATTTCACCGAGTCTCTCGTTGAGACAGTGCCCAGATCGTTACGCCTTTCGTGCGGGTCGGAACTTACCCGACAAGGAATTTCGCTACCTTAGGACCGTTATAGTTACGGCCGCCGTTTACTGGGGCTTCGATTCAGAGCTTCGCTTGCGCTAACCCCTCCTCTTAACCTTCCAGCACCGGGCAGGCGTCAGCCCCTATACTTCGCCTTGCGGCTTCGCAGAGACCTGTGTTTTTGCTAAACAGTCGCCTGGGCCTATTCACTGCGGCTCTTCGAGGCTATGAACCTCAAAGAGCACCCCTTCTCCCGAAGTTACGGGGTCATTTTGCCGAGTTCCTTAACGAGAGTTCTCTCGCTCACCTTAGGATTCTCTCCTCGCCTACCTGTGTCGGTTTGCGGTACGGGCACCTTTTATCTCGCTAGAGGCTTTTCTTGGCAGTGTGGAATCAGGAACTTCGGTACTAAATTTCCCTCGCTGTCACAGCTCAGCCTTCACGGTGAACGGATTTTCCTATTCACCAGCCTAACTGCTTAGACGCGCATATCCAACAGCGCGCTTACCCTATCCTCCTGCGTCCCCCCATCACTCAAACGATAAAGAGGTGGTACAGGAATATCAACCTGTTGTCCATCGCCTACGCCTTTCGGCCTCGGCTTAGGTCCCGACTAACCCTGAGCGGACGAGCCTTCCTCAGGAAACCTTAGGCATTCGGTGGATGAGATTCTCACTCATCTTTCGCTACTCATACCGGCATTCTCACTTCTAAGCGCTCCACCAGTCCTTACGGTCTAGCTTCAACGCCCTTAGAACGCTCTCCTACCACTGACACCTGATGGTGTCAATCCACAGCTTCGGTGATACGTTTAGCCCCGGTACATTTTCGGCGCAGAGTCACTCGACCAGTGAGCTATTACGCACTCTTTAAATGGTGGCTGCTTCTAAGCCAACATCCTGGTTGTCTAAGCAACTCCACATCCTTTTCCACTTAACGTATACTTTGGGACCTTAGCTGGTGGTCTGGGCTGTTTCCCTTTTGACTACGGATCTTATCACTCGCAGTCTGACTCCCACGGATAAGTCTTTGGCATTCGGAGTTTGTCTGAATTCGGTAACCCGATGAGGGCCCCTAGTCCAAACAGTGCTCTACCTCCAAGACTCTTACTACGTGAGGCTAGCCCTAAAGCTATTTCGGAGAGAACCAGCTATCTCCAAGTTCGATTGGAATTTCTCCGCTACCCACACCTCATCCCCGCACTTTTCAACGTGCGTGGGTTCGGGCCTCCATCCAGTGTTACCTGGACTTCACCCTGGACATGGGTAGATCACCTGGTTTCGGGTCTACGACCACATACTCATTCGCCCTATTCAGACTCGCTTTCGCTGCGGCTCCGTCTTTTCAACTTAACCTTGCATGGGATCGTAACTCGCCGGTTCATTCTACAAAAGGCACGCTATCACCCATTAACGGGCTCTAACTACTTGTAGGCACACGGTTTCAGGAACTATTTCACTCCCCTTCCGGGGTGCTTTTCACCTTTCCCTCACGGTACTGGTTCACTATCGGTCACTAGGGAGTATTTAGCCTTGGGAGATGGTCCTCCCTGCTTCCGACCGGATTTCTCGTGTCCGGCCGTACTCAGGATCCACTCAGGAGGGAACGAAGTTTCAACTACAGGGTTTTTACCTTCTATGACGGACCTTTCCAGATCGCTTCATTTACCCCGTTCCTTTGTAACTCCATGTTGAGTGTCCTACAACCCCAAGAGGCAAGCCTCTTGGTTTGGGCTATGTCCCGTTTCGCTCGCCGCTACTCAGGGAATCGCGTTTGCTTTCTCTTCCTCCGGGTACTTAGATGTTTCAGTTCCCCGGGTATGCCATCAATACCCTATGTATTCAGGTAAAGATACTGCTCCATTACGAGCAGTGGGTTCCCCCATTCGGAAATCTCCGGATCAAAGCTTACTTACAGCTCCCCGAAGCATATCGGTGTTAGTCCCGTCCTTCATCGGCTCCTAGTGCCAAGGCATTCACCGTGCGCCCTTTCTAACTTAACCTAAAAGGTTATTTCTCTTAATTACTTAAGAGAGAAAACTAAAATGGCGATTACTCGATGTTTTCTTGCTTCTTCTTACGATTATCTAGTTTTCAAAGAACGATTAAAAAAAGCTTTGAGAGAATTGCTCCCTCAAAACTAAACAAACAAAAAACGTCAAACAATTTATCAGTCCACAAGGACTGCATATTCCTTAGAAAGGAGGTGATCCAGCCGCACCTTCCGATACGGCTACCTTGTTACGACTTCACCCCAATCATCTGTCCCACCTTAGGCGGCTGGCTCCTTACGGTTACCCCACCGACTTCGGGTGTTACAAACTCTCGTGGTGTGACGGGCGGTGTGTACAAGGCCCGGGAACGTATTCACCGCGGCATGCTGATCCGCGATTACTAGCGATTCCGGCTTCATGTAGGCGAGTTGCAGCCTACAATCCGAACTGAGAATGGTTTTATGGGATTGGCTAGGCCTCGCGGCTTTGCTGCCCTTTGTACCATCCATTGTAGCACGTGTGTAGCCCAGGTCATAAGGGGCATGATGATTTGACGTCATCCCCACCTTCCTCCGGTTTGTCACCGGCAGTCTCCTTAGAGTGCCCAACTGAATGCTGGCAACTAAGAACAAGGGTTGCGCTCGTTGCGGGACTTAACCCAACATCTCACGACACGAGCTGACGACAACCATGCACCACCTGTCACTCTGTCCCCCGAAGGGGAAATTCCTATCTCTAGGAGTGTCAGAGGATGTCAAGACCTGGTAAGGTTCTTCGCGTTGCTTCGAATTAAACCACATGCTCCACCGCTTGTGCGGGCCCCCGTCAATTCCTTTGAGTTTCAGCCTTGCGGCCGTACTCCCCAGGCGGAGTGCTTAATGCGTTAGCTGCAGCACTAAGGGGCGGAAACCCCCTAACACTTAGCACTCATCGTTTACGGCGTGGACTACCAGGGTATCTAATCCTGTTTGCTCCCCACGCTTTCGCGCCTCAGCGTCAGTTACAGACCAGAAAGCCGCCTTCGCCACTGGTGTTCCTCCACATCTCTACGCATTTCACCGCTACACGTGGAATTCCGCTTTCCTCTTCTGCACTCAAGTCCCCCAGTTTCCAATGACCCTCCACGGTTGAGCCGTGGGCTTTCACATCAGACTTAAAGGACCGCCTGCGCGCGCTTTACGCCCAATAATTCCGGACAACGCTTGCCACCTACGTATTACCGCGGCTGCTGGCACGTAGTTAGCCGTGGCTTTCTGGTTAGGTACCGTCAAGGTACCGGCAGTTACTCCGGTACTTGTTCTTCCCTAACAACAGAGCTTTACGACCCGAAGGCCTTCATCGCTCACGCGGCGTTGCTCCATCAGACTTTCGTCCATTGTGGAAGATTCCCTACTGCTGCCTCCCGTAGGAGTCTGGGCCGTGTCTCAGTCCCAGTGTGGCCGATCACCCTCTCAGGTCGGCTACGCATCGTCGCCTTGGTGAGCCGTTACCTCACCAACTAGCTAATGCGCCGCGGGCCCATCTGTAAGTGTCAGCGTAAACCGACTTTCAGCTTTTCCTCATGAGAGGAAAAGGATTATCCGGTATTAGCATCGGTTTCCCGATGTTATCCCAGTCTTACAGGCAGGTTGCCCACGTGTTACTCACCCGTCCGCCGCTAATCTTCAGGAGCAAGCTCCTAAAGATTCGCTCGACTTGCATGTATTAGGCACGCCGCCAGCGTTCGTCCTGAGCCAGGATCAAACTCTCCGAGAAAGTTGATTTAGCTCATTTTGTTACGTTGGCTTAGTTTCATACGAAACTAATATTATTGTTTGTTGACGTTTTTGTTTGTTTAGTTTTCAAAGAGCATTTACTCAATCGCCCAAAAGCAACTTTATAATCATATCAAGTTATCAACTTAATGTCAACAACTTTTTTGATTAATTTTTTCTTTCAAGTTACTGTCTCGCAGCAACAGATATAACTATACCACCATTAAAACTTTGGTGCAATAGCATTTTAAACTTTTTATATGAATTAGTTAAAATAAAAGTATTCAAAAAAATTACTGTTCAAAATGATAAAAAAAGCGCCAGCTGCACTGGCACCTTTTAAAACTATTAACGATGACGCATTAATGGGAATAATAGTACATCACGTATAGATGGAGAATTAGTTAATAGCATAACTAAACGGTCTATTCCTATTCCAAGTCCACCAGTAGGCGGCATACCGTATTCTAATGCCTCGACAAAGTCTTCGTCCATTTCATGTGCTTCATCGTTACCCTGCTCACGCTCTTTTAACTGCGCTTCAAAGCGCTCTCTTTGATCGATTGGATCGTTAAGCTCAGTAAAGGCATTAGCATGCTCACGGGCAACAATAAACAGCTCAAACCGGTCAGTGAAGCGTGGGTCCTCATCATTTTTCTTTGCAAGTGGAGAAATTTCCACCGGATGACCATAAATAAAGGTTGGCTGAATTAGTTTTTCTTCTACCTTTTGCTCAAAAAACTCATTTACAATATGACCATAAAGCATATGTTCTGTAATTTCCACTCCGTGCTCTTTTGCAAGGGCGCGTGCTTCTTCTACACTCATCTCTTTCCAAAAGTCTACACCCGTATATTCTTTTATAGCATCAACCATATGGAGTCTTTTCCATTCTGGTTTAAGATCCACTTCATACTCACCGTATTGAACAGTCGTTGTTCCTAATACTTCTTGGGCAATATGAGCCACTAGGTTTTCAGTCAGGCTCATGATGTCGCGGTAGTCAGCATAAGCTTCATAAAGCTCAATCATGGTGAATTCTGGATTATGACGGGTAGATACCCCTTCATTTCTAAAGACACGGCCAATCTCATATACCTTTTCAAGTCCGCCGACAATTAGACGTTTTAAGTGAAGCTCAATGGCAATCCGCATAAATAATGGGATATCAAGGGCATTATGGTGCGTAATAAACGGTCTAGCCGATGCACCGCCAGCAATCGCATGCATCATCGGCGTTTCCACTTCTAAATAACCATGGTCATCAAGATAACGGCGCATCGATTGAATAATGCGGCTTCTAGTAATAAAGGTCTCTTTGCTTTCTTGACTCATGATTAAATCCAAATAACGTTGGCGGTACCGCTGCTCAACATCCTTAAGTCCATGGAATTTATCAGGAAGGGGGCGTAGAGCTTTTGTTAAAAATACAAAATTCGTAACTTTTATTGAAAATTCGCCCATTTTTGTCCTAAATAACGTTCCCTCAATCCCAACGATGTCACCTAAATCGGCAGAGTTGAAAATCTCATACTGTTCATCTCCGACAACATCTTTCCTAACATACACTTGAATTTGCCCAGACAGATCTTGGATGTGAGCAAAACCAGCTTTCCCTTTACCACGTTTGGTCATGATCCGGCCCGCAATGGTTACAGAAATATTTTTTTCCTCAAGAACTTCATTTTCTAGTTCTCCATATTGTTCCACTAATTCTTTTGTCAAATGAGTACGATCAAACCTTTTGCCAAATGGATCTAGTCCATTTTCACGCATGGTGTTCATTTTTTCGCGTCTGACCAAAAATTGGTCATTCAATTCTTCCTGACTCATGACTAATTCAACTCCATTACTTTCTTTATTTATGTAAAACCTTAAAGAATACTCGCCGATTTTTTTACATACTATATTATTTTACACAAACATGGCAATTCAGACATCAAAAATGTTTGAAAAAGAATAAAACTGCCAGTATTTCTACTGGCAGCTTCAATCGGTAAACAAAAACATTATAGAAAAACCGACTTAGCTTGTCAAATTAACCCACAATTAACTGACTTTGTTCTTTTGCTTCTACCTCAATTACTAAATCATTTAGAACGCTCACAACTTGGTCTCTTGTCGTGCATTCATTGATGGCGTTCCGCGCGTTTGCATTACCGCGAACCCCTTTTAAATACCAGGCTGCATGTTTACGCATCTCACGGACAGCGATATCCTCATTTTTCAAGGCAATTAAGCGGTCCATATGAAGGATGCATACGTCCATCTTTTCCTTAACGGATGGCTCAGCCATTAACTTACCCGTCTCCAAGTATTGCACGGTACGATAAATCATCCATGGATTACCTAGCGCAGCTCTTCCAATCATCACGCCATCCACACCGGTTTCATCCAGCATTCTTTTGGCATCTTGTGGTGTTTGCACATCGCCATTGCCAATAACGGGAATGTTAATAGATTGCTTGACTTCGCGAATGATATCCCAATTTGCTTTTCCTTCATACATTTGCACACGGGTACGGCCATGAAGAGCCACAGCTTTTCCCCCTGCCGCTTCCACCATTTGGGCATTTTTAATCGCATAAATATGATCTTCATCCCAACCCATCCGCATTTTAACAGTCACGGGTTTTTCCACGGCATCAACAACCGCAGATACCATTTCATAAATCTTATTCGGATCTAAAAGCCACTTGGCCCCTGCATCACACTTTGTAATTTTTGGTACTGGGCAGCCCATATTGATATCAATAATATCGGCATTTGTATTTTTATCAACAAATTTTGCCGCTTCGACAAGGGTTTCCTTTTCACCGCCAAAAATTTGCAAACTTAATGGTTTTTCACGCTCATCAATATAGAGCATATTCATCGTTCTTTCATTTTTCAAAACGATTCCCTTGTCACTAACCATCTCCGCACAAACTAAGCCTGCGCCAAATTCTTTTACAGTCAAGCGGAAGGCAGAGTTACATACCCCTGCCATAGGGGCTAATACAACGGGATTCTTTATTTCGATATCACCGATTTTTAACATTCGGCGTCCTCCTAATAACTGTATAATAATATTTTAAGACTTGAACCGGCTTAACCTCCATACCCAACGTTGATTTATTCTTTGGGTGTTAAGTCATCTATACTAATTTTTAAAGAATGAGCTATTCTTTCAAGCAGGTCACCTGCTGGGCGGTTTCCTCTTTCAATTTCACCTAAAATTGAAACAGATACACCTAATTCCCTTGAAAAACTCTCTTGAGTGTAACCTTTTAATTTTCGATAGGCTCGAATACGTCTACCCCATTTTTCCGTTTCCATAGTCTGACTCCTTCTTTATCAGGTAATTCATTTAACAATAAGTTAAGAGGTTTTTCCACCCCAGGTATCCTCATGTCAACATTCATTTCTAAAAGTGGAATCAATACAAATGCCCGTTCCGTCATTCTTGGATGCGGGACAACAAGCTTCTCTGTCTCAATATTTTCTTGGTTAAAAGTCAAAATGTCAAGGTCAATTGTCCGGGGACCCCATCTGATTTCCCTTTTTCTGCCAAGTTCTAACTCTATACTTAAGCATACCTTTAACAATTCCATTGCATTTAAAGCAGTTCGCACCTCAATTGCCATATTCAAAAATAAATCTTGGTCTTCATAACCAACAGGATCTGTTTCATACACGGATGAATTATTTACCATATTAATGGCAGGATAACTAATTAATCGTTGAATCGCACTAACCATATGATCATATCGGTTTCCCATATTCGAGCCAAGGGAAATAAATGCTGTATTTTCCACTTTTATCTTCTCCTTGTTATTTCTACTGCCACAGATTGATAATGACCCGGTATAGGAGGATCTGGTTTCATTACTTTAACAGTAACATCGGAAACTAGTGAGAACGTTTGTAAAATGACAGCCGCAATTTTTTCCGCAACAGCTTCAATAAGCTTATAAGGGGTTCCTTCCACTATCCCTTTGCATACTTGGTATAATTCCCCGTAGTTTACAGAATAGTTTAAGTCATCAGTTTCTCCGGCCTGTTTCAAGTCTACGGACACCGCTAAATCCACAGCGAACCGCTGACCCAGCTTATTTTCCTCTGGGAAAACACCGTGGTATCCAAAAAACTCCATTCGATTTACATAAATTTTATCCAACGATTACACCCTTTCCCATCATGGCATCCATCATTTTAGCCATTCTGCTCATTTCTTTCACATCATGAACCCTAACCATCTGACAGCCTTTTTGAATTCCATAACAGATCGTTGCACCCGTACCTTCCATTCGTTCTTCTACAGGAAGGTCTAATGCTTCGCCAATCATTCGTTTTCGAGAAGTTGCTAAAAGGATTGGGTATCCGAGCATAACCAGCTTGTCCAGATTCTGCATCATCAGCAAATTTTCCTGATAGTCTTTAGCAAAGCCAATTCCTGGATCTAAAATAATATTCTCATCACTAACTCCGGCTTTTTTCACAATGGCAATACTCTCATATAAGTCATTTAACACATCTCTGATAAAATGCTGATAATTTCTATCCTGTCGGTTATGCATTAAGATAATCGGGACACCTAGGCTTGCTGCGACAGAGGCCATTTGATCATCAGCTTTTGCCCCCCATATATCATTAATGATATGGGCGCCTGCTAAAATGGCCTCTCTAGCTACTTTCGATTTATACGTATCTATGGATATAGGCACTTCAATATGTCTGGTTATTGCTTCAATGACAGGAACAATCCGTTCAATTTCCTCCTCATCGGAGATCATTTGATAACCAGGCCGAGTCGATTCCCCGCCAATATCAATGATATCAGCTCCACTTTCGACCATTTCTTTTGCATGTTTAACTGCCATATCTATATTGTTATATCTCCCGCCATCTGAAAAGGAATCTGGCGTGACATTTAAGATGCCCATTACAATTGTTTTCTTTCCGTAATTCAATGTATATGGGCCGCATTGGATTGATTGTGAAGCAGATTGCATTATACATTCCCCCTATGCAGAGCATACATACTATTTTTTATCATACAGGAAAATAAAGATGTTTTCATAATTTCCGCATAATGGTGCCACATAATCCTCAAGCTGATTCCTTAGGTCATACTGTCCCCTTACAATAGAAAAGAGCCCTGGCAATCGCCAAGACCCAATTATTTTATTATTCAGCGTCAAATTGGTAAAGGGCAGTACTTAAATAACGTTCACCGTTATCTGGAATAATAGCAAGAACCTTTTTACCTTTTCCTAGTTTTTTAGCAACTTCAATCGCTGCATGAATCGCTGCGCCTGATGAGATTCCTCCAAGAATCCCTTCTTCTCTAGCGACACGACGGGCTGCTGCAAATGCATCCTCTGTGCCCACTTGAATGACTTCCTCATAAACGTCTGTATTTAGAACATCTGGTACAAAACCAGCTCCAATACCTTGAATTTTGTGAGGACCAGGTTTTCCACCTGATAATACAGGGGAATCAGTAGGTTCTACGGCGTAAATTTTGATTTCAGGGAATTTCTCACGTAGGACTTCACCAGCCCCAGTAATCGTTCCACCAGTACCGATACCGGCAACAAATGCATCCAACTGATCCATTTGTTCCACAATCTCTTTACCCGTTGTTTTACGGTGAACTTCTGGATTTGCTTCGTTTTTAAATTGTTGTGGTAAGAAATATCCATGCTCCTTAACAAGCTCTTCCGCTTTAGCAATAGCACCCTTCATACCTGCTGGACCAGGTGTTAGTACTAGTTCAGCTCCATAAGCGCGAAGCAGGTTTCTTCTTTCTAAACTCATTGTCTCAGGCATAACAAAGACTGCATTATAACCTTTTGCAGCAGCGATCATAGCTAAACCAATACCAGTATTCCCACTAGTTGGTTCGATAATGGTATCAACGCCTGGTTTAATTAATCCTTGTTCCTCAGCCGCTTCAATCATTGCTAAAGCGATACGATCTTTTACACTGCTGCCAGGATTAAAATATTCAAGTTTCAAATAAACCTCTGCACTGTTTTCATCTACTATTCTGTTTAATTTTACAATTGGTGTTTGGCCGACTAAATCGGCAACTGAATTTGCTACACGAGCCATCACGGCACCTCTATTCCGAGTATTTTTATTGGATTTAATATATTATGAATTTAACAGCTTTATACATGTTTTGTCAATTGTTTTGCAATGAAATTTTTGAATAAAATGAAAATTTGTGAATAAAAAAAACACAGGAACTTTTCCTGTGTTAGTCTAAGTCATTATTGCCGTAAAACCATTCCACTTTAGCATCATCCCAAAAAGTAGATGCTGATGCTGGGGACTTCATTTGCTCTAAAGCAATTTGCCTGCGTATTTGGTCTTTCACTTCTTCATAGGAATAATTTTTACCGCTTATTTTTCCCTCAAGTTTGATTAACACATATCCATCTTTCACCTTAAATGGTTTGCTGTATGCGCCCTTCTTTAGCCTCTTAGCGGTATCAATATATTGTTTTGGGTATCGCTCATCCCCTTGACTTATATAGCCAATATCGCCGCCCTCATTAGCGGAAAACTCCTCAATCGATCGTTCCATCGCTAATACAGAAAAACTAGAACCATCCGCTAACTCCTTTGAGGTCTTTTCTGCTTCTTTCTTTGTTTTTACAACAATATGCGATACATGATAGGCAGCCGGTACATTGAAGAGCTGTTTATTTTTAGTATAATAGCTTTTCAACTCTTTATTGGAAACCTCCACATCTCTAGTCAAAAGTTCCTCAAGTAAAAGACTGCTGCGAATTTGTTCCTTCCACTTCTTCTCATCCTGATGATTGTTTTTTTGACTAAAAGAATTATACGTGGTCTGCAGCATTCTAAACTCACGTTCCACATCCGCGTCAGACACTTCAATCTGATACTTTTCTGCCATCTCTTCAATAACCTGTTGGTCAATCATTTCCCTTAGTACATCTTTTCCATATCGGGCTTCTAATTCATTTAGCCAGGCCTGCCTTGAGATTTCTGTTTTTCCCACTGTAGCAACTGCTTCATCTTGAGCAGCGGAACCGAATGCCGCATCTGTCCTTGACAGGAAGAAGGCAATCGTTAGGCAATTTAGCATAATAAGGCCGGCAATAACCATCCAAAGCTGCTTCTTTCCCAACCTGTTCTCCTCCAACACGAAAAGCACTAGTGCCCCCTGAGCACTGGAGCAAGTCATGATTCTTTTTTAGTCATCAACCCCATGCTAGTCGGAAAAACTATTTAGCATCTTTTCTTAACTCTTCCAATTCTTCTTTGGAAAAGAGGTATTTTTCATTACAGAAGTGGCAATGTGCCTCGGCCTGGCCATCCTCTTCAATCATAGCCGTTATTTCTGCTGCACCTAAACCGACAATAGCATTGGCAAATCGGTCTTTTGAACAATTGCATTGAAAGCTTACCGGCATTGTTTCTAATACCTTCACCTGATCTTTTCCAAATAATTCTTCAAGGATTTGCTCTGGCGTTAAGCCGCGTTCCACTAATTTTGATATTGGCTCAATCGTTTTTAAGCGGTCTTCGAGTTTCTCAATAATTGATTCTGGTGTACCCGGCATTAATTGAAAAATAAATCCGCCAGCGGCTAGGATGGTATCATCGGGATTAACTAAAACACCGACACCAACAGAGGATGGAACCTGTTCTGATGTTGCGAAGTAATAAGTAAAATCCTCTCCTAATTCACCAGATACAAGGGGAACTTGTCCTGAAAAGAAATCACGCAGACCAATATCCTTCACGACGGCTAACATGCCGTCTGTCCCAACCGCACGGCGAACATCCAGCTTCCCGTTTTCATTGTGTTCAAAGTCAACTTCGGGATTGGTTACATAACCGCGAACCTCTCCTTTTGCGTTACTGTCAACAACAATGGGACCAAGCGGACCTCCACCATTAATTTTAATGGTCAATTTATCGTCACCTTTAAGCATGGCCCCCATCATGACCCCCGCAGTCAGCGTACGGCCAAGTGCAGCAGAAGCTGTTCTCCATGTTTGATGACGCCGTTGTGCTTCACTAACGGTTTCTGTTGTTCTAACCGCATAGGCGCGAATATTTCCATCATATGCTAGTGCTTTTACAAGATAATCATTCAAAAGTGTCTAACTCCCTTCTAGTTGTATTCCTATAGGTTATCCTATGTTCCGTTTATAGATAAGCTGCAAACCCTTTAAAGTTAAATAAGGGTCTACCACATCAATTATTGTCGATTCCTGGGCAATTAAATTGGCAAGTCCGCCGGTGGCAATAACGGTCGGTTTTCGATCACTTTGATCAATCATCCGTTTGACAATACCTTCAACTTGTCCAACATACCCATAGACAATCCCTGCTTGCATGGCTGAAATTGTATTTTTACCAATTACATTGTCAGGCCGGGCAATTTCAATCCGAGGCAGCTTGGCAGCTCTCGAATAAAGGGCCTCGGTAGAAATTCCGATTCCTGGTGCAATAGCCCCTCCTAAATATTGACGCTCCTCATTCACATAACAATAGGTGGTTGCTGTGCCAAAATCAACAATAATGAGGGGACTGCCATACTCATGAATCGCTGCTACGGCATTAACAATTCGGTCTGCCCCGACTTCTCTAGGGTTTTCGTATTTTATATTAAGTCCGGTTTTAATTCCGGGTCCAACAACAAGAGGCTTAATGTGAAAATACTTTTGGCACATTCTTTCTAAGGCAAACATAATAGGAGGCACAACGGAAGAAATAATAATCCCGTCTATATCTGTAAATGATAGACCTGCGTGATCAAATAGCGCTTTTATATTCATTCCAAACTCATCTTCGGTACGGTTGCGATTAGTTTCAACCCGCCAATGATATTTAAGTTCTTCACCTTGATAAACACCTAATACAATATTGGTATTTCCCACATCAAATACAAATATCAAATCTATCACTCGCTTTACAAATTCTTTTCATTACACGCAACATCATAACATAAATAGAGGGTCGATGAAAAAAAAGAGTGCTTCGCTTGAAGCACTCTTTTCATTCATCACTTATTATAATCAATTTCATCAGAAGGTTTATCTAAAAAGGACTTTTCCTCTTTTTCAGTTTCTTCCTTCTTTGAATTAATATTTACCTTCACGTCATCTGTTTTCTTGGGTCCAATATTAACCGATTCAAGGTGTACAGAAGGTTCTGGCATATGACCATGTTCAACCAAATATTTAATTTGTTCTGCAACAAGTGTTTCAACCTGAAGAAGGGTTGTCGCAATAAGGTTAAGTTTATCACGATTTTCTGTAAGAATCTGTCTTGCTCTTTCATAACATTCTTTAATAATTCGTTGGATTTCAAGGTCAATTTCATAGGCAATCGCATCAGAATAATTTTGCTCATTATTAATGTCACGACCTAAGAACACTTGACCACCGGAATTCTGACCGAATTGGAGCGGTCCAAGTTTATCACTCATTCCGTACTCCGTTACCATTTTTCGAGCAATGCTTGTTGCACGTTGGAAGTCATTGTGTGCACCCGTACTTACTTCACCGAAAACAATTTCTTCAGCAACGCGTCCACCTAACAAGCCAACAATTTTATCAAGCAATTCTGGTTTTGTCATAAAGTAACGATCTTCTCTTGGAAGCATCACAGCATAACCGCCGGCTTGCCCACGTGGGACGATCGTAACTTTGTGAACCATGTCTGCTTCATCGAGGACTAGCCCAATGACCGTATGTCCACCTTCATGAAAGGCCACAATGTTACGTTCTTTTTCAGAAATAACCCGGCTCTTCTTGGCTGGACCGGCAATTACCCGGTCTGTTGCTTCATCAATATCTTCCATATCAATCTTCTTTTTGCTGCTTCGGGCTGCAACTAATGCGGCTTCATTCAATAAATTCTCTAAATCAGCACCTGAGAAACCAGGTGTCCGCATAGCAATATTTTTTAAGTTAACCGATTCATCTAAAGGTTTATTACGCGCATGAACCTTTAAGACAGCCTCACGTCCAACTACATCGGGGCGGTCAACCGTAATTTGACGGTCGAAACGTCCTGGACGTAACAAGGCAGGGTCAAGAATATCAGCACGGTTTGTTGCCGCAATAATGATAATTCCCTCATTTGCACCGAATCCATCCATTTCAACTAACAATTGGTTCAGTGTTTGTTCACGCTCATCATGACCGCCGCCTAAACCGGCACCACGCTGACGTCCAACTGCGTCAATTTCATCGATAAAAATAATACAAGGGGCATTTTTCTTAGCATTTTCAAATAAGTCACGTACTCGGGATGCACCGACCCCTACAAACATTTCAACGAAATCAGAACCACTGATGGAGAAGAAAGGTACCCCTGCCTCACCAGCTGTAGCTCTTGCCAACAAGGTTTTACCTGTCCCTGGAGGTCCTACAAGCAAGACTCCTTTTGGAATACGGGCTCCAAGTTCAGCAAATTTACGTGGATCTTTTAAGAATTCAACCACTTCGACTAATTCTGCTTTTTCTTCATCTGCACCGGCAACATCTCTAAAACGAACCTTTTTCTTATCATCGTTATAAAGTTTTGCCTTTGACTTACCAAAGTTCATCACACGGCTGCCGCCGCCTTGAGCTTGGTTTAATAAGAAGAAGAATAAGATAAAAATAATCACGAATGGAATAATGGATGTGAAAAAGGTCACCCAGCCGCTAGTTTCCTTTGCAGGCATTACTTCGACTTTGGAGTCAGCCTTGTCAATCCGATCAAGAATTTTTTCACTGTTAGGAATATACGTTATAAACTTTTTACTTTTTGCTTCAAGTTCACCGCGAACTTCATAGACGCCTCGTTCAGGCTGCATGGAGAATGATTTGACTTCACCATTTTCTAATTGTGTTACAAACTTATCATAAGAAATTTGATCTGTTGGTTCGTTACTTCCATTGAAGAAACTCACCACACCAATAATGACTAAAAATATCAATAAATAAAAGATGGTATTACGGAAAATCCGATTCATCTCTTACCTCCTCCCGCGGATAAAAACTATATTAAATAGTATCATAGAAAATCTTACTAATTCAAGGAATTACTCTCATTGATAATAGGTCTGGTATATAGCCAGAACGGCAGTAGAAATTTCCTTATCCTACAATTATTCACTGTATACTTCGGGTTTTAGCACACCAATATATGGAAGATTGCGGTATTTTTCAATATAATCCAATCCATAACCAACTACGAACTCATCTGGTACAATAAATCCAACATAATCGGCTTTGATTGCACTTTTACGGCCAGTAGGTTTATCAAGCAATGTAACAATTTTTATTGATTTTGCTTTTCGATAATGGAATAAGTCGACTAAATAACTTAAGGTCAAGCCACTATCAATAATATCTTCTATAATTAATATGTCTCTTCCTTCAACTGATGTATCTAGGTCTTTTAAAATTTTTACCTCTCCTGATGAAACAAAACCGGTCCCATAGCTGGAAACGTCCATAAAATCCATTTCAAGATAGCAATCCATATTTTTTAATAAATCGGCCATAAATGGCATTGCACCTTTTAATACTCCAATAGCAAGCGGGAAACGGTCTTTGTATTCTTCTGTTAACTCCGCTGCTAGTACTTTTATCTTTTCTTGAATTTCCTCTTCTGAAACCAAAACCTTTTCAATATCATCTTTCATCATAAATTGTGCCCCCTAGAAGATCATTACTTAATATATGTGAGTTGTATATATTGTTTTGCTGTTGGATCTATCCCCTCAAAAGAAGACTTTTTTAAATTGGGAAGCCAAATAATGGTACCAACACTATCTGTCACAACAGGCCAACTATCCCGGTCCTGTACAGGAACTTTTTGATCAATAAAAATATCCTTTAATTTCTTTGAACCTTTTATACCCTTTAATGTCATTCGATCACCCATCTTTCTTGTCCGAATGACCATTGGCCACGTAATATGGTCAATATTAAAAAAGGCTGTATTAGGCTGTCTCCCTGGTAATTCCTTATTTAATTGGTCTATTCTAATACTTCCGCCATTTGGAAGTTGAATCGTTCCTGGACCATAGATTTTAAAGCTATAGGGTTCAGCGGTTTTTTGCTGAAATAGGAACGATAATTGAAAATAGGAACGAATAACGTTCAACCCAATTGGGAAATCAAGTTTACCTGAAGGCTCATGATGATGTATTAAAGAAAATACTTGATCGATATGTACGGCAGAAAGAGAAGCTGGTTTTTCTTTGTAAAGATAGTTTAATATTAGTTGAATCCCTCTCCTTTGTAAAGGTAAAGGCACCTTAAGAAATTCTTTAATGTCAATAGTAATTTGGTCCTCTTCCCTTTTTGTTACTACCGTTTTTAGTCGTTCTGCTGTTAATTCCAGTAGAAGGGCTTCATCACTTTGCAGCTCTTCACTAAATCGTTGAAAATGTTCATGAACATGGCTGTTCTCTGTCTTTAAAAATGGGAGTACATGTTTACGAAAACGATTCCGGCTATAGATCCCTTTTTCGTTACTAGGGTCCAGCCGTGGTGTAAGATTGTTCTGTTTACAATAGTCCCAAATTTCGTCTTTTGTCAAACATAAGAATGGGCGGAAAATCGTCCCTTCATAAAATGGGCGGGAAAATGGGATCCCTGCTCTTGCTTTTCCACTGCTTCCTCTTGTCAGACGCATGAGCATCGTCTCAATTTGATCATCGCCATGATGGCCAAGTGCCAGATATGGAGCCTCATGCTTCATCATCATGTTATGATAAAATTCATATCTTACATCTCTTCCAGCCACCGACCCACTTTTTCCTGTAGCCTCCATTATTTCTGGCACATTGATTTGAAGCATTTCAAATGGAACTTCTTGCTTTTCACAAAAATCCTTCACAAACATAGCATCAAGAAAGGATTCTTCTCCTCGAAACATATGATCTACATGTGCAACGACGATAGACAAATTTCTTTTACCCTTTTCCTGAATCAAGTAGTGAAGCAATGCTAATGAATCCGGCCCACCTGATACGCCTACAATGATTTTTTTGTTTTCAAGATTGAATGAATGGCGCTGAAGAAAGGACGCAATCTTTGATTCCAACATTTGTTTGCACTCTTTCTAAACTAACTTTAATATTTTCAGCTCAAGCGCACGACGTCGCTAAACGGACGCTTCCGCTTTTCTTTTTGTCTAGCTCCAGCGCCCAGCGGCTAGTGTCCTTCCGCTCTCCGCCCTACGATAAGTCAACATCGAATCGCCTCCGGCTCTTCGTGTTTCCTTTATCTCAGTTGGAGCGCTGCAGGCCATACGCCGCTAAACGGACGCTTCCGCTTTTCTTTATAGCTTACCACTTTTAAGAATGAACTATCAAAATAAAGGTGTTACAAATTCAGTAGAAATTTTTCCATTTTCTTTACTGCTTTTTTCCATTAAAATCAGACCTTCTATACTTACGAATCAAAATACAAATAGTTTCATTTTATTATCTAAGAATTTATACTTTCTATTTTGATATATGTCCAGCCCATACGCCGCTGACCAGGGCGCTTACGCTTTTCTTGTTAGGGTAAATTATTTAAAGTATACCAGCCATATAACACGCCTAGAACAGCTGTAATAAATAAAAATTCCAGCCAGCCGCTTTTTTTCTTTTTCTGCCTGTAGGTTCTCCTTGTAACAGAAACAGATTGATTTCCGGCTGCTGCATTTTTGACTTTTTTCTGAATAGAAGAAGGCGCGCTTGTACCTGTTGCTGAGGAGGGTGTTGGAGAAGTCTTTTTCTCAACCATCATATCTAATAAATCCTGCCTCATTTCTTTCGCGTTACGGTAATGCCCCTGAAGCGCCTTGACTATAATCTTCTCAAATTTCATTAGTTCTGGTTTTTGCCGTATCGCTTCTCTTAACTGTGTTATTCCCCCTGATGTCTTTGTAAAACGTTTCGGATAAGCTGTATTAATCATAATCATCCCTACGGCGAATAAATCATAGGAGGTTTCTGCCTTGCGGGAGCCTAACCCCCAATAGCCCCGGTCATAAAACTCTGTAAATTCTTTTATGGCTCTCCCCTGAATAGTAGTCCCCCCTACATCAATACATCTTATTTGCGGCGGCGGACCAGTCACAATTAAGTTCTCTGGTTTTAGATCTCCAAATACCCAGCCATTCGTATGAATGAAGTCTAATTCAGTCAGCAGCTGTAAAAATAAAACACTTGTCCATGACTTCCCTTTGATTTGCAGAAATGATAAAAAATCAGGTCCTTGGATATATTCCATGACATAAAAAGAGATTCGGATGCCGTTCGTTAGCCAATCGTCCACATCAAGCAAAGAAGGTCCGAGGGAGTGTCCCTGGACCTTAGCAAAGGATTTCAGCACATTTACCTCTGAGGTAATTGACATACCGTTATCACTCATTTTTAGTGCGACATGTGTGTTTTTGTGTTTCGCAAGGTAGACAACCCCATTTGCGCCAAATCCCAATTCTTTTATGATCGTATAACTTTTTTTATACCACTTTCCTGTAATGACTGTCCCTGGACGCGGGTTACATTGACTCTTCAAAGTATGATTCATCATCACGTGCAAGCAGACTCCTTAATGATTGTTTTTGATCGAAGGCCGATAATGCCGTCCGCAATGCGGGACCAGTCGGGGTAATTCCACCTGTAGATAATTGGGAAAACACACTTGTCAAAACTTGCAGTTTTGGTGTCCAATCCAGCAATTTTTCGACATCATTCTTTTTCCCGGGAAATACATAAACAGAGAATTGATTTTCTCCTGTACGTGCATTTAAGCTTAGAGACAAATCAAGTAACGCCTCTTTTACGGTTGGAAGTTTATGTTTCATACTGGCACTGGTATCGACAAGAATCAACACCTCTAATTCGACAGTTTCACCTAATTCATCGACGACTTCCATCACTTCCCCGCGTTTTTCAGGCGGCAGGTCTTCCATTGTTTGTGAACGGCCAAGAATCTGCTGTAACTGATTATTCACAACGCCTTGAATGGTTTGGTTCATTGCTTTCCTTGTAACCATTTGGACGGTTTGCGACAGTCGTTCCGCATAAACAATTTGACTAACTCCGCCGCCGGACATGGCGATTCCTTCAATTTCGGTTATTCCTTTTTCATCAATCACGTCTTGTTCCATAACCCCGATGACATTTACTGTAATCCCTTGTTCTTTTGCGAGCGCTGCCATTGCAATAGGGTCATCACCTTGGTTCGAGCATCCATCAGTAATAAGTAAAATCTGCCGAATTTTTCCTGTATACATAACCTTCTCCCTCCATGAAAACGTATTGGTACCATTTTCGACGGGATCCAAGTGATTTATACATAATGTCATGATGTTGGGTTAAAATAATCGGTTATGCTTGCTTCTTTAACTTATGAATGGGGATGGATGCCCACTTCGGTGTATTATGTCTAATTTTTGCTACTGTCACGGTCATATCATCATCAATGAGTCCCGATCTAGACCTAATCACTTCTTCCATAATTAAATCTGCCACCTCTTGAGGTTCATCTGTTTCTAATTCTTGTACTTTTCGTTTCATCCATAAGTCATAATTTTCTACATGCTTTGGCCCTTCAAACACGCCATCACTCATCATAATCAGCAAATCGCCCGCTTTTAATTGCTCACTGACGACATCCACTTCAAATTCTTGAAGGATTCCCATTGGCAGATTACTCGCCTGTATCTTTATTACCTTATTTCCTCTTTTAATAAAACTTGGCGTTGACCCAATCTTAAGGAATTTTGCCGAGGCATCTTTTAAATCAATCATTGCTAAATCCAAGGTTGAAAAAATTTCATCAGTAGTTCGCAGCGATAAAATGGAATTAACCGATTTAATTGCCACCTTTTCCTCAATGCCTGATTGTAATATTTTTTGTAATAGCTTCAGTGTTTCTTTGCTCTCATAATGAGCCCGTTCTCCATTCCCCATGCCATCACTAATGGCAATCGCATACTTTCCTAATCCCAGCTCAATAGTTGAAAAGCTGTCACCAGAAATGAGTCCCCCATCCTTGGCTGCATGGGCTACCCCTGTTTCCACCGTAAAGGCTTTGGATGATCGAAACGTTACCTGACAGAATCCATGCGGTACTGTTGCACATTCTTCTTTATTGACAATAATCGTTTCCCCCAGAATATCTGATAACATGGGAGCAATTAATTTTTCACACTCCCCGTGTCCATTACAAAATGGCACAGCCATCTCGATATCAACATTTCCCTGCTCCAAACTGTAGATTTCAACTTGTTCAATATGAATCCCAAACTCCTGGATTGCCTCCATAATTTGCTCTTCCTGTTTGTGATGATTCTCACGTTCACGCTGTATTTCCTTCGCAAAATTGTCCATTACTTCGGAAACACCTAATAATTGCTCAGCAACTAATTTCCGACTTTCCCGAACCTGCTTCTTTAAGCGTTGATTAGCTTGAAAAAATGTTAATTCCTGACCAATTGTTTCATAAACCTTTTTTGAACGGGTACAAAGTTTATCCCACTCCCTTGCTAATTTCGGAGAAACATTTCCATCATTTAAATCCATTTCATGAATAATTTCTTCCATCGTGGCATAGGTTGTATTAAAATTCTTTGCCCAGCATTGTTCCTTTTTAAAGCATGTTTGACACGTTCTTTCCGTTACATTACTCATGAAGTAATCCATTTCCCGGTCATGTTCCTCTTCATCTGGCATGACTTCCATTTGTGAAAAACTTTTTGACAGCGCGTGGAAGACACCTGAAAATTGTGAAACCCGCTGGGCCGTAACATCGCGCATTTTTCGCATATACTTTTGCTGCTCTGCCGTGTATTCGGGTGTTCCTGGGATATATTTTGCTAATTTAGAAGTAAACACTTGTGGTGTTAACAGGAATAGGACAACTGCAGCAGATGTCTCTAAAACCGTTTGTAAAATGGAGCCGCCGCCCTCACCATACATGCCGATCAGCAGGGTGGCAATAAATAAACCAATAGATACACCGATTTTTTTCCCTTCCTTTAATAAACCGCCAAGTACGCCCGAAAAGGCAAGTAAACTCATATGGTAGAAACTTGAAACACTGGCTAGGCTAAAAATTAATCCCGTCACTACACCAACTGTGGAGCCTACCGTTGCGCCAGCAATGAAGGAAAATACCAATACCAAATATCTCGACATAATATGTTCAATCGACAAATCATACACCTTCCAGCCGATGGTTCCGGACATAATGGAAGCGAGCATAATAATAAGGCAGACGATTTCTTCTGTTTTTAATAATTGCCTGCGTTTATTCATTATTAATAAGGGTATACTCTGTAAAAAAATAAGGGTCAGGATAAAAGCAAGACTTGCTTGAACACCTACCATTAATAGATCATATAGCGCCAATTGTTGAGAGACTATGAAAGTTTCTGCTAATTTTCCTATTCCTAGAATGATCCCAACAAAAAATGGCATTGACCGGACTTCGTTCTTTATCCAATTTTGACAAACCCGAAAAATGAGTAAGAATAATATACTGACTGCGAAGGTAAAGGCAGCATTGCCCAAAGAAATTGTTGCTGCCCCGACGACTAGCCCAATCAGGGCAAGCGGTGCCCGGTCCCTTTTGATTAAATAAACGGCAGCAAAGAAAGGTAGACAAAAAGGGGTCAGCTTCGCCAGAATTAAGGCTCGTCCAAGCAAAAATCCTACAAATAATAAAAGATAACCCTTTTTTATGAAAAAGGACTCAAGCATGTACTGGATTTTCCTTAGTCCTTTCCCCAGATCCCACTTTGAGGAATGAAGGTTGACTTCTCCGACTGGTTCTATGAAACTCACGTTTGTCTTTTCCATAAATCACACTCCCTATACTTTCATCGTTGCCCATTATTATAAAGTTAATAGTCTTAAAAGTTTGTCAAAATAGTGAACAAGCTCAAATAATCGTTCGACGGTTTTCACTATAATCATTCAAATACCATAAACATGTCGTATAAAGGAGAAATGGTGTCAGGCACCATCGAAACAGCTGGACTATTCTTAATGTAGTAAGCTAAAACTATAAAAATGATAAAAACACAAAAAAAGACAGGCCCTCATCGGCCTGTCTTTTTATATTCCATGTAATTAAAATCCGCTCTATTGTTACAAGTGTGCGCAGCAAGTTAGCCCCGTTTAGCTCCTCTTCCTCCACGCTTAGACTCTGTATGTCTCTTTAAGGAAGTTAAACGATCTTCACTATCTTTTAGGAATTTCGCCATTTTTGACTCGAATGTTTCCGGTCTATTAGTATTCCGATCGTTGGATCTGCTTTGACGAGGGCGTTGCGAATGTGAGTTCGAATATTGTTTTTTTTCTGGTTCTGGCCGATCTTTTGCCTTTTTAATCGATAAGCCAATTTTTCCATCCTTCTCAACATTAAGGACCTTCACTTCGATTTGGTCGCCAACCTTTAAATGGTCGTTGATATCTTTTACATAATTGTCTGCAACCTCACTAATGTGTACCAATCCAGTTGAGCCACCTGGCAGCTCCACAAACGCTCCAAAATTAGTAATACCTGTTACCTTTCCTTGTAACTTGCTGCCTACTTCAATTGACATAAAAAGAATGTTCCTCCTTATAATGGTAAAAAACCAATCTTACTATATAGTATACAGAAAGGGAAAATTCAGTGTCAATAACTCGCAACAGTGCGCTAATTTTCCTTTTTTTCTTCAGGAATGTTAAAGATAACTTCATTTTTCTCCGAGAAGAAATACTCTTTTCTAGCTAACTTCCCAATGTAATCATCATCATTTAATTTAATTATGTCTTCTTTTAGGATTGCCTGCTGCTTTTTAAGATCAGACAGCTGGTGATCAAGCTTCTTTTTTTGTGCAACTTTTGCTTCGAGCTTAGTGGTTTGGGAAATGTAACTTGAAATCATTAAATAGGATAGTAAACTCGCAAATACAAAAAATAACGATAACCTTCTAATTAATAATTTTCTTTTCCGTGCTGAGGCAATTTCAGCGTATTCTTGTTGTTCCACATAGGTTGTCTGAATTTTTGAGACACTCTTTTTCGGCTCAGCGCCCATTTCCCTTCCCTCCTTTACTCTTTTCTCTTTTTCCATTTATCTATCCACTTATTAATATAATTCCTTATTTCCTTAAAATTTCCTGCCGTTTTATTATATAACTTCTCGACGGTTTTTTTAAGACCTTTCGGCAAAAGTTTCCAAAATAATTCCACTATTGTTCGCAATGGCACAAAAATAATTTTAAATACGATTAATACAACCTTAAAAACAAATTTGACAAGGGTTAAGAGTCCCCTGCCAAGTCCAAGAATAATCGTAATCGTAAACATAATAAGGCCAATGACAGGTTTATAAATCAGGAGCTGGAAGGATTTTTGCAAAAATTTATAAATAGCAACAATCGATTGGATCAACGTTTCAAGCAGTTTAAGGTACACACCTTTAAACAAGCTTTGATAGGCAGCAAACCCACACACAAGGGCGATAAAGATATAAAATCTTAATTCCCCATTATTGACTAAAAATAACGTATAAAAAATAAGTAATGCTTGAATGATCCAAAATAATAAATCATTGATAAACACAATCCAAGCCTTTTGCTTAGGTCGTTTTAAGAAGCGTTGATACGTATCAAACATGACGCCGAACAACGATCCCATCCCAATCATTGAAATCATCGTAAGAAATTGCGTTGAAAGGGTCATCGGAATAACTTGCTAAAGAAGCCTTTAGCTTTCTCCCCATGCTGTTCATCAAGATAAACTAAGTCAAAGATTTTCCCCTTTATGGAAACAATCCCTTTTTCAACATCCAAGTTTTTCATGTGTAGATTTTGTCCTTTAATGGCTAAAAACCCCATTACCGTTTCTAAAAGGAATTCTTCATTATCAAAGCTCTCAACCTGTTTAACCCCTGTAATATCAAGAAGCTTTCTTCCTCTCATAATCACATCATGATCTGGAACACTGCTCTTTGTTGAATGATTATCATTATATTGGTTCATCCTTCATCCCTCACAATCATTTGTACAACCCTTTTGTACATTTTTATGTGAAGGATAAGGGAAATAGAACATTATATCTTAGAAGCTATCACTCGAACCTAATTTCTCTTCTTTTAAAATGGTATACATCTCAGCAGCTTCATCCTTACGGGATGTTTCTTGAATACGGTCAATTCTTGCCGTTACCCTGCGCTGTCCAAGGCGAATGGTTAATTCATCCCCCACTTTAACAGTGGAGCTTGCCTTCGCTTCCTTTCCATTAATCTCAATTCTGCCTTGATCAGAAACTTCCTTTGCTAAGGTCCGTCTTTTTATTAATCTAGATACTTTTAAAAACTTATCTAAGCGCATGTAAAAAATCCCCCTTTATTATAGTCCCTTGGCTTTTGCTTCATCCCAGTAGTGGTCGAGTTGTTCAAGTGTATGTTCCTCAAACGGCCTTCCGCTTTCTTTCACCTTTTTTTCTACATGGTGAAATCTGCGTGTAAACTTTTCATTGGTTTCAAACAGTGCCTCTTCAGGGTGAATCTTTAAGAACCTTGCTACATTCACGAAGGCAAATAACAAGTCACCAAATTCTCCCTTAGCGAATTGCATGCCTGCCTCTGTGCCATCCAATTCTGCGATAAATTCATCAAGCTCTTCTTTCACTTTCGCGAGCGCGGGGGTAATTTCCTGCCAATCAAAACCAACCTTTGCAGCTTTTTTCTGCAGCTCATACGCCCGCAGTAAATTAGGCTGACTCTTGGACACACCTTCGAGTAAAGATTCTGGCGTTGTCCCGCCTTTTTCTTGTTTCTTTATTTCCTGCCAGTTCTGGACGACCTCGTCCGCATTGTCGGCCTTACCTGTTCCGAACACATGCGGGTGCCTCCGGATCATTTTAGCGGACACCCCTTCAATAATATCGTCGATGGAAAAATACCCATCATCCTCACCAATTTGAGCATGAAGCATCACCTGCAGCAGGACATCGCCCAGCTCTTCAACTAAATGATCAATATCACCTTCATTAATCGCCTCAATGACCTCATAGGTTTCTTCAATTAAGTATCTTTTTAACGATTCATGGGTCTGTTCTTTATCCCATGGGCAGCCGTCAGGGCTTCTTAAGATTGCAATAATTTCTCGAAGTTTAGTGAAATTTTTTAATAAAATTTCTTCGTTTTTCACTGGCGGGACATAGACAGACGTCAAATTGTTCAGCGAAACATTTCGGTCTAACTCATACAAAGCCACCTTTTGAATCACTTCTTGACTGCTTCCTGCTGCAGTGACAATATATACCTCATAATCATCAGGTAATTTTTCCATCAAGGTTAACTTGACGTTTGATGCAATAAATTGATCATACACCTGGCTAATAATCAGGTGCTGTTCGATTTGCAGCTGGCTGCTCACAAGTGAATTACCATCTAGCAGTTGAAATCCTTCAATGGGATCAATTTTTAATGAGGCAAATAGTGCATCAATAAAGCTCTGTCCCCCGCCGATGATAATCTCTATTCCCATTTTGGGGCCATTCTCTATTAAAAGCTGCACGGTCCGCTCGGCAACCAGTGGATGGCCAGGCACAGCATAAACAACCGTGCTATTCTTGGCATTCTCCAATAAATTCTGGGTAATTTCTTCATAAACTGCTTCAAACTGATCATGTTTTTCATACACATCGTCAAAGGATCTATAGGTGATTCCTTCGTTTTCTAACTCCGTGACGACAGGATGTTCCTTTGTTCGTAAAAATAAGTTTTCACTTCCTGCAAGTAATTTCTTATATACCCCAAATGGCAGCTGTTCTAAATCTCCAGCTCCCAATCCAACAATTTCGATTTTTTTTACCATATCATTAACTCCTATCTTTTCGTGCTAATAGATGGATTAGCTTACTTCCCAGTGGGAATAAGGCAAGTTCTTCCTCACGAAACAAACGACCGCGGATAATAATCAATAAAAAGAGAAACCCGCCTAGGGTAACAGCGCTCAACGATTGCAAAGCAGCTCCCATTCGGTCTAATTCAAAGAAATCTACAACAAAGTTGGTCAAATATATATAGATTCTTAATACGATGACCATGGCAGCTGTGGCCGTTAGGATGGGTTTCCACCATTCAGAAGAAACGAGCGGACCATCGATTATGTTTTTAAATCTCACTAAAAGGAAACCACAGACAAGACCTAAAGTGATTAAAGAGGAAACAGCCGCTCCCATGGTTCCCCACAATGGAATAAAAATAAGATTTAAACTGTATTTAAGTGGAAAGGAGACCACTACGGCAATCGCAGGGAAAAGCAGGCTTCCCAAACCTTGCATCATCGCAATAATGGTGGAGATCATCGACGTAAGGAAAATGACAAAACCAAGAACGCCCAATACGGCAGAACCCTTATCATTTTCAAACAGCATTGTATTGGTTGGTTCGATTATAGCCCAAAGACCCACAGAGGCTCCAATTCCAATGACGATACTCACTCTCATGGCCAACTGAATTTTCTCCTGTATTTCCTGCTGTTTTGCCGCTAAGCGAGCCCGGCTTATCAACGGCACCAGGGTTAGCGACATAGATGTTGCTGCAACGGTACCTAGTTGAATTAACGGTTGCCCCCTGTCATAAATTCCTTTTACACTTTTAGCAAGATCCTCGTTCATTCCATTTGCGACAAGCAAGGAGTATAGATTCAAGGCATCTGCTAATTGAATAAAAATCATCAGCATCCCACTTAAACAAATCATCAACCCTTGGAACAGGAGCGCCTTAACAATTACGCTGATGTCTGACCTGTACCTCTGACCTCTTCCCCTTAATGGCCTGATTACTTTCCATTCTTTACGAATCCATAAAAACATAAACAAGATAAGTCCAGAAATGACACTGCCTGTAATGGAACCAAACATCGCTCCGCCACCGACCAGATAGAGAGAATAGCCCTGCCGTATAAACAGGTAGGATAAGAAAAGAATAGTTACGACCCGTACTGTCTGTTCACCAACTTGCGATAAGGCAGTTGGCACCATATCGCCATTGCCTTGATAGTAACCTCTCAATAAGGACCCAATCGGAGATGTCAAAAAAACAATCGAGACAACCCTCAGTAAAATCGCTAAATGGGGATCGTTCATCCAGCCGGCAATTCCCTCTGCTCCTAGATAAAGTATAAGGAAACAAACAATCCCAAAAGCTTGTAGAAAAAGAAACGAGACGAACAGCAGCAAACGGGAATTTCCTTCATCGCCTTTTGCTTTCTGCTCCGCATACAGCTTTGAAATCACAACAGGAAAGCCAGTTGTTGACAAAACGATCGCCATCCCGTAAAACGGATATACTTGCTGATATATGTAAAAACCGATGTCACCCACGATATTCTGAAAAGGAATGCGATAAAAGGCACTTAAGATTTTTGTTGCAATTGCCGCAATGGTTAAAATAAAGGCCCCTCTAAAGAGCGCCTTTGATTGATTTACGGGCCTTGTTGACTTCATTGCTTCACCTACTAAAGTAAACTCCAAGGTATTATAGCATACAAAACCGCGCTAAACGTTTCAAACCATTTACAAAGTATGAAATGTAAGGCGCCATACCTCCTTTTACGAAAAAAAGACAGCCTCAGCTGTCTTTTTTGTGTAGTAAGAAAGTATAATTTTCAGCCTTGAGAATTGTCCAGCTCCAGCGCCCTAACGGCTAGTGTCCTTCGCTCTCCGCCCTACGATAAGTCAACATCGAATCGCTAACGCTCTTCGTGTTTCCTTTATCGCGTTTAACGGGCAGTAGATTCTCAACTGCCCGTAAGAACCCGATCGGTTCAACTAACAATCAGCGAGAAAAACGTTCGCTGATTGAAGTTTCACCTTATCTCAGTTGGAGCGCTCCAGGCCATACGCCGCTGACCAGGGCGCTTCCGCTTTTCTATTACGATTCCATTTGTCTTGCTAAGAACCCTGCAGCTGTTTCGACTGCCTTTTGTTCGACTTCTCCCAGTGTTCCTTCTCGGGAGAAAATAATAACAGCACCAATTGGATCACCATTTGCAATAATTGGCCCAATTGTATAGGAAGAAACCGTCTCATCGTTACCGTCAGCCAAAGCAATATCACCCTGCTGTGTCTGAAGAACAGAATTCCGTTCCTCCATTGTCTTCTCCACTAAATCACTAATATTCTTGTTTAAATAATCTTTTTTAGAACCGCCTGCAAGGGCAATATACGTATCTCTATCACAAATTAATACAGGGTTACCGAGGCTGTCAAATAGGGCTTCTGCATATTCTTTGGCAAAATCGCTTAACTCGCTGATTGGTGAATATTTTTTTAAAATTACTTCCCCGTCTCGGTCTACAAAGATCTCTAACGGGTCCCCTTCTCGGATACGCAAAGTCCTGCGTATTTCTTTAGGAATAACAACACGACCCAAATCATCGATTCGACGAACAATTCCAGTTGCTTTCATCCAATGTTGCCTCACTTTCATCTGATGATTTTACTAACATGGTAATGATGTAAATCATCACCAGCTTTGAAATTAGTATCTTTCATCTGGAAAGTTCTATTCACAAACATTTCATTTTTTCACAACATGGGAAATATGTCACATATTTTCTAAAAAATCGGGAAATAATCGGACTTGCAAAGTTATGATTATTTGACAGGATTGCCTTGATCTCTTTTAGCCGTTGGAATTCCTTTAACCATTTCACTAACGACATGGAGCCAAGCACCTGTATCATATTCTTTAGTTTTAATGACGATTTTTAATCGTGATCCTTCCATACCTGGAGAAACGTTTCGTCCAAATTGATTGCCAAGATGGAACAGCTTGCTTCCATCAATGCTGTTAGTCATTTGCTCATTGACAAAAATGGTGACTTCCTGTTTGTTTTGTTTAATTTGGTCGACGCCATTTAACAGAGCATATACCTTAATTTCCGCAATTTGGAACAGGTAATCCACCTCATCTGGGTATTCCCCGAAACGGTCGATCATCTCTGTTTGCAGCTCTTCAATATCCTCAAGTGCCTGCACACCTCTAAACCGCTTATACATCTCAATCTTTTGATGTCCATCCTTAATATAGCTGTCCGGAATATAAGCATCAATTTCAAGGTCAATTTCTACCGTCTTTTTAACTTCCCCTCCGAGATCTCCTTTTCGCTCTTCTATCGCTTCTTTGAGCATTTGCGAGTAAAGATCAAATCCTACAGAGTCAATAAAGCCGTGCTGTTGGGCACCTAATAAATTTCCTGCACCGCGGATAGATAAATCCCGCATTGCAATCTTAAACCCTGAACCTAATTCCGTAAACTCTTTAATCGCTTGAAGCCGCTTTTCAGCAACCTCTGTCAGTACTTTATCTTTTCGATAAGTAAAATAAGCATAGGCAACGCGATTGGACCTGCCCACGCGGCCGCGAAGCTGATAAAGTTGGGAAAGTCCCATTCGGTCTGCATCAAATACGATTAAGGTATTTACATTCGGGATATCCACACCCGTTTCAATAATGGTTGTGCTGACAAGCACATCAAATTCACCAGCCAAGAAGCTGATCATGACAGATTCTAATTCATTTTCCGTCATCTGCCCATGGGCAAACGTAACCCGTGCATCAGGCACCAGCATGGATATTTCCTCGGCCTTCCTCTCGATATCTTCCACTCTGTTATATAAGAAATAAACTTGTCCGTCCCTGGCAAGCTCACGCTCAATGGCTTCACGTACCAAGGCTCCATTGTACTCCATGACATAGGTTTGTACAGGGAACCGATTTTCAGGTGGTGTTTCAATAACCGATAAATCGCGGACACCGAGCATCGACATATGAAGGGTTCTCGGAATTGGTGTAGCCGTGAGTGTTAACACGTCCACATTTGTTTTCAGCTTCTTAATCTTTTCTTTATGCGTCACACCAAAACGCTGCTCTTCATCGACGATTAACAAGCCTAAATCACGGTAGATGATATCCTTTGACAGCAAACGGTGGGTTCCCACCACAATATCGACTGTGCCTGCTTTTAAGCCTTTAATCGTTTCTGTTTGTTGCTTTTTCGAGCGGAACCGGCTTAATAAACCAATATTAATCGGATAATCCTGAAAACGCTCTCGTAATGTCTCGAAATGCTGCTGCGCCAAAATGGTGGTTGGCACTAGAAAGGCTACCTGCTTTCCGTCCGCTATCGCCTTGAAGGCAGCGCGAATCGCGACCTCGGTTTTCCCATAGCCCACATCACCGCAAAGAAGGCGGTCCATTGGACGAGGTCTTTCCATATCCTTTTTAATTTCATAAATGGACCGGAGCTGGTCCTCTGTTTCTTGATAGGCAAACGATGTTTCGAATTCTCTTTGCATATCGCCATCAGGTGAAAAGGCGTAGCCAACAGCCGCTTCCCGTTCGGCATATAACTTGATTAAATCATCCGCAATATCCTGAACGGAGGATTCAACCTTCTTCTTGACCTTCTTCCAATCGCTGCCGCCAAGTTTATAAACCTTCGGCTCTTTCCCCTCCGAGCCCACATATTTCTGGACTAAGTCGATTTGTTCCACCGGGACATACAATTTATCTGTTCCTTGATAGCGGATGTGCAGGTAATCTTTATGGACGCCATTAATCACTAATGTTTCAATTCCTAAATATTTACCAATCCCGTGGTTAACGTGGACTACATAATCGCCAATTTTAAGCTCCGAATAACTTTTAATCCGTTCTGCATTGGATAATTTTTGTCTATTAGTTGATTTTTTGACCCGCTTATTAAATAACTCTTCTTCCGTGATGACAGCTATTTTTTGAATAGACAGTTCAAATCCGGCATGGAGATTTCCTTGCATAATCTGGACTTTACCGGGTAAGAGCTGCGAGTCTCCCTTAACAATGCCGGCGTTGATTTCATAGTCTTCTAGCACCCGTTCGAGCTTTTTTACCCGCTCTTCATCAGGTCCTAAAAAAAGGATTGAGTAATTGCCTTTTTTCCATCGTTCAATCTCCGCCTTTAGTAAATGCATTTGTCCATGGAAATTCTGCATTTGCTTACAAGCGATATTAATAATATTTTGCGGGCTTGTATTGGCTACATGCCGTAAAAACAAGGACATATATAGGATTGGAAATTCCTTTTTTTGCAGCATAGCCGCCAAGTCATGAGAGATATGTAGGTCATGGATAATTTGTCCTTCACTCAGTAAGCTTGTATACCATTCTGCCTCTTCTTTTATGAGAGAGTCATTCATCTCTTGGACCCTGCTTATTTCATCAATAAATACAAGTCCATTACTTGGTAGGTAGTCTAGTAAACTAGCAGGCTTGTCATAGGCTAGTGAAAGGTATTTGTAAACTTGGTCTGGCTTTTGCCCGTTTTTTAACTGTTCCAGCTCATGGCTGATATTTTGGCTTAGCTGCAATTTAGCTTTATCATCTTTTAACTTTCTTAAGCTCTTCGCTAATCCTTCCTCCAGCTTACTAATTATTCGGCTGAGGTTATCATCATCTAACAGTATTTCGGTTGCTGGGCCAATTAGAACTTCCTTGATTTTCTCTTTTGAGCGCTGGTCATCCAGTGAGAAATAACGAATCGAGTCAATTTCTGTGTCAAACAATTCAATTCTAAGTGGATCTGCCTCTGTAAGCGGATAAATATCAATAATTCCTCCCCTTACACTAAATTCTCCTGGTGTCGTAACCATTTCTGTTCGGGCATAACCCATTTTAACTAATGTCGTTAACATCTTGTCTATATCGATATCTTCCCCTAGCTTTAACGACAATTGATAGTGTCTCCATTGTGATTTAGGGGGAATAATTTTCTTTAAACCGGAAATAGGAACAATTAATATTCCCCGTGCTTCCTTACTCCAGTGATTTAAGGCCTCCATTCTTTGCGCCTTTAATTCTGGACTGGCAATACTTAGTTCCGCTGCAATTAACTCATTGGCTGGGAAAAGAAAAACATCTTTTTCACTTAATAGATTGACAATATCATCATAGAGTTTTTGTGCTTGTAATAGATTATGGGTAACCAGCATGATCGGTCTGTCCATCTGTTGATAAATCGACGCAGTCAAAACTGTTCGCGATGAACCGGATAAACCGGCTATCAGCTGTTCCCTTAAGCCTTCTTTCACTCCATCAATAATGGAATGAACATCTTCCTGTTTCAGGAATAATGACGTTAAACTATTCAAGGTTTCTCCTCCCTCCTAAACAATATACTAATGTTAATATTTAATATTTATATCATGTTATTAGTAGAAAATACTAAATAGAAAAATGCTTTGGAAGGGTTCCAAAGCTGTAGAGAAATTCACTCTCTATATGTTAATGAATAAGAAAATCATATTGATGGTAGTCTGGGTTCCGTTCTAATGCTTCCTGGCAATCTTCACAAATGGCTGTAATATGAATATCTCCAGTTGGGTCATACGAAACCATTTCCTGTCTTTCCTGATCTGTTAACTTATGCAGACCAAGGGTTTCGGAGTGAATCGATGTTTGTTCTATAGAACCAAGATTTGTACCGCAATGACGACAATGATAATGGATTGACACGCCTGTCCCTCCCTATTCTAGGATTCATTCATAGTATGTACCTGATAGGGGGAACTTATTCAACTAGCGATTCTTGTATATGAATCTAATTTGTCGTTTTGATTTATTGTATGAAAGTATAACATGTATCATGAACAATTACTGATTATAATCATTCATTACCTGCAGGAAAGGCTTCTTTAGCCATGCTTCACATGCCTCGGCACTCTTCTTGACTGCTTCTTCAGTAAATGGCCTTTCCTCAGGGCGAAAACGTCCTAGTACATAATCCGGGACACTCATCCCAGGTTCCGGCCGGGCAATTCCAATCCGAATCCGGTTAAACTGTTGTGTTCCCAAATGGGCAACAGTCGACTTAATCCCATTATGACCGCCCGGACTCCCTTTTTGGCGGAGTCTTATTTTTCCAACGGGCAAATCGAGGTCATCATAAATAACTAAGAAGTCCTCTATTTCTATTTGATAGTAATCCATCACGGCTCTGATGGATTCGCCTGATAAATTCATATAGGTAAGTGGTTTTAAAAGGAGCACCTTTTCCCCATTATGTAAACCAATTCCATACAATCCCTTAAACTTTGATTGATTAAGGGGGATGGAAAAATGATTGGATAAAGTATCAATGACTTCAAAACCAATATTATGTCTGGTTTGCTCATATTGTTTTCCAGGGTTACCTAAACCAACGATACATTTCATTTGAGTTCCCACCTCTTTCGGTTCAGCCAACCTTTTAAAAATTTTCCGAAACATCATTAATCTCCCATTGGATCATTTCTGTTGTATATGCATCAAAAGACGTAACCTTAACCAGGTTACGTCCAACTCTTACTCTTCGTTAACTATCTAGCTTAAAGTACCCCGCTAAACGGGCGCTTCCGCTTTTCTTTATGTCCAGCTCCAGCACCCAGCGTCTAGTGGCCTTCGCTCTTTTCCCTACGATAAGTCAACATCGGATCGCTTACGCTCTCCGTGTTTCCTTTATCTCAGTCAAAGCGCTCCAGTCCATACGCCGCTAAACGGGTGCTTCCGCTTTTCTTATTCAGGAGTGGTTTCTCTTCCTTCTTCATGATCTGGATGGCCGCCATCTTGCTGCTCACCAGCGTTAATTTCTTCTTCCTGTCTTGGCGGAAGAATCGAAGCCACCACTTCTTCGTCTTCATGGTTGATGGTAAACCCACCGACTTCTGGAATATCTCCTACTAATACCGTCTCACCTACCTGCAGATTGGATATATCCACTTCAATTTGCTGTGGGATATTGTCTGGGGTAGAGGTAATTGATAATTGGTGAACGGACTGTTGCAATACACCGCCATCTTTTACTCCGATAGCATCGCCCACTAAAACCAGCCGCACATCCACATTGATCTTGGAGGATTTATCGACAGCTAGAAAGTCCACATGGAGAATGGCCTTTTTAAACGCATCCTCTTGGTAATCCGATAAGATGACATCTTGCTTGCTGCCATTTACATCAAGAGAAATAATTCCGTTCCTGCCAACCGCACGGATTGTCTTGGTTAAATCCGCTGAACTTACGGACACCGGTGTACTTTCAACCTTGGAGCCATAAATAACAGCTGGGATATTTCCATTTTGTCTAATGTTCTTTAAGGCAGAACGACGAAGTTCCTTACGTTCCTGTGCTTGTAAAACAGTGCTCATGTGTTTAGTCACCTTCCTATTTTAGTTAAGACTATCTTTATAAAAATACCCTAAAACAGGAAGGTCTAATCACCTTTTACATAATAAGTAAGATTGCATGCTGCCTTTAGAATGAGCCGCTGTGCGCAGCCTGTCTTTTCTTTTAATCAAATAATGTACTTACAGATTGTTCTTCGTGGACACGGATAATAGCTTCTCCAATTAACGGTGCCACAGAAAGGTGAATAATTTTATCGCTCTTTTTCTCTTCTGGAAGAGAAATAGAGTTTGTCACGACTAATTCTTTAATTTTCGAGTTTTCAATTCGCTCAATCGCAGGTCCCGATAAAACAGGATGTGTACAACAAGCATACACTTCCAACGCCCCGTTTTCTACTAAGGCATTAGCTGCTAGTGTAATTGTACCAGCTGTATCAATAATGTCATCGATTAAAATCGCAACTTTTCCTTCGATATTACCAACGATATTCATGACTTCCGCTACATTTGGTCTTGGACGACGTTTATCAATAATGGCAATCGGAGCTTTCATTCGTTCCGCTAATTTTCGTGCTCTTGTTACACCGCCATGGTCTGGAGACACAATGACAATATCACCGTCAAATTTTCTTGATTTAAAGTACTCTGCCAAAATAGGTACGCCCATTAAATGATCTGTTGGAATATCAAAGAATCCTTGGATTTGCGGTGCGTGCAGATCAAGACAAATCACACGGGTTGCACCAGCGGTTTCAAGCAAGGTTGCCACTAATTTTGCCGTAATTGGTTCACGAGCGCGTGCTTTACGATCCTGACGAGCATAACCGTAATACGGCATAACAATGTTAATTGTTTTAGCAGAAGCTCTTTTTAAGGCATCAATCATGATTAATAATTCCATGAGGTTTTCATTAACTGGTGAACTTGTCGATTGGATGACATAAACGTCACAGCCACGGATACTTTCTTCAATATTAATTTGAATTTCACCGTCACTAAATTGATTAACAGAACATTTTCCTAGTTCTACTCCGATTACTTTAGCAATCTCTTCTGCCAACGGCAGATTTGAGTTCAAACTAAACACCTTTAAATTCGGATCTAAATATTGATTTGACATGATTGCCCTCCAATTATGATTGCTTATTTCTTACTATCAAGCTTCTGAACGTAATTTTCCTTATTCACTTGCCTTGCTCTTGCAATCGACAACGCTTCACCTGGTACATCTTTTGTGATGGTTGAACCAGCAGCAACATATGCACCCTTACCGATTGTAACAGGAGCAACTAAATTGGAATTGCAGCCAATAAAGACTCCATCTTCAATTTTAGTTAAGAATTTATTTTTACCATCATAATTCACAGTAATAGAGCCACAGCCGATGTTTACATCACTGCCGACTTCAGCGTCACCAATATAGCTAAGATGAGATGCTTTACTGCCTTTGCCAAAAACAGCCTTCTTGATTTCAACAAAGTTACCAATCTTGACCTCATCATAAATAGTGGATTCAGGACGAATATGGGCAAATGGGCCGATATTAACATGATTCCCAATTTTGCTCTTATGTGCATAGGATTGACGAATCACTGTTTCATTGCCAATTTCGCAATCATCAACTTCTGTATGTGGTCCAATTAGACATTCCGTACCAACAATCGTTTTTCCTTTAAGAATCGTTCCTGGGTAAATAACCGTATCTTGGCCAATTTCTACATTTGATTCAATATACGTGTTCGCAGGATCAATAATCGTAACCCCGTTACGCATATGAGCAATATTTATGCGGGCCCGCATGATTCGTTCTGCTTCCGCTAGCGCAACACGGTCATTGACACCCAGGGTTTCCTCCAAGTCACTTGTTTGATAAGCTGTAACAACTTCACCTTGGTTTTTCATAATTTCGATAACGTCTGGTAAGTAGTATTCCCCTTGAACATTCTCATTAGAAACATTTCTTAATGCTTCAAATAATGCCCGGTTATCAAAACAATACGTACCTGTATTAATCTCATTAATTTTACGTTCTGCATCAGAGGCATCTTTATGTTCAACAATTTTTTCAACAAGCCCATCTTCATTGCGAATGATGCGGCCGTATCCTGTTGGATCATCTATTCTCGCTGTAAGAACGGTAGCTTTTGCCCCCAATTCTTCATGGTGTTTAAACAAAGCCTCCATTGTTTCAGCCTTAATTAAAGGAGTATCACCGCATACCACAATGGTTACGCCCTCTTTTCCATCCAGCATGCTGTCAGCCTGCATAACCGCATGGGCTGTCCCAAGCTGCTCTTCCTGTAAGGCATAATGGCTCTTGTCACCCAATTGTGCCTGAACCATTTCAGCACCATGACCAATAATGGTAACCATTTCTTTCACATTTAATTGTGTTATTTGATCCACAACATGTTGAACCATAGGCTTTCCACAAACCGGGTGTAATACTTTATATAGCTTAGATTTCATCCGTGTTCCTTGTCCTGCGGCCAAAATCACAGCATATCGATTAGACATGTTAAGTCCTCCAATTTACCTTTTTATCCATTAAAAATATTAACGTAAATGGGCGCGGTTTTCAAGGAATGTTGAATAAATGGCTATTTTCGCTATATTGAGTTAATTAAAAAAAGGGGAAAATAATGAGGATTAAGGGGTTTGGGATTGAGGAATACTGGGTAAACACAATAAAAAGAGCCTTACTATGAAGAAAGGCCCTAGTTGTAAAAATCCTTAGGAAGCTCCAGCTTCTTCAAATTCTACTTCCAATTCACCTAAACGGTGATACTCCGCCAAAACAGCTTCTTGGATTTTACCGCGTGTACCCGAATTGATTGGATGCGCAATGTCACGAAATTCTCCGTCTGGAGTACGTTTACTTGGCATAGCTACAAATAAACCGTTATTTCCGTCAATAACACGAATGTCATGGACAACAAATTCATTATCCAATGTGATTGATGCAATCGCTCTCATTCGACCGTCCGTATTAACCCGGCGTAATCTTACGTCAGTTACTTCCATGTGCTCACACCCTTTTTTGTTATATAAAATGCTAGTTAAGTAATTCAACAATAAATCCTATAATCCTTCTAAAATTTTAAAATTTTTTTGAAAAATTAGGGCAAAATAGTGAACTTTTGTAAAATTCCTTATTTTCTAATGCAAATTTATATAAAAAAAGCGCTCGAATTATTTCACGAGCGCGACGACTTCAATTTCGACTAAGGCATCTTTTGGCAAACGGGCAACCTCTACACAAGACCGAGCTGGTTTATGTGTGGAGAAATATTCACCGTACACTTCATTCACAGCAGCAAATTCATCCATATTTTTAATAAAAACAGTTGCTTTAACGACCGTTTCAAGTGACGCTCCTGCTTCCGCTAAGACAGCCTGTAAGTTTTTGAATACCTGGTGGGTTTGTTCTCTAATGTCACCTGTTACCATGGTTCCTTCGGCTGTTAAAGGTATTTGTCCTGAACTATAGAACAAATTATTGACAACAATCCCTTGGGAATATGGCCCGATTGCAGCTGGCGCTTGATTAGTTTGCACTACTTTCATCTTAATCCCTCCATATTGTAAAATAGTTACCAGCTTGTACACTGATCTTTTTTTCTTTTACATCAACATCAGATAATTGCACAAGCGATAAATATTCATCCACTAACCGTTCTTGTATTTTCTCTGACTCCACTAAAACAGCAATTCCTGCCAAATGGGAATTAAATTCCTCCAGCATGCTGATCATTCCCATAACCGTTCCGCCAGCCTTCATAAAATCGTCAACGATCAGGACACGGGAATTCTGCTTCATACTTCTTTTTGACAATACCATGGTTTGGATCCTTTTCGCTGATCCCGATACATAATTTATGCTTACCGTCGGTCCCTCCGTTACGCGGCTGTCTCTGCGGACAATGACCACAGGGACATTTAACTGACTTGCGACCGCATAAGCAAGGGGGATTCCCTTGGTAGCGACTGTCATTACCACATCAATCTTTGAGTCCACATAGGCAGAGGCAATAATCCGGCCAGCTTTTTGAACAATTTGCGGGTCACCTAAAATATCCGTTAAATAGAGATATCCTCCCGGTAATAAACGTTCAGGACTTCCAATTAACTGGCATAGTTCATTTATAAATGGTTCTGCTTTTTCCTTGCTAATTTTAATAAAAAATTTCACACCGCCTGCAGCCCCTGGAACTGATTGCAAGGTACCAATCCCTCGTTGTTCAAAAGTCTCCTTGATGATTGCCAAATCTTCGCTAATCGATGATTTTGCCGAGGAATACCGTTCTGCAAAAAAAGTAAGTGGGACAAGCTGACGAGGATGGTCTAGCAAGTAATTCGTCATATCAATTAAGCGTTCACTGCGGCGAAATTTCATAATTAACCCCCAAAACCGAATATTCTATTTAAAGAATATCACTATTGTACGCCTTTAATCAAGAGAGTGTCGTTCTCCCAGCATTCGGACGGCAAATACTTGATCACAAAATCCTCTTAGACCGTTATAGATGCGATGCATCCTTGAATCGTGCTGGACCATTCCAAATACCGTCGGCCCGCTGCCGCTCATCAATACAGCATCTGCACCAAAGCGCTTCATTTGTTCCTTAATTTGTGCAACCTCCGGATGAAGAGGTAAGGTAACATCTTCAAGAACATTCCCCACATGATTACATAACTTTAAATAGTCGTGCTGATGAATGGATTCAATCATGGTGCCAATTTGTGGATGATTGGTTCCATTCAGATCTAAGCGCCGATATACTTCAGCGGTTGAAACCCCAATAAAGGGCTTTGCAAGAATGACCCAACAAGTGGGAGGCGGCGGGAGTTCCGTTATCACTTCTCCTCTTCCCGTTGCCAATGCTGTGCCCCCATATACACAAAATGAAACATCCGAACCAATTTCACTGCCAAGTACAGCCAATTCATCCAAACTTAATCCCAGTTCCCAAAGCCGGTTTAAGCCTCTTAACGTGGCAGCGGCATCACTGCTGCCCCCTGCTAACCCTGCAGCCACTGGTATTGTTTTTTCAATCGAAATCAATACGCCCTTCTTTACATTAAAGCGATTCTTTAACAGCTGGGCAGCTTGATACGCTAAATTACGCTGGTCATCAGGAACATATCGATTATGGGAATGAATATGTATTGACCCTTGTTCTAATAAGGTTAATTCCACCCGGTCAGCTAAATCAATGGTCGTCATGATCATTTCCACCTCATGATAGCCATCCGGGCGTTTATGTAAAACATCCAATGCTAAATTTATTTTAGCCGGTGCTTTGACTAAAAGCTTCACTACGTCACCTACTTTACATTAATCCCGCTCATGCACCTAGGGGGGTGCCTCCGCATTCCTTTTCCAAATTCCACATTTTGTCCTATTTTACCACAAAACGATAAATGTAAGACCTTAGTTATGAGATATAGTCTTAAAAAATATTATTTTTTACTAAATTTCGTCGAAAAAAGGATAATAATATCAAAAAAGGGCCAGTGACGGAGGTCCTTTTGGATCCCGGCACTGGCCCTGCTGTGGCGAGCTTTGCTTAAACGTATTGCGGAATATAGAAAAGCGCAAGCGGCCTGGTCAGCGGCGTATGGCCTGGAGCGCTCCAACTGAGATAAGGTGAAACTTCAATCAGCGAATGTTTTTTTCGCTGATTGTTAGTTGAACCAATCGGGTTCTTACGGGCAGTTGAGAATCTACTGCCCGTTAAACGCGATAAAGGAAACACGAAGAGCCGGAGGCGATTCGATGTTGACTTATCGTAGGGCGGAGCGCGAAGGACACTAGCCGCTAGGTCGCTGGAGCTGGACATCTTTAAGAACGCGGACCTTGGTTGGCCAGTTGTTCCTGTGCAAGTTCGACGGCACGCTTTACCATATTCCCTGCATCTCTTGCCCGTATGCCGCCCCATCCTTCTTTTTGGACGACATCATAAAAACCAAGTTCTTTTGCTAACTCTTCTTTAAAGTGTTCAGACATGATCCCTCTTCTTCTGCCCATCTAAACAACCCCTTTCTTGCCACAGCATTAGTAGTATTGATAAGAAAGAGGTTTTTCATTAAAGTTTTTAAACAGCAAAAAGCAGTAAACAAATTTGTTTACTGCCACCCATTGCTTATATACTAGCTTAGCGCTACATGTCCTGCTGCATCATCATAGAAAGTGATTTGAACTGTTTCTGTTAATACATCTGCGTAACTGTAAGAAACACGTTCGAATGAATTTTCGTCTTGATCTAGTTCAATAACAAAAACAGATGGGTAAGTTTCAGCTAAAACTCCAGAACGTTCGATTGTTTTCCTTCGTCCTCCATTGGCTTTAAGCAATAATCTTTTTCCCAAATTTGTGTCAAGAGCCTTTTTGATATCGGCTAAGGTTTTTGGCATTCGGTCCACCTCACTGTGTAAAGTATAACACACTGACATATTTCTGTCAAACAAAAATATAAATTATATCAGTCCGACAAAATGATTGTCAATATTTTTTATTCTACTTTTTCCACTATTTTTCAACATTTATTATGGTTACCTGATGGCTGTGTATTATGTATACTGTGTAAAAAAATAGACCCATTAGAGAAAAAGGGAGCTTTTTGATGGAAAATGTCCAATGGCTCCACAATTCTAATAGGTTTATTCTTCATCCTCCTGGATGGGCCGATATGGCATGCCTGTACGCAGGACCCCTCTTGTTTCAATCCCTCCAAGACCCTTATCACCGGTTAATGTATTTCGGATGACATCCCAGACATTGATTCGCTCCATAAAAGGGGTAAAGCTTATTTTAGCCACAATATACACAGGATCAAGAGCATGTATGTTAATTCTAGATGGAGAACTTGCGAAATTTGCACCGGCGTGAATGAGTGATTCAAAATGGGATTGACAGGCTCCTGCAAAAATCACCAGCTGATCTAGATGAGGAATCTTCTTGCGGGCCTCTCTGACCGTTTGGACAAAGTGTTTTGAATGACGATAGGCATTAATGTCCGTTATCTTCCCTTTTGCCTTTGAATAGGCATCATGGCCTGTTACAACAAGGATATCAGGACGGTACATATCAATTAATTCACCAATTCTATTTGCCATTTCTTTCTCATTGCAATGGATACCTAGCACAGGAATACCGATTTTTTCATATAAACTCATGCATTTTTTTAAATAGATAGGATCGCCATCCAGATGGAGCACCTTGCCGGGCATTTGAAAATAGTTATTCGGTTTTATATATCCACCTGTTGCCTCATACTCCTGACGGTGTTTTATCAAATCCACATCCTGTGAAAATAGCCTTAACGACTGTTCCTCAAGCGTCCGATACTCTTGGCGAAGCTTCATTCGTTGGTCTTGATTGATGACAATCAAATCCGTGTATGGGGCATCAGCGATTAGTCGTAAATCTTCACCATATAGAATCGCTACTTTTTGATGATTGATCGTGCGTATATCGATTACGCGAAATAGCAGATCACAGTTATATGATTTTCTCCCAACAATATTATTTATATTTATTTCCACTGCTGTCACTCCAATAAGACCAGCCACGGCCTTTAAGTATGAGTTCTCTCATAGGCTATGCGGGTGAATTTGTCCTTGTGAAAAATTTATTAAATATGGGTCGATAGAAGTATATTTAAGAAACGATAAAGAGCCCTCATGGATAGACCATGAGGACAGATTGGGCTCTTGTTTTTCGCTTTTTGTCCTCATGAACCTCTCATGCGGACTGACGAGGGTCTTTTCTTTCCTTCTTGTCCTCATGAACCAAACAAAAAGGAGGACAGCAAAAGTTCTAACGGAAATGAGGATATAGTTCATCACTTAAGCGGCCAAATTCCTCCAAAGATAGTGTTTCTCCCCTGCGGGCAGGGTCAACCCCACTATTCGATAGGGCGGTGAGAATGGACTCCTTCTTTTGTTTCCCGTCCGGAAGCTGACTGGTTAGGTTATTTAAGATTGTTTTTCTTCGTTGTGCAAAGCACGATTTTGTCACCTGAAAAAAGAAGCCTTCATCCCTTACTGAAACAGCAGGTCGGTCCCGTTTTGTCAATCTAATCACCGCAGAGTCGACATTAGGCTGCGGCACAAAAACGGTTTTAGGAACAATCATAACAGTTTCTGCTTCGGTATAGTATTGAACAGCAATTGAAAGTGACCCATAATCCTTCGTACCGGGCTTGGCTGAAATACGATCGGCTACTTCTTTTTGTAACATACAAACAATCCCGCGGATGGGCAATTTCTCCTCAAGCAGTTTCATAATGATTGGGGTGGTTACGTAATAAGGTAGATTGGCTACGACCATAATATCATTCAAATCTTCAAATTCTTCGTCCATCACCTGCTGAACGTCTGCCTCTAATACATCCTTATGGATGACCCTCACATTTTCATAGGGCGACAATGTTTCATTCAAAATGGGTAATAATCTTTGGTCAATTTCAAAGGCAACCACTTTTTTACTCGTTCGAGCCAGCTGCTCGGTAAGAGCGCCAATTCCCGGGCCAATTTCAATCGCCCCTGAACTTTCAGTCAAATTGGCAAAGCTAACGATTTTTTTTAATATATTTGTATCAATTAAAAAGTTTTGACCGAGGCTTTTCTTAAAAGAAAAACCATATTTTTCTAGAATAGCCCTCGTTCTTACAGGGGTGGCAATATCTTTATCCATGTTGTTCCTCCTGACGTACAACACTTAACGCTTTTGCAAATTCTTCTTTGCTGATTTGAAACATCATTAAGCGTTTATGCAGTTGTTTTCCATTTGTATAACCGATTTTTAATAATTTACCGAGGTACATCCTGCGTTCTTTAGCACCCGTACCCCCAATGAGACCAGCCATCAGCAAGTCCTCTTGGGTGATTTCTTCTAAGATTACCTCGGACATGGTTTGCGCATCTTTTAGTGCCTCTCTGATAGCCTCTGGGCTGGCATGCTCTACACCAAGCCCTTTACCATTTCTGGCGATAGCAGCTTCCTTAGTCAGAAAAGCGTGTTTGCAGCCTGGTACCTCCGCTGCAATGGTCTTTCTAATCTTTTCACCAGGAAAATCCGGGTCTGTAAAAATAATGACACCCCGTGTTTCATGAGCACGCTTGACTTTTTCAATCGTCATTTGATTGACTGCAGATCCATTTGTTTCAATCGTGTCGGCATCAACTGCCCGCTTAATGGCTGTTGTGTCATCTTTTCCCTCAACCACAATAATTTCTTTAATCTTCATGTTATCAGCCATATCCTCCGTAATATAATCCATGAAATTGAAAAAAACTTGAAACATTTTTGTAATGTCCATCGTCTATATTAGTAAACCCACTCATACAATAAAAGTAAGAAAAGGTGCTCTAATTGCCCCAAAAAAATTGTATGTATCGTAGTAAGTATAAAGAAAATCAACAAAAAAGCAAAATGCAGAGGAATCATCCCCTGCATTTGCGAACATTATTGCAAAATCTTTATTTTAACCTTCTTACGTCCCCAGCGGTAGGCTTCTGCCTTGGAAGGCATTAATAAATCAATAATGTTCCCTTTAATGGCTCCACCTGTATCAGCTGCCACAGCGTATCCGTAACCTTCCACGTACACTTTGGTGCCAAGCGGAATGACTCTCGGATCGACCGCAATCACCTTCATGTTTGGATTTGCACGGAGATTCAGACCGGTTGCTGTTCTTCCTGAACAACCATTACAATAAGCAGTGTAGGCAGTAGCCGTTACGTAAAACTCTTTTCCTGTTTCCTCTGCACCACGTGAAACTTGCAGGGCTAAATCCTTCGTTCCGACAGCCACAACTTTATCCTTTTTCGTAAGTATGTTCTGCTCAGTCATTAACTTCCTGGATACTTCCTTGCCATTTTCTAATACGACTTCGTATTGTTTAGCTACACGCCCATGTTTACCAGGAGAAATGACTTTTTCTTGCCCTTTTTCCAAACTATCATCTTTTTTTGTTACCACGGCAAACTGTACGGGTTCTTCCACTACATCGGTGACTTTTTCTACGCGAATGACGTTAACAACACCATTCTCTGCTATGGTTTCTGTTAATGACGGTTCAACTCGGTCTAATTCATTTAGTTTGATGCCCTGTTGTGTTAAAAAGTCAGCGACCGTAGCCGAAGTGGTCCAAACTTGTTTTTCCTTCCCGCCATCCAAAAATGTAAGATGATAAGCAATATTTAGCTTAATATTCATCTTATCTCTTATTGCCGCCTGTGGTTTAGGTGAAATTTGGTCTTGTTCTTTTAAAACAATGTTCTGTTCTTTTAGAAATTCAGCCACCGTACTGGCTGTAGTCCAGATCGTTTTCTTCTCGTTGTCTTTGACAATGTGAACCATGTTCGCCTGCTTCCAAACGACATTAAGGTTTTCATTTACCTTTTTATTTGCCTTTGGATACAGGTAGTCTTGTGAGCGAAGGGGCACATCCAGTTCATCTAGTAATTCTTTGATGGTATCTGCATGTGTTTTGACGATCTCAGGCTTGCCATTAAGCGTTATTGCTACAGTGTGCTTTGAACCCTCAAAAAAGAGAATCCCAAGAGCTGTCAGCAAAACTAGGAAACTAGCAAAAGCAATGATCAAATTCCTCCCACTCAAAGACTCGGAAAACAGGTTTTTCATGTTTTTGAATACGATGAAAAACGCCTCCTTTTCTCGGAGAGAATATAGAATACCTTGCTGTCGGCTGTCAATCCTTACATTTCCTGCAAATGTATTTCTAATTATGCACATTATTGGAAATTTTGCAAAGAAAAACTTATCGACACGGTTATCCTATGTTGAAAAGGAGACATGTAGAACTTTTTGTTATCAGAAAAAATTAGGACAAGCTTCTAGACCTTTCGACAAATTCTCTTATCATTTTATGGCGAAACATTTTTTAGCATTTCGTGTCGTTGCTTCCGCTACTTCTTCAAAGGTCAATCCTTTTAATTCGGCAATTTCTTTAGCAACCAGCTTTACATAACTTGGCTCGTTTCTTTTTCCACGGAATGGATGGGGGGCCAAATACGGACAATCTGTTTCAATTAACAACTTGTCTAAAGGTATTTCGGCTGCAACCTCTTTTGGCTTTTTTGCATTTTTGAAGGTTACTGGACCGCCAAGAGAAATATAAAAATTCATTTTCACACATTCTTTGGCCACCTCCGGGCTGCCGCTGAAGCAGTGCATAATCCCCCCTACTTCCTCTGCTTGTTCTTCCTTTAGAATTTCCACAATATCGGCTGTTGCCTCACGATTATGAATGACAATGGGAAGCTTTACTCTTTTGGCCAGACGAATTTGTTTGCGAAAAACTTCCTTTTGAATATCTTTTGGTGACTTGTCCCAATGATAATCCAAACCCATTTCCCCAATTGCGACAACCTTTGGGTGGGCAGCCAACTCCTCTATCCACTTTAAATCTTCATCCGTCATATCAATTGCATCAACAGGATGCCAGCCAACACAAGCATACATAAACTCATATTTTTCGGTTAACTCCATGGCCCGCTGAATGGTTGGGCGATCAAAGCCAACAATGACCATATTGGCAACTCCCTCAGATTGCGCCCTTGCAATTACGTCCTCTAAGTCTTCATTAAATTGTTCGTCATTTAAATGTGCATGTGTATCAAATAGCATAATAAAGCTCCTTTTACATTTTTTTCAAACGTTCTAGCATGAATATCTATCATTTTCACTCTTAAAAGGTAAACTACCCTTTTTTGCTAAAATCCATGATGAATGGCATAAAAAGTAGAAATATCCCGAAAATTGTTACACGTGAAACATTGAAAAGCTGAAGCGCCTGTTTAGCGGCGTATGGACTGGAGCGCTTCGACTGAGATAAGGTAAAACTTCAATCAGCGAACGTTTTTCTCGCTGATTGTTAGTTGAACCGATCGGGTTCTTACGGGCAGTTGAGAATCTACTGCCCGTTAAACACGATAAAGGAAACACGGAGAGCGTTAGCGATCCGATGTTTACTTATCGTAGGGCGGAGAGCGAAGGACACTAGCCGCTAGGGCGCTGGAGCTAGACATATTTCAAAGCGGAAGCGCCCTGGTCCTAAAGAAAAAACGCCTTAATTCAGGCGCCTTTTCTTTTATCTTTATTTCACCTTTGAACCGTTTGGCAAAGTTTGATCCACGGTTGCTAAAGACAGCTGGCCATCCTTAGATCCAGCTAAAATCATTCCTTGTGATAGCTCTCCACGTAATTTAACCGGCTTTAAATTTGTGATACAAATTACCTTGCGGCCGACCAATTCTTCTGGTTTATAATATTGGGCAATCCCTGAAACAACTTGACGCTGTTCATAGCCAAGGTCAAGCTGCAGCTTAAGAAGTTTATCTGCCTTTTTGATTGGTTCGGCTTGCGTCACTTCCGCTACACGCAGATCAATCTTCATAAAATCATCAATGGAGATTTCAGGAAGCTCCTCTGGCTTTTCTTCCTTCTTTTCTTCCACAACCGGTGTGGAACCTTGCATTTTTGTTTTGATGAATTCCACTTCGTCAGCAATCTCAAGTCGAGGGAATAGTGGGGTATCCTTCTCAACCTTTGTTCCACTTGGAATCTGGCCAAATTTTTCGAGACTCTCCCATGCTTTCAACCCGTCATCATGTATGCCTAACTGTTTAAACATCCCTTGCGGTGTACGAGTTAAAAACGGTTGTAACAGGATTGCCGTACGCCGTAATGACTCCGCCAAGTGGACCATCACACTGGCAAGTTCCCCTTTCCGGTTCTCATCCTTTGCCAATGTCCACGGCTGTGTTTCATCAATATATTTATTAGTTCGGCTCACTAACTGCCAAATGGATGTTAATGCTACGGAGAACTCCATTTTCTCCATTGCTTCCTCGTATTTTTCTACTGTTTCACGATTAACCTGCAGCAACGAGTCATCATATTCACTTACAGAACCAGTATAATCCGGAATAACTCCAGCAAAATATTTTTCTATCATGGCAACGGTGCGGTTTAACAGATTACCAAGGTCATTTGCTAAGTCAAAGTTAATTCTTTCGACAAATCCTTCTGGTGTAAAGACACCATCAGCGCCAAATGGAACCTCTCTTAATAAATAATAGCGAAGCGCATCTAGACCATACCGATCAATCAAGGTAACCGGGTCGACGACATTGCCTTTAGATTTGGACATTTTTCCATCCTTCATCAAAAGCCAGCCATGGGCAAATACCTTTTTAGGAAGCGGCAAATCCAAAGCCATTAACATGATAGGCCAATAAATGGTGTGGAAGCGGACAATTTCTTTTCCAACTAGATGAACATCAGCAGGCCAATATTTCTGATACTTCTCATCATTCTCCGTACTATAACCTAATGCAGTAATATAGTTAGATAAGGCATCAATCCAAACATAAATCACATGTTTAGGATCTCCTGGAACCTTAATGCCCCAATCAAACGTTGTTCTAGAAACAGCTAAATCTTCCAAACCTGGTTTGATAAAGTTATTAATCATTTCATTCTTCCGTGATTCCGGTTGAATGAATCCAGGGTTTTCCTCATAATACTTAAGAAGTCTGTCAACATAGTTACTCATTCTAAAAAAGTATGATTCTTCTTTTACCTTTTCAACAGGGCGGCCGCAATCAGGGCATTTTCCGTCAACTAATTGGCGGTCCGTAAAAAATGACTCACAAGGAGTACAATACCAGCCTTCGTATTGATCAAGGTATATATCTCCCTGTTCTAGGAGTCTGGCAAAGATTTTTTCGACAACTTGTTTATGCCGATCTTCCGTTGTACGGATAAAATCATCATAAGAAATATCAAGTTTATCCCATAGTTCTTTGATTCCGCTAACAATCCCATCCACATACTGCTGCGGTGTAATTCCTGTCTCTTCTGCTTTTCGTTGAATTTTTTGTCCGTGCTCATCAGTACCTGTTAAGTACATAACATCAAACCCGCGCATCCGTTTATAACGGGCCATCGCATCACCAGCCACCGTGGTGTATGCATGGCCAATATGTAAATTTCCACTTGGATAGTAAATCGGTGTCGTTAGATAAAATGTTTTTAATTTTTCCACCATCATTTTCCTCCTAAAAAATCACAAATCCTATTAATCCATTATTGCCTCTTTTTTCGGCTTCTATCATCAAAATATACCGAAAAATAAACATTTGTGCAAGAAAGCCTCATTATAGACTTCCATTTTTTTAAAATTTCTTCCTTATACACCCATAAAGGTATATAGACCTACGAACCATATGAACGAGAGGGATTTTGTAGAACTTTGTCGAATAATAACACATAGGTTCATAATAAAATATTTTCATTACAATAGTATTATAAACCTATATTAGGATAGAGAACTCTAGTAACACCTTGATAAATAAGACATATTCAATTGGAAAAAATTATCACTTTATTTTTAACATAAAATAATTGACGGATATGGGAACTACTGGTATTATTAATTCATAAGAAATTTGTCGAATTATGGCGAATAAATAGATACAGATAGGGTATATACGAGAGGAGTTTTTTAAATGAAATCTACAGGTATTGTTCGTAAAGTTGATGAATTAGGTCGTGTCGTGATTCCGATTGAATTAAGACGTACACTTGGAATTGCTGAAAAGGATGCACTTGAAATTTATGTGGATGACGAGCGCATTATCTTGAAAAAATACAAGCCAAATATGACTTGCCAAGTAACTGGTGAAGTGTCTGATGATAACATGACACTTGCTGGTGGAAAATTAATTTTAAGCCGTGAAGGTGCGGAATTATTAATAGAAGAAATTCAAAAAAACTTTCAATTAGCAAAATAAAAAAATCCAGCCTAAAATGGCTGGATTTTTTTTATTCTTCAGTTATATGATAAGCCTGATAAACTTCTCGTTTGCTTAATCCACGATCCTTTGCAGTTTGTTTAATCGCTTCTTTGGAAGACATACTGCCTGTGGCTATGTAATGATTTACGTGTTCTTCAAGCGATAAAGGTTCCCACCAGCTTGTTTCTTCTTCCGGTTGTAGATCGGTTCCCTCCACAATGATACAAAATTCACCACGGATTTCATCCTTTTCCGACCAAGCTATGACCTCTTCGAGCGTTCCACGAATAAACTCTTCGTATTTCTTCGTTAACTCCCTGCAAATGGCAATATTCCTATTTCCAAGAACATCGAGCATGATCGCTAGTGTTTCTTTTAGGCGATGTGGTGATTCATAAAAGATTAATGTGGCTATTTGCTTCTTCAGGCTTTCTAATTCGATCCGCTTATCTTTCTTGTTCCGATTTAAAAATCCGTAAAAATAAAAGGGCTGGCAGGAAATCCCCGAAGCAATCAGGGATGTAAGTGCTGCATTAGCTCCCGGTAAGGGTACTACTGTCACATGTTCACTAATAGCAGCTGTAACCAATTCATATCCTGGGTCCGAAATGGCAGGCATTCCAGCATCACTAACGAGAGCTACTTTTAATCCCTGCAGGATTTTTTGGATCAGCTTCTCTCCGCTCGATTCTTTATTGTGCTCATGATAACTAACTACTGGCGTCTCTATTTCAAAGTAATTACATAACTTTCGTGTATTTCTTGTATCTTCAGCAGCAATTAGGTCTGCTTCCTTTAAAATTCTGATAGCACGAAAACTCATATCCTCCAAGTTTCCAATCGGTGTAGGAACTAGATAAAGAATTCCTTTATTCGCCTCGTTCTCGAAGCTTTTCTGCTGCCACATCATCATCACCGTTCCTTATTAAAAACTCCAGCTTTTTCTTCCTGGATAATTGTTTAAACTGATACTCAGCCTTTAATGCATCACTTTTATCCTCAAACTCTTGAAAATAGGTCAATTGGACAGGTCCTCTGCCTCGTGTATATTTGGCTCCTTTACCTTCATTATGCATCTTAATTCTTCGATCAAGATTATTTGTATAGCCGCCGTACAGACTGCCATCGCTGCAGGTAAGAACGTAAAAGTAATGAGGGCTGCTACTCTCCATATAAAATCCCTCTTATTTCAGGTGTGTATTCACCCGCTTCATTATAAACCACCAGGGGCGGCAAAATCTTCAAATCAGGGCTGCCATCCTTAATAGCCTCGACTAAAAGCGTATTGGCCTCCTGCCCTTGCTTAGGATAAACAAATTGAATTCTTTTTGGCTCAAGCCTATATTTTCTCATTAACGTAATCATATCAATAAGCCTGCCTGGACGGTGAACAAAGGCTACCTTTCCGCCCTGTCGAACTAATTGACTGGAGGCTTTTAAACAATCTTCTAATGTACAGTAAATCTCATGCCGTGCAATTGCCAAATACTCATTTGGATTGACTTCAGCCTTTGACGGGGTTGTAAAATAAGGAGGATTACAGGTAACCACATCAAAAGTACCGAACCCAAGTTGTTTCGGCATGTCTTTAAGATCACCATGAATCATGGTTAATCGGTTTGAAAGTCCATTATAGTCAATACTTCTTATTGCCATATCTGCTAAACGTTCTTGTATTTCTACACCTGCTATATTGCCTTTTGTTCGAGCACTGAGAAATAAGGGAATAACCCCATTTCCGCTGCAAAGATCAAGTAAATTACCCTTTTGAATAGGGACATAAACAAATCGGGCCAGCAAGACGGCATCGAGTGAAAAAGCAAAAACAGATGGGCTTTGAATGATCCGTAAATTTTCCGCTAATAAATAATCAAGCCGCTCATCGTCTTTTAAGTTCACCACAGGGATCCATCCTATCTAAATATGTATGAAAATAGAGGCTGATATGGTCAGCCTCTTTAGGTTATTTCTTATTAAGAAATGAAAGACAGAATAAACAATCTCCATCCTTCCGCAAACTTCCAAAGTGAAGGTTACAAATATGAAACCCTTCTTGATAAAGACGGGCGAGGTTATCATATCCTTCTCCAACATCAAAAAGCTTGCCTCCGGGAGATAGCACGTCAGACTGACTGCCTTTTTTATTCTCCGATTCTTTCTTTTCTGCTTCGGTGGTTACATCTAAACGGCGCCTTAGATGCTCATTTTCAAGCTTTAAATAATGATTCTCTTCTAGTATTTCAGCTAAGTGCTGCTTTAATTCTCCCAGCTGTTGGTAAAGATGGCCAATTTGTGTTTCCATATTACTAACTGATTCAAATATTTCCTTCTTATCCACGGCTTCCACCTCATTAATCTGTGGATTGTATAGAAAAGGCACCTTCTTTAATGATTTCATCCAAAGTATACTCCAGAACCCGTTCTTGTTCCTTTAGTTCAACCTGAAGTACCCGCTCTAATATATTTAATCCTACCACTTTTCCTTTACCTTGTGGTGTATCAATCATCTCCCCTAAATCAGGCAGAGCTTCTTTAGCGGATTCATATTCATCATTTTCATATTTTAAACAGCACATAAGTCTGCCGCATAACCCAGATATCTTTGTTGGATTTAGTGATAGATTTTGGTCCTTCGCCATTTTAATGGATACCGGATCGAAATCACCTAAAAAAGTAGAACAGCATAGCATTCTTCCACATGGACCGATCCCACCGAGCATTTTGGCCTCATCACGGACACCTATTTGACGTAATTCAATCCTGGTCCGAAATATTGCTGCTAAGTCTTTTACCAGCTCACGGAAATCTACTCTTCCATCAGCTGTAAAGTAAAAGATGACCTTGTTTCGATCAAATGTATATTCAACATCAACTAATTTCATATCAAGCTGATGCTCATTCACTTTTTCATTACAGACCTCGTAAGCCTCGAGGGCGGCCTGCTTGTTTTCCTCTACAATCATTTTATCCTTTGGGTCAGCAATTCTAACCACCCTTTTTAATGGAAGGACCACATCGTGCTCTTCAACTTGTTTACGTGCGATGACTGCTTTTCCATATTCAACGCCGCGGACAGTTTCCACGATCACAAAGTCATCCTTTTCGATTGAGAGGTCTCCTGGATCAAAATAATAGATTTTCCCCGCTTTTTTAAAGCGTACTCCTACAACATCATACAAATGAAGATCCCTCCTGCAATTTTAACACAAGCTGTTCCATCATTAGCTGAGGATTCATATTTGCCTGCAGCTTCCTTTTGGCATCAAGAATAGCTGACATTTGATCCGTTAAGCGCCGTCCAGATGTTTGCAGTGCATATTGTCTTAACCGTTCAGTTTCTCCTTTAAAAACAATTTGCTCCTGCTTATCTAATTGTATATATAGTAAATCCTTAAAAATAAGAAGTAATAAATCTAAACCACGTTGAATCTGCTCTTTTTCCTTAAAGTGCAAAAACCATCCTTCCTGGAGTGTGACCATTGCCTCCAACGGATTTTTTTTTAACACCTCATATAATTTTACCACTATTTTTTGGGCTTGTGCAAACCATTCATCGACATTTAATTTGAGAGCTTCATCCATGTTATTGGTTAGCTGGGCTAATAGCGGTGCTTTTACTAGTTCAACGCCATTTTCAACGAGCTGCTTGACCATAACCGGCGGTGCTAATGGCTGAAATGCTAATATTTGGCATCTAGATAGGATGGTTGGGAGCATTTGCTGGAGTTGTTCGGTTAATAGAAATGCAACCGTTCCTGGATTTGGTTCTTCCAAAAACTTTAGCAAACTATTGGAAGCACTCACACTCATTTTATCCGCATGTACAATCAGGTACACCTTTTTCAAGGACTCTACTCCTTTTTTGGCAAACTCTGCTTGCAAACCTCTAATTTGGTCTACTTTAATCGATAAACCATCAGGTTCAATTAAATGTACATCGGGATGATTTCCACTATTAATCCGCTGACAATTATTACAGGTTTCACAGGGCTGATAGCCATCAATCGGTGCCTTACAAAAAAGGGCTTTTGTGAGTAACAAAGCAATTTCCCTTTTTCCTGTTCCTCTCATGCCCTCCAAAAGGTATGCATGGGCAACTCGATTTTTCAGCAAGCTGTTCTTTATCATTTTCAAGACGGTTGGCTGCAGCTCTTCTAGTTGGTCCCATGTTTTTCCCAAGCTAATCACTCACTTATCTAAATTAGAAATAGTTAAAAATGCACAAAATGTTCAATTGGTAAGACGAATACAGTTGCCCCGCCTACCTCGACTTCTACTGGATATGGAACATATGAATCTGCATTTCCACCCATTGGTGAAACTGGGGCCACGAGTTGGTCTCTAGACCTGCAGTTGTCTTTAATAATTTGAAGGGCTCGGTCAACCCGAATATCCTCAGTACCTATCATAAAAGTAGTGTTCCCTGACTTCAAAAATCCACCGGTACTAGCTAATTTGGTTGCTCTAAAATTGTTATCTACTAGTGCCCTGGATAAACGATTACTATCCTGATCTTGAACAACGGCGATGATGAGTTTCATATGAACACCCTCTCTTCTATTTATTACAACTATAGTTTCCACTTACTTTATATTATAACAGGTTCCACGCCAGCATTCCTTTGTAATAGATTGAATACCAAATTAATTTTAATCCAGCCCTATGTAAGCTTTATGTATTTGATAGTTTTAGCCCCCCTTATTACCAGTATAAAAATAAAAAGCCCTCCAAAGAAGGCATTTAAAATCTTTCGTGAATAGGTATACGTTTATAGTAATAAAAAGTTTTATAAATTCAACCTCTCCATTAATACTTTATTCGAATCAGAGACTACCTTTTCAATTTCCTGATTGGCATTTACTCTGATGATTCTTTTAGGAAACCGTTTTAAAACTTCTTCATATCCCTCTCGTACTTGAACATGAAAATGAATCTCTTCTAGGTCTAGCCTATTTACTTCTCTTTCTTCGTTCTTCCTAATTCGGCTTAAACCTGTTTGTGGATCTAGGTCCAAGTATAAAGTTAGATTTGGCATAAAGGTTCCAATTGCAAATTCATTAATGGTGAGGACTTCATCAATCCCTAACCCTCTTGCATGGCCCTGATAGGCTAAACTGCTATCAATAAACCGATCACATAATACGATCTTACCTTCAGTTAGAGATGGAATAATTTTTTCTACTAAATGCTGTCTTCTCGCTGCAGCATAAAGGAGGGCCTCTGTCCGGCCATCCATTTTGGTATTATTCTTATCCAGAATAACCGAACGTATCTGTTCAGCAATATCAATACCGCCGGGTTCTCTTGTCACCACTACGCTCTTCCCTCTGCTTTCAAGGAAATCTTTTAGGTAGCGTATCATCGTTGATTTTCCAGATCCCTCGACACCCTCAAGGGTAATTAAGTAACTCATATATCCTACTCTCCTATCATTGTTACGTCTATGTTGTCATAAGAAAAGCGCAAGCGTCCTGTTCAGCGGCTACGGCCTGGAGCTAAACAATTCTCAAAGTCAAAACTTATAAATTCTTATGTAAGACAAACGTCTTAATCATCCTGCTTTTTAATAATGATCCACCTTGAAACCTTGCCCCTGAAGATAAAAGCTGATTCAACCTATTTAGTTTTTCCTCCGTTATTCTTTCCCCTTTTAAAAATAAAGGGATCCCAGGAGGATAGGGGGTAATATTCTCGGCACAAACAGCACCGGCTGCTTGGTCTATTTGCACTTGTCCCACCGCTATGCCAGCCATTTCATGATAAGGAATAGCCAGCTCTGAAATCTTTAGACCGCTAGTGTGATATTCTTCTTTGAGCTCAAATACAGGCAGATCTCTGAGCGCTTTGTTTATTTTCTCAGCGGTCTCTTCCAATGGATAGAGTTGACAAGCTTTTAATAGCGGCAGAATGAATAACACATTAAAAGGATCAGCTAATTCCGTAAAAATCCCCAACTTCTCCAATTGTTGTTGGAGTTCAAAACCATTTAATCCGCATCTTGACTGGATCGTGATTTTTAAAATGTCCCCTTGGTCATTTGGATAGTCTAACACTTTGATTCCAGGAATAACAGCTAATGCGCTTTTAAAGCGTTTGACTTCATATTGTAAAAAGGACAAATCCCTTTGTTCATATGTAGCTAAGTAATTTCTGGCTAGGTCCAGCGAGGCCATGATGGGGTAGGAAGGGCTGCTCGTTTGAAAAATATCTAAGTAGTCTTTTACCTTTTCATGGTTTACCAAATGACTATTAACATGCAAAAAGGACCCCATTGTCATCGCAGGTAATGTTTTGTGTGCTGAATGAACAACGATATCTGCACCTAACGCAAGAGACGAGGCCGGGAATGATTCGCCAGCGATAAAATGCGCTCCATGTGCTTCATCCACTAATACAGGCAGATGATGGTCATGAGCCAGAGTTATAATACTTTGTAAATCATAAATCATTCCATAATAATTAGGATAAGTGACTACAATAGCTTTTGCATCAGGATAAAGCGCTAGTGCCTGTTCAACTGTCTTCCTAGTAACGCCGGCCGTTATTTTCCACTCTTGATTCCATTCAGGTTCAAGAAACACCGGGATTGCCTTTGCTAACCTTAAGGCATTTAAGACAGACTTATGACAGTTTCGTTGGACAAGGACAATATCACCTTCTGAACAGGCTGCCATAATCATGGCAAGGTTACCTGCGGTTGACCCATTCACAAGGAAAAAGCTTTTTTTCGAATGATATAAATCCTGTAATAGTTCTTCTGCTTCGAGTATTGCTCCCTCTGGTGCATGTAAGTCGTCTAATCCCGTTAGCTCTGTTGCATCTATTTTTAATAGTTGTTCAAAGTATTCACTTGCTGCAGCGGGTGCAAGCTGCCCATATTTATGTCCTGGAACATGAAAAGAAACAGGGTTCTTGTTAACATGTGCTTGAATTGCTTCAAATATAGGTATTCTTGATTGTGAGTTCATTTATCTATCTTCCTTCTAAGAGTCTTATTTATTTTAACAAAAATTTTATAGCTATTCCTATTTTCGCCAAAAAAATAAAGCCCTTTAAGGACTTGTTATGAAAAAATTTCTGGAGTTGTTATTTTTCTTAGCTGTTTTAGAAAATATTTATATTTAGGATCATTTGTATCTGTTTGAATTAAATCCGTTTCACAATCGGTACATATAAACGAAGTGTATAGATGTATACCTCTTGGTTTAAGATTCTCACAAATAACGCACGTTTCCTCATAATGATTATGTGCTAATGAACTCAATCCCTCCACCTCCATACACCCATTCTGTCCTTAAAAACTAATTTGTATACAATTTTTCGAATTGTCTTGTTCAACGCATCCTGTATTATACTATGTTACAAATAGCCATTGGGTGTATGTCTATAGGTGTTTTCTTTAAATACACTTCGTACTTTTTTACTTTTTTCTTAAATTCTTTTATAGAACGTAAAAAGACAACCCATTACAGGTTGTCTTTTGTGTGCCTGGCAACGTCCTACTCTCACAGGGACGCGTGTCCCAACTACCATCGGCGCTGAGAAGCTTAACTTCCGTGTTCGGTATGGGAACGGGTGTGACCTTCTCGCCTTAATTACCAGACTATTTAATTAGAGGTTCATTCCCTCAAAACTAGATAATGCAGAAGAAGTTTTAAAAACTCAAGTTCACCTAATATAAATGGTTAAGTCCTCGAACGATTAGTATCAGTCAGCTCCACATGTCGCCACGCTTCCACCTCTGACCTATCAACCTGATCATCTTTCAGGGTTCTTACTAGCTTGACGCTATGGGAAATCTCATCTTGAGGGGGGCTTCATGCTTAGATGCTTTCAGCACTTATCCCGTCCGCACATAGCTACCCAGCGATGCCTTTGGCAAGACAACTGGTACACCAGCGGTGCGTCCATCCCGGTCCTCTCGTACTAAGGACAGCTCCTCTCAAATTTCCTGCGCCCACGACGGATAGGGACCGAACTGTCTCACGACGTTCTGAACCCAGCTCGCGTACCGCTTTAATGGGCGAACAGCCCAACCCTTGGGACCGACTACAGCCCCAGGATGCGATGAGCCGACATCGAGGTGCCAAACCTCCCCGTCGATGTGGACTCTTGGGGGAGATAAGCCTGTTATCCCCGGGGTAGCTTTTATCCGTTGAGCGATGGCCCTTCCATGCGGAACCACCGGATCACTAAGCCCGACTTTCGTCCCTGCTCGACTTGTAGGTCTCGCAGTCAAGCTCCCTTGTGCCTTTACACTCTACGAATGATTTCCAACCATTCTGAGGGAACCTTTGGGCGCCTCCGTTACTCTTTAGGAGGCGACCGCCCCAGTCAAACTGCCCACCTGACACTGTCTCCCACCCCGATAAGGGGTGCGGGTTAGAATTTCAATACAGCCAGGGTAGTATCCCACCGACGCCTCCACCGAAGCTAGCGCTCCGGCTTCTCAGGCTCCTACCTATCCTGTACAAGCTGTACCAAAATTCAATATCAGGCTACAGTAAAGCTCCACGGGGTCTTTCCGTCCTGTCGCGGGTAACCTGCATCTTCACAGGTACTATAATTTCACCGAGTCTCTCGTTGAGACAGTGCCCAGATCGTTACGCCTTTCGTGCGGGTCGGAACTTACCCGACAAGGAATTTCGCTACCTTAGGACCGTTATAGTTACGGCCGCCGTTTACTGGGGCTTCGATTCAGAGCTTCGCTTGCGCTAACCCCTCCTCTTAACCTTCCAGCACCGGGCAGGCGTCAGCCCCTATACTTCGCCTTGCGGCTTCGCAGAGACCTGTGTTTTTGCTAAACAGTCGCCTGGGCCTATTCACTGCGGCTCTTCGAGGCTATGAACCTCAAAGAGCACCCCTTCTCCCGAAGTTACGGGGTCATTTTGCCGAGTTCCTTAACGAGAGTTCTCTCGCTCACCTTAGGATTCTCTCCTCGCCTACCTGTGTCGGTTTGCGGTACGGGCACCTTTTATCTCGCTAGAGGCTTTTCTTGGCAGTGTGGAATCAGGAACTTCGGTACTAAATTTCCCTCGCTGTCACAGCTCAGCCTTCACGGTGAACGGATTTTCCTATTCACCAGCCTAACTGCTTAGACGCGCATATCCAACAGCGCGCTTACCCTATCCTCCTGCGTCCCCCCATCACTCAAACGATAAAGAGGTGGTACAGGAATATCAACCTGTTGTCCATCGCCTACGCCTTTCGGCCTCGGCTTAGGTCCCGACTAACCCTGAGCGGACGAGCCTTCCTCAGGAAACCTT
>NZ_OZ481792.1:12500-32500 GCF_984799095.1 Neobacillus sp. SRL179 | reverse complement strand
GCGCCTCAGCGTCAGTTACAGACCAGAAAGCCGCCTTCGCCACTGGTGTTCCTCCACATCTCTACGCATTTCACCGCTACACGTGGAATTCCGCTTTCCTCTTCTGCACTCAAGTCCCCCAGTTTCCAATGACCCTCCACGGTTGAGCCGTGGGCTTTCACATCAGACTTAAAGGACCGCCTGCGCGCGCTTTACGCCCAATAATTCCGGACAACGCTTGCCACCTACGTATTACCGCGGCTGCTGGCACGTAGTTAGCCGTGGCTTTCTGGTTAGGTACCGTCAAGGTACCGGCAGTTACTCCGGTACTTGTTCTTCCCTAACAACAGAGCTTTACGACCCGAAGGCCTTCATCGCTCACGCGGCGTTGCTCCATCAGACTTTCGTCCATTGTGGAAGATTCCCTACTGCTGCCTCCCGTAGGAGTCTGGGCCGTGTCTCAGTCCCAGTGTGGCCGATCACCCTCTCAGGTCGGCTACGCATCGTCGCCTTGGTGAGCCGTTACCTCACCAACTAGCTAATGCGCCGCGGGCCCATCTGTAAGTGTCAGCGTAAACCGACTTTCAGCTTTTCCTCATGAGAGGAAAAGGATTATCCGGTATTAGCATCGGTTTCCCGATGTTATCCCAGTCTTACAGGCAGGTTGCCCACGTGTTACTCACCCGTCCGCCGCTAATCTTCAGGAGCAAGCTCCTAAAAGATTCGCTCGACTTGCATGTATTAGGCACGCCGCCAGCGTTCGTCCTGAGCCAGGATCAAACTCTCCGAGAAAGTTGATTTAGCTCATTTTGTTACGTTGGCTTAGTTTCAAATGAAACTAATATTATTGTTTGTTGACGTTTTTGTTTGTTTAGTTTTCAAGGAACATTTACTCTATCGCCCAAAAGCGACTTTATAATCATACCAAGTTAGCAACTGAAAGTCAATAACTTTTTTCTTTAATACTCTAGGTCGTGGTGACGACTTTTAATATATTACACTACTAATTATAATAGGTCAAGTATATTTATAGATATTTTATTAATTTAATCAAGTCACTCCTTCGTAAGTAGCCGCTTTACCCTCTACACAGAAAGAAAACCGCTGAAGGACAGCGGTTTGTGTTAGTTAAATAACCCAATGCTGAATGGCTACTAATGCAACTAAGCCTGGTATTCCTAGAAATCCCGAAACAGCAGATGTTGCCACGTTAATGGGTACATGAATGCCATAGCGATTGCCTGCCACATTTAAGAAAAATAAGAACAAAGCCCCAATTAAGAACTTAATCGCCGCTTGCCCAACAAATCGCGCGGGCTTAAAAGGAGCCCCAGAGAATAACAATAAAACAACAAGTCCTCCCAGAATTGAAATAACAATAATAGGTTCCAAAAAAGCTATCCCCCTTCTTAAGTCACTTTACTTACAACATATGTACAAGTTAGTAAGAATAGACCGTTGAAAACGGATAGCTTATGTTTTGATGGAGTTAAATGAATGGTAGGTTCCAATCTTACTCTATTTAAGTAATGTTACCCCACGCTGCTTTGCTTCCCTTAATAAAAAAATATACTTGGCTTCGGCTATTTTCGTTTGGCAGATCACTTCTTCGGATGGATCGAAGCTTTTTTCCAACAACAGTTTTTCTTGATGCCAATGCGCTTTATACCGATTTAACTGCATTAAAAGCTTTTCATCATACTCTTTTCGCAGCCGTCCTTTACGCCGAAAAAACATGATTGATTCCTCCGGTTCAAATATCTGGCAAACCTATTTGTTTATAATTCCCGTCTGCCTTCTAAGGCCTTCGACAAGGTAACCTCATCTGCATATTCAAGGTCTCCTCCGACAGGAAGCCCATGTGCAATTCTGGTTGTTTTTATCCCTGACGGTCTTAACAATCTCGAAATATACATGGCTGTCGCTTCCCCCTCAATATTAGGGTTTGTCGCAAGGATTACTTCTTGAACAGTTTCATCTTGAAGACGCTTGAGCAGGTCGGGGATATTGATATCTTCAGGACCTATTCCCTCCATAGGGGAAATTGCCCCATGCAATACATGGTACAGGCCGTTAAACTCTTTCATTTTTTCCATTGCAATCACATCTTTAGGGTCTTGAACCACACAGATTGTGCTCTTATCCCTGCGTTGATCTTCACAAATATAACAGGGATCCTGGTCTGTAATATGACCACATACAGAACAATACGTAAGATTACGTTTGGCGTTGACTAGTGCTTTAGCAAAATCAAGCACCGTATCTTCTTTCATATTTAAGACATGAAAGGCCAGACGCGAGGCCGTTTTGGGGCCGATACCCGGCAGCTTCATAAAACTATCAATCAACTTAGAAATCGGTTCAGGATAATGCATTTAATTTTCCCCTCTTGAACAGCAAAGGTGCCTGACACCAAGGAATATCACCTCGAGTCCTCAGACACCCCGACTAGACATTTTTTAATCCAGTTTTACTTTTTTGTTTAAAATGGTAAGTTCATTCCTTTAGTAAATTGCCCCATTGTATTGTTTGTTAATTCGTCTGCTTTTTTGAGAGCATCATTTACAGCAGCAAGAACAAGATCTTGAAGCATTTCAACATCATCAGGGTCAACTGCTTCAGGTTTAATTTGTACATCCAGCACTTCTTTATGACCAGAAACGGTAACAGTCACGATCCCGCCGCCAGCTGTACCTTCAATTTTCTCTTCGCCCAGCTGTTCTTGTGCCTCCGCCATTTTCTTTTGCATTTTTTGCATTTGCTTCATCATATTTTGCATATTACCCATTCCACCACGGTTCATTCCCATTACCTCCGTTTTATGTTTGTTTAATCAACTATTTCAACAAATTCAGCACCAAATAATTTCTTTGCTTCCGAAACATGCGGCTCTTCTTCCTTTATTGCTGCTTCGCTTAAATCTCCTTCATCACCATCATGGTGGCTGTTTAAGAAGCTTTCACGAATCGGTAACCATTGGTCTTCCGGAACACCTAATAGTATAAAACGTTTGCCGGTTGATTTATATAGTGACGCAGTAACAGCATCCATAAAATCGGCACGATTCATAGCCATTTGACAAATCATTTCATGCTTGAATTTTATTATTAAAGCAGTAGCTGAAGCTGCAATTGGTTCAGCATCATTTAATAGGGCTGCCTGAGATTTTAATAAACCTTCCCTCATCTCGCCCCAATGTGTTTTTATGAGGTTTAAGTCATTTTTTGTTGCCTGTTTTAAAACTTCATTAATTTTTCCAACAGCCGGCTGGAATGTCTTTTTCGAAGATTTATGGGCTGCCTTTTGCGGCTGTGGCGTGGACTCTTGTGCTGCTGATGTGATTCCATTCGCCTTCAAGTTTTGCAGTTCCATTTCAAGCTGATCAATTCTGGTAAGCAATTGGCCAATTTGCCCATTCTCTGGTTGTTCAGAATGTCTGCCTTCCATCTGGCAAAGTTTCACAATTGCCACTTCAAGAAAAATTCTTGGATGATTTGTCCATCGCATTTCCTGCTGTGTCTTATTCAATAGTTCAATCAGCTCATAAATCTTTTCTGTTGGAGTTGCTTCCGCTATCTGACGAAACTCATCATCCAGCATCACTCTCTCTAGTGATTCCTCTAAATTTGGGGCTGTTTTATAAAGCAGCATATCCCGGTAAAATAAAATCAAATCTTCAATGAATCGAGTAGGATCTTTCCCATGAAACAATAGTTCATCAAGAGCCTCTAAACCACTGGCCACATCCTTTTCTTGAAAGGACATTGCTAATTTATTTAGAAATCCTTGCGAGACAGAACCTGTGACGGTCAAGGCATCTTCAAGCGAAACACGATCCTGACTATAGGAAATCGCCTGATCTAATAAACTTAAGGCATCACGCATTCCGCCATCCGCCGCGCGGGCAATCATTTGCAAGGCTGTCTCATCACAATTAACCCCAGTTTCATCAACGATTAATTTCATCCGATTGACAATCGAACCTGCTGTAATCCTCCTAAAATCAAAACGCTGACATCTAGAGATGATGGTTAACGGGATTTTATGAGGTTCAGTGGTTGCTAAAATAAAAATCACATGCTTCGGCGGTTCTTCTAATGTTTTGAGCAAGGCATTAAAAGCACTAATGGATAACATATGCACTTCATCGATAATATAGACCTTGTATTTTACGGCTGTTGGTGCAAATTTGACCTTCTCCAATACATCTCGCATTTCTTCCACACGAGAATTAGAAGCTGCATCAAATTCTAATACATCTGGAATGGTACCATTTGTAATCCCCCGGCACGCCGCACATTCATTACAAGGCTCTGAAACAGGCGCATGCTCACAATTAATTGCCTTTGCTAAAATTTTAGCCGCACTGGTTTTACCTGTTCCCCTAGGCCCGGAGAACAAATAGGCATGTGAAGTCTTTTGTTGAAGCAGGGCGTTTTGCAATGTCTTGGTAACATGTTCTTGTCCCACTACATCAATAAAGTTTTGAGGACGCCAAACACGATATAAAGCTTGATAAGCCAATGGACACCGCCCCCTTCAAAGTTTTCATCTTCCCTATTATAACGTATCTAATTTCCTTTTTACAAAAAGAATAACAAAAAACTCATCCCAATTCTGAGATGAGTTTATTTATAGGCATATGTAACAGCCGTGCACCTTCCGTCGACTTGCGCCCATAAGCGTTACTTAAGCAGTTAGCTCGGCCCAGGCAACCCTGCGGCACATGGGAGCGTCCACTTAATGCTGCTTCCTTCCGGACCTGACATGGTTCATGGATTCCCATTGCGCAGGACCCGGGCGTCAACACCACTTACTTAAGGCAGACCCTACAGGCAACAAGCCTCGGGAAGGGATTCAGTCCCGCTAGAGCGGATTGCGGGTACAGGGCACCGCTACCTCCCCACCTAGCACGGCAAAGTTGATACCAAATTTATTTGTGCGTCTTGATGACGCCTTATTAATATACAATCTTTCTCGAAAAAAAGCAATCTTTATCAACTGTAAATTACTGTAAATCATTTAAAGCTGTCTGGTTTTTTAATTGTCTTTCCAGCTTTTTTCGTTTCCTTATCTTCCGAAAAAACTCAGATAACAATTGACTAGTTTCGCATTCTAAAACGCCTTTTGCAATCTCACATTGATGATTGAAACGTGGGTCTTGTAATAAATTCATAAGCGTTCCTGCTACTCCGGCTTTTGGGTCGCTGGCACCATAAACGACCCTATTAACTCTTGATAGTATTATGGCACCTGCACACATAGGACAGGGCTCGAGCGTTACATATAACGTTGTGTTTTCTAAACGCCATGAGCCTGTTTCCCTGCAGGCTTGATCAATCGCTAGCAGTTCCGCATGTGCGATGGCATTGTGTTCACTTTCCCGTAGATTATGGGAACGGGCAATGATTTTGCCCTCTCTCACCAGCACCGCTCCAATTGGAACTTCATTTAAGCTTTCTGCCTTTTTAGCTTCCTTTATTGCTTCATTCATGAAATATTCATCTTGATTTCCTTCGAACATAACGGAAAAACCACCTTTAAAACGATTAAGTCGTTTAGTTTACCTAGAAAAAGGATAAAAAACTATATGTTATTCCAAAATAAATATAAAGGAGAGAGGGAAATGGACGATACTCGACCTGCACTGCTCATAATTGATATGATTAACAACTTTGATTTTCCTCATGGCTCCATTTTGGCCAAAAAGGCTCACCAAATAGCAAAGTCTATTAAATCCTTAAAAGAGCAATTTCATAAGCAAAAACTGCCTGTCATCTTTATTAATGACCATTATAATTTATGGCAGGCTGATTTACATAAAATTATTGACTACTGCCGAAATGAAAACAGTCAGCCGCTCTTTGACCAGCTGCTTCCCGAAGAGGACGATTATTTTTTAATAAAACCAAAACACTCTGCATTCTATGGGACGGCTTTAAATACGCTGCTTCTACAGTTAAATGTAAATACGCTTGTACTCACAGGGATAGCCGGAAATATTTGTGTGTTATTTACCGCAAATGATGCCTATATGCGTGAATATAAACTATTGGTGGCCAAAGATTGTATCGCCTCGGTGGATGAGAATGACAATCGGTACGCGCTATTAATGATGGAAAACGTGTTAAAGGCTAAGATGGCTTCCACTTACAATGAAATTTACCAACATTATATCATGTAATTTCTCTTCCCCTCATACAATAGCGGTAGCGTATGTCTGTGGGAGGGATCAAGAATGCAAATTCATGTGGTAAAAAGTAATGAGACATTAACAACAATTGCCCGGACCTATCATACTACCGTTCAAGATATAACTGAGGCTAACGAACCGCCTAATCCTAATGACCTGGTAGTCGGTCAAGCGTTAGTCATCCCCATTATTGGTCAGTTCTATTTTGTTCAATCAGGGGATTCTTTATATACAATTGCCAGGAGATTTGGTACTTCTCCTCAACAACTTGCATCCATCAACCGAATTAATGTGAATCAGCCGCTTAATGTAGGGGTGAGACTTTATATTCCACAAACCGCGAAAAGAAATGGTGAATTTAATGCCTATGTCGAACCACGGGGAACTACAGTTGCTCCTGCATTAGAAGCAAGTGCCCGCGAAGCTGCACCGTATTTAACCTATTTAGCCCCGTTTAGCTTTCAAGCCCGCCGCGATGGAACCTTGAAGGCACCCTTACTTAATCAATTTCCGGCCATTGCCAGAGCCAATCGTAATGTTTTGATGATGGTCATAAACAACCAGGAGAATGATCAATTTAGCAACGAACTTGGCAGAATCTTATTAAATGATATGACCATTCAAAATAAATTTCTCGATAATATTGTCGCTACGGCTAAACAATATGGTTTCCGCGATATCCATTTTGATTTTGAGTTTTTACGCCCTGCCGACCGTGAGGCCTATAACAACTTTTTACGAAAAGCGAAGCAGCGTTTTCAAAGCCAAGGCTGGTTGATGTCCACTGCACTGGCACCCAAGACAAGTGCAACCCAGCAGGGGGAATGGTATGAGGCGCATGATTATAAGGCTCACGGTGAAATATCTGACTTTGTCGTAATCATGACGTATGAATGGGGGTATAGCGGCGGCCCTGCAATGGCCGTATCGCCGATTGATCAAGTTAGAAGAGTACTGGAATATGCCATAACAGAAATACCAGCTAATAAAATCATGATGGGGCAAAATCTCTATGGCTATGATTGGACTCTGCCTTTCGTTCAAGGGTCAGTGGCACGAGCAGTAAGTCCGCAGCAAGCTATCCAGCTGGCAGCAACTCATAATGTTCCGATTCAATATAACACCAAATCGCAGGCTCCATTTTTCCGTTATACGGCTGAAGGTAAGCAGCATGAAGTCTGGTTTGAGGATGCCCGTTCCATCCAAGCTAAGTTTAATTTAATTAAAGAACTAAATTTAAGAGGAATGAGTTATTGGAAATTAGGATTGTCATTTCCGCAAAATTGGCTGCTAATCGTCGAAAATTTCAATGTCACCAAAAGAGGATCATAGAAAGCAGAGGCCTCGGACCTGAAAAATATAATTCCACAAGAACTGCCATCTTTCGGCAGTTTTTTCTTTTTTTTGACATAAATCTCACTTGTTCTAAATTTTCCATGTCCCTTACTAGGGCGATTGTGATAAAATAATTTTTGTGTCTATAACGAAAAGCGGATGCGTCCGCTGGAGCTGGACAAAACCAAACATAACTAATATCCAGTCTTAACTGGTTGATCATAGAAGTGCGGGCAGTTGGAGAAGGAGGACTTGCAATGGGCGATATACCCTTTATTACCGTTGAAGGGCCGATTGGTGTAGGAAAAACATCTCTCGCAAAAGCCATTTCAGAACAGTTTAATTTTGCATTGTTAAAAGAGATTGTTGATGAAAATCCATTCTTAGGGAAATTCTACGACAATATAGAGGAGTGGAGTTTCCAAACAGAAATGTTTTTCCTCTGCAACCGCTATAAGCAATTGGGCGATATTAATAACCATTTCCTAAGTCAGAACAAGTCAGTTGTTGCCGACTATCATATTTTAAAAAATTTGATTTTTGCCGAGCGGACATTGAGCAGGGAAGAGTATCAAAAGTACTTCAAGATTTATCAAATTCTTACTGAAGATATGCCAAAACCTAATGTCATTATTTATCTGAATGCCAGCTTAGATACATTGTTGAAACGGATTAGGCTAAGGGGGCGTGAAGTAGAGAAAAATATTAGTCCCCTTTACTTAGAACAATTATCGATTGATTATGAAAATACGATAGCCACCTTTGAAAAGGAACATCCGGAAATTCCCGTTCTCCGTTTTAGCGGAGATGAGTTGGATTTTGTAAAAAGCGAGCAGGATTTAAATTATATTTTTCATACGTTATCAACTTCGTTAAAAGAGAACAGCTGGGTTAACAACAAATTATAGAACGGGGGATGTTAGTGAGTATCGTTATTGGTGGAATGATTGGTCTTGGGAAAACAAGTGTGGCTGATACGTTAAATGCCCACTTTAAGAATAAAGGAATTGAAAGCAAAGTATTTTACGAGGCGGTTGATGATAATCCGATTCTTCCCCTTTATTATGAATTAACACCTGAAGAGCTAGATGCACGAAGAATCCCTTTTCTTTTGCAATTATTCTTCTTGAACAAACGGTTTAAAACGGTTAAGGATTGTATCAATTGGCGCGAACCGATTTATACGATTCAAGATCGTTCCATCTATGAAGATTGGTATTTTGCATATGTAAATAAAAACTTAGGAAGAATTTCTGAGTTGGAATTTAAAATCTATGAAGATCTTGTCGACAATATGATGGAAGAGTTAAACGAACTTCCAAAAAAGGCTCCCGATTTAATGGTTTATTTAAAGGGATCATTTGATACGGTCATAGACCGAATTATGGCACGCGGACGCAGCTTTGAAATCAACCCTGAACTGAAAGAGTACTACTTTGAAGTATGGAAGGGCTACGATGAGTGGGTGTTGAATCAATATTCAGCCAGTGAAGTGCTGGTGATAGATATGGATACTACCGATGTTGTCAAAAGTAACACGGATGCCATAGAGGTTTGTCAGGCAGTTGAGGATAAATTAAAACATATTTTAAAAATAGAAACAGCACATATTGGTTAAACCAGTATGTGCTGTTTTTTTATTTTTAAAAAAAGGTATAAAAAAAATTCGTTACAACAGTGTAACGAACCTTTATCTCCAGTATTTTATGCGCGATAGTAAATGTATTATGGAGGAGGAAGAGGGATTCGAACCCCCGCGCGGTATGACCCGCCTGTCGGTTTTCAAGACCGATCCCTTCAGCCAGACTTGGGTATTCCTCCGTATCGACAATTGATAATTTATCATATATTATAAACCAAGTCAACTAATATTATTAAAATTCCCGAAAGAAATTTTTTCATTCGGGAATTTTTTTATTTTGGCCCTGTTGATTTCACTGTGTTTGAAAAATAAACGGCAAAATCCGTTTAAATTGGGAAATACCCATATTTCCTTAAAAATAAAGGAAGTTTTTCCGTTTATTCTATTCAAACCTTTGGATTTTTCCTTTTTTAAAGCAGTTAACCGGAATATCTCCGTTTATATCTGCTACTTAAACTTCCTTTAAATACATTAGCAGGAAATTCTCCGCCTATGAATTCTCATACTTACATGAAAATCAACAATGAATAATAACAGGGCCTTTATTTTTATATTGGTTTTATTACTTCTTTATTCCCCATATATGGCCGTAAGGCGGTTGGGATGACGACACTGCCGTCTTCCTGCTGGTAGTTTTCTAAAATAGCAGCGACCGTGCGGCCAATCGCAAGGCCTGATCCATTTAAGGTATGAACATGTTCTGGCTTTGCCTTTGGATCACGACGGAACCGAATATTAGCCCGTCTTGCTTGGAATGCTTCAAAGTTACTGCAAGAAGAAATCTCGCGGTAGGTGCCATAGCTTGGGAGCCACACTTCAATATCATACTTTTTCGCAGCGGTAAAACCAAGGTCACCTGTACACATGCTCAGGACACGGTATGGAAGCTCAAGAATTTGTAACACGCGCTCCGCATCATGGGTCAGTTTTTCAAGCTCCTCATAAGAGTCCTCAGGCTTTACGAACTTCACAAGCTCCACTTTATTGAATTGATGCTGGCGAATTAGCCCTCTCGTATCACGGCCGGCAGAGCCTGCTTCAGAACGGAAACATGCGCTGTATGCCGCAAAGCGAATAGGAAGGTCCTCGCCGCTTAAGATTTCATCACGATGATAATTCGTAACTGGCACCTCAGCTGTAGGAATAAGGAAGTAATCTTCATTTCCAACTAGAAAAGCATCTTCTTCAAACTTTGGCAATTGCCCAGTCCCTGTCATGCTCGTGCGGTTAACTAAATAAGGAGGCAGGATTTCTGTGTAGCCATGCTCCTCGACATGAAGGTCTAGCATGAAACTAATTAAGGCGCGCTCTAAACGTGCTCCAAGCCCCTTGTAAAACACAAAGCGGCTGCCTGTTACTTTGCCGGCACGTTCAAAATCAAGAATGCCTAGGTCAGTCGCAAGATCCCAGTGCGGCTTTGCCTCGTAATCAAACTCGCGAACTTGACCCCATTTTCTGATTTCTATATTGTCGTCTTCACTTTCCCCAATAGGTACACTGTCATGGGGAATATTAGGAATGCTCAATAGCAGTTGGTCTAGACTTTCTTCCACCACGCGTAGTTCGTCATCAAGTGTTTTGATTTGCTCTCCCACTTCACGCATCTCTTTTATTAAATGATCAGCATCCTGCTTTTCACGTTTTAATACCGCAACTTGTTGGGAAACCTCATTTCGTCTGCTCTTAAGCTTCTCCGATTCAACGATTAATTCCCGCCTTTTCTGATCAAGGTCCTCAAACTGTCCTAGTGCTGATAAATCTTCACCACGATGCTGGAGCTTTTCTTTGACTTCAGTAAAATTAGCTCGTAACACTTTAATATCTAACATAACCCTGCACTCCTTTTCTCTATTCCTTTGTAAACTGTATAGCGCAAGCATCCCATTGGGAGCTTCTGCTAAAAAAAGGCTCTGTTAATCTTATTTGTTGATTTCCGCTCCAGGCGCTTCGCTTTCCGCGGGCGTGCCGGGGAGCCTCCTCGTCGCTTCGCTCCTGCGGGGTCTCCCCTGCCCCGTACTCCCGCAGGAGTCTTCGCACCTTCCTCTCCAATCAACGTGCTTAAAAATCAACATTAATCTTTAACACAGCCAAAAAAATAAAAAACTCCCGCCCCTAAAACAGGGACGAGAGTTACTCGCGATACCACCCTGGTTGACAGTCCATGACTGTCCACCTCAAAAAATGTAACGGTTTTTACCGAAAGTACTTACTTACCTTTCATTAAGGCGTTCCATACCTTACTCGAGGAGGGATTCACAAGCATCACACACCGATTCACACCAACCACCGGTTCTCTTAAGAGTGAGGTTCTTGTTACTAATTCCTCTCATTGCTTTTTCATTATGAATGATTTGTTTTTTAATTTACTATAATTATTAGCCAATTGCAACAAAATTAAACAAGAAGTTTGGCCTTTGCTTCCTTAACCATCTCAACGAAGTACGCCGTAATGCGATGGTCTTCGGTCAATTCAGGATGAAAAGAACAGCCTAGAAATTGACCTTCCCGTGCGGCGACGATGCGGTCATTATGCTTGGACAAGATTTCAACATTCTCTCCTGCCTCGACGATGTGCGGCGCCCGAATAAACACCGCTGGGAAGCTATCAGCTACATCTTTAATCGTGAGGTCGGCCTCAAAGCTATCCACTTGGCGTCCAAACGAGTTGCGTTCCACTTTAATGTCCATCACACCAATATGTGACTCCTTATAGCCCACTAGCTCCTTTGCTAAAAGAATCAATCCTGCACAAGTTCCGAACATTGGTTTTCCTTCTGTGGCAAAGGCCTTTAGCGAATCCATGAAGTCATATTTATCAATTAGGCGGCGCATTGCGGTGCTCTCGCCGCCAGGAAGAATAAGGCCATCTATATCCTCTAATTCTTCTTTATGTTTAACAGCGACTGCCTCTACACCACATGCTTCTAACGACTGAATATGTTCACGGACGGCTCCTTGCAAAGCGAGTACGCCGATTTTAATCATAGCTTACCAGCCTCTTTCCTGCATACGATCCTGAGGTGCTAAGGATGAAATTTCAATTCCCTTCATCGGTGTACCCAAATCCTTTGAAAGCTCCGCAATTAATTTATAATCTTGGAAATGTGTAGTAGCTTCGACGATGGCTCTAGCAAACTTTGCAGGGTTCTCTGATTTGAAAATCCCAGAGCCAACAAATACACCGTCAGCTCCTAATTGCATCATCAGGGCTGCATCTGCAGGTGTTGCGACCCCACCAGCAGCAAAGTTAACAACTGGCAAGCGGCCAAGATGTTTAATCTCGAGAAGCAGTTCATATGGTGCACCAAGTAATTTTGCTTCAGTCATTAATTCATCTTCCTGCATACCCACCACTTTACGAACTTGTGCATTTACTTTACGGATATGGCGAACTGCCTCAACAATATTTCCAGTTCCCGGCTCACCCTTTGTGCGAAGCATGGAAGCACCTTCACCTATTCTGCGGGCAGCCTCACCAAGGTCACGGCATCCGCAAACAAATGGAACCGTATACTCTTTTTTATTTAAGTGGTATTCCTCATCAGCTGGTGTTAATACTTCACTTTCGTCAATATAGTCGACACCCATCGCTTCGAGTATACGTGCCTCCACTATATGCCCGATTCTAGCTTTAGCCATAACGGGAATCGAAACAGCATTTAATACCTCTTCCACGATTCTTGGATCCGCCATTCTCGCAACACCGCCAGCAGCGCGAATATCTGAAGGAACACGCTCTAATGCCATTACCGCCACGGCACCAGCTTCCTCTGCTATTTTTGCCTGCTCTGCATTAATGACGTCCATAATAACGCCGCCTTTTTGCATTTCGGCCATTCCGCGTTTTACGAGTTCTGTACCTGTTTTCATAAAAACATCCCCCTTTATTTTTAATATTAAGAAAACTAAAAGCATATGTAGGTTAATTCCCTAATAACTCCTCGGAATTATTTTACCATAGCTTCATTAAAGCAACAAAAAAGGATTCCTGTCAAGACAAGAATCCTTGGTTAAAAATTATTATCAGATTGAATTAAAACCATCCTTTAACAGTGGAAGAAATTCCATGCCAGACATCTCCGAAGAAATTGCCAATGCCCCGCATCATTAAGACAAACCAGTTTGATTTTTCAACATCTTCAGCAGCAATCACATCAACCTGTGCTTTTTTCTGCCCCTCAGGTGTTAAGAAATTAACCTTTTCACCATTTTTAGGTTTAACAGTCAAATAACCAACTTTTTCCCCTTTTTTAATAGGTGCAGTTAATTCCCCGTTTTTGTTAATTTTCTTTTTATCAAGGACAAGGACTGGTTGATAGTTTTTCTTTTCACCATTAGGAACTACCATGGTAATGGCTGATTTTGTATAAATCTTTACTTGATTCTCTTTTCCTTTAACCACAGGAACGGTTTTCTGTCCCTTTACTTGATAATGTTTAGGAACTAGTTGTTCATTTGAAAAATTACTGAAGGCATAATCCATCATCTTTCTTGTTTCTTCAAAACGGGCTTTATAACCGCCTTTGCCGCTGGCGTCAACCGCATTTTGGACAACGGTGATAAATCTTTTCCCATCACGGCTGGCTGTTCCGGTAAAACAGTACCCTGCAAAATCGGTTGTCCCTGTTTTAAGCCCGTCCATCCCTTGATAACCGTACGTTAATTCTGGAAGCATCCAGTTCCAGTTATCCATCTTAATTTGGTCATCTGTACCTTCTCTAAAGATTTTCCTTGGGGTACTAGCTGTTTTTAATACATCAGGAAAATCATTAATTAGGTGGAAGGCTAACTTAGCGACAGCCCGGGAAGACATTACATTTTCTTCTTCTGCACCCGTTCCTTCTGGATGCTGGCCGTGATAATCACGGTTATTTAAGCCAGACGAGTTAACGAATTTGTAATCCTTTAATCCTAACTCTTCTGCTTTTTTATTCATTATTTTTACAAAATTAGTTTCCGATCCACCGATTACCTCTGCAATAGCTATTGTTGCTGCATTGGCTGAATAAATCGCCATTGCTTCATATAACTCACGGATGGTATATGTACCGTCTGCACGTAATGGCACATTCGAAAGATCGCGATGCTGCGAGTTTTTATAAACAAGATCACTTGGTTTATATTCTTGGTCCCATTTTACTTTTCCCTTTTTAATAGAATCTAGTAAAATGTACTCCGTCATCATCTTCGTCATACTAGCGATTCCTAGTACGGTATCTGCATTCTTTTCATATAAAACCTTACCTGTTTTTCCATCCACTAATATAGCACCATCTGCATTCACATTTAACGCAGGTGCAGCCTGGGCTTTATTGACACCAGCAAAAAGACCAAAAAACATCAACATTGCCAATGAACTGGCAATTAACTTCCGATAAAAATGTTTGTTCACTCTAATACCCTCCAAGGAATTTATACACTTTGGTTATTTTAACACAACTGCCTTGCAAATCATAGACGGAGCATGGAACCATTCTTTGGCATATTTTAAAAGTTTTAATAGATTTTCTAGGACAATAGGCATTAAAAAACAGAGAAGCAAGCTTCCCTGTTGTATAGTTTTTATAATGAGTAATTAGGTGCCTCTTTTGTAATTTGGACATCATGTGGATGGCTTTCCTTCAATCCAGCACCAGTCATCCGAATAAATTGGGCGTTCATCCTCAAATTGTAAAGATCTTTGGTTCCGCAATAACCCATACCTGCGCGAATACCACCCACAAGTTGATAAATCGTTTCCGCTAACGGCCCTTTATATGGAATCCGGCCTTCAATTCCTTCTGGAACAAACTTTTTGTTATCCTCTTGGAAATAACGGTCCTTTGAACCCTTTTCCATTGCTGCAACCGAGCCCATACCACGATATACCTTAAAGCGGCGGCCTTGGAATATTTCCGTCTCTCCAGGGCTTTCTGACACACCTGCCAGTAAACTACCCAGCATAACCGCATTTCCGCCTGCTGCTAGCGCCTTTACAATATCGCCTGAGTATTTAATTCCTCCATCAGCAATAATCGTCTTACCATGCTTCATTGCTTCTGTTGCACAGTCATAAACAGCTGTAATTTGAGGAACACCTACACCTGCGACAACTCGTGTCGTACAAATTGAACCAGGTCCAATTCCTACTTTAACAACATCTGCACCGGCCTCTATCAAGGCCTTTGTTCCTTCAGCAGTTGCCACATTACCAGCAATAATCGTTAAGTCTGGATATGCACTGCGTATTTCTTTCACTTGATCAAGCACACCCTTTGAATGACCATGAGCGGTATCAAGGACAATGGCATCTACATTTGCTGCAACAAGTGCGGCAACTCGCATCATGGTATCCTTTGTGACACCAACAGCAGCACCTGCTAATAAACGGCCTTGTTGATCTTTTGCTGAGTTAGGGAATTCAATTACCTTTTCAATATCCTTAATGGTAATTAAACCTTTTAATACACCTTGCTCATTAACTAGTGGAAGTTTTTCAATTTTATATTTCTGGAGAATTTTCTCCGCTTCTTTCAAGGTTGTACCAACAGGAGCGGTAACAAGATTTTCCTTTGTCATTACATCAGAAATTTTAAATGAATAATCCTGATCTTGAATAAAGCGGAGGTCTCGGTTAGTGATAATGCCGATAAGCTTTTGATCCTCTAGGTTATTGACAATTGGTACCCCGGAAATTCTGTATTTACTCATCAAATGCTCTGCATCATATACTTGGTGATCAGGAGTTAGAAAGAATGGATCAGTGATAACGCCACTTTCTGACCTCTTTACCTTTTCAACCTGCTCAGCCTGTTGATCAATAGTCATATTCTTGTGGATGATCCCTAATCCGCCTTGACGGGCAATTGAAATCGCCATTTCTGATTCTGTTACTGTGTCCATTCCTGCGCTAATAATTGGAATATTAAGCTTTACATTTGGCGATAATTCTACTTGCAGGTTAACATCCCTTGGCAGTACCTCAGATTTACCCGGAATTAATAAAACATCATCAAACGTTAAACCTTCTTTTTGAAATTTATTTTCCCACATTATTACGGCCTCCCATATCAAACTTATATGGCATCTCGCCACCCACAACCTTGAAAATATATATAGAGAACCACACTAACCTTATATAGGCTGTGTGTTTAGTGCTAAACTCCAACAAGTTCAAGTAAGAAATGTTAATTCTTTCACAAAAATTAATTACATTCATTGCCTTTTCCAGAGTAAGGTTTCTCAAGCTAATTAAAAAAAATTTTATTTGTAGGTTATCAATTGGACAAAATACTGTCAAGGAATAAGTATTAATTTGATTCTTCTGAAAATAGGTGATTGAAGGTTGGGTACACACTATAAAGGTTGGAAAAGCTACTCCTGTTTCTTTTCGGCAGAATACTGCCAACAGTATTTAAAACAATGTTACCAAAGGCTGTCGATCGATAATCCGGAGCAAAAAAGCTATGAAAATGGCTATGCCTTTTTATATTATCTCGAACATGGTCAAATCTATTATCAACAAGCAGAAAAATCTCCACTCGTCATAAAGCCTATTTTACTTTTTTATGGACTTGTCCATCTAATTAAGGCCTGTATTTTATCTGTTGACCCCTCTTATCCTGAAACAACAGCGGTATTAGCCCATGGTGTTTCCACCAGGAAAAGAAAAAAGCAAAATTATCTCTTCTTTCATGATGAAGTCAAAATCCAAAAAAATGGACTATTCCCCTTCATGTCTGAAAAATTGTTTCACATGAAACAATTGGAAGGGGAAAAAGTCATAATGGAGGAATTACTACAGCTTATACCGGAACTCGGTGAATTATTCTTTGTCCTTCAAGGGAAAAAGACTTTTGTGACATTACATCAGCAGAATGAGCAGCTCAGTATCCCTGAAACCATTTTAGACCATTTTCATATGACGGAGAGCCGCTTTAAGGAGTTTTTTGCCTCGAAGTTTAAAAGAGAAGTGGATTTTTCTAATGAGGGACTTTCGTTTATGTTGAATAATCGTGATCTTACTGAAATGTCTCCCTTATCGTTTAACTTTGAAGAAAAATCCTATACGATTCCACTTCAAAAAAGCAGCTTCTTTCATTTTCCAGAGCTGCTGATTCATTATTTACTTTTGTATAACCTTAGTATGATTGCCCGTTATGAGACAGAATGGTGGAGTGAATTAACCAAAATGATGCCAAATCATGACTATCCCTTTATTTGTTCTTTTATTGACGTGACACTTCAAAAAGGACCGTTTTTAATTTATCAGTATTTGATGCGGTAATAAACGAATTTACATTCTAATTAGGGCTCCTCTTAAAGACACTTTGTACTTGGTTCTATATCGGTTTGTCCTTAAGGCAGGGGCTTAAAGACATTTTGCTCAAGTTTTTAGTGGTTTCTGTCTTTAGACGGCCTCTTAAAGACACTTTGTACTTGGTTCTATATTGGTTTGTCCTTAAGGCGGGGGCTTAAAGACATTTTGCTCAAGTTTTTAGTGGTTTCTGTCCTTTAGACAGCCTCTTAAAGACACTTTGTACTTGGTTCTATATCGGTTTGTCCTTAAGGCGGGGGCTTAAAGACAAACTGGTCAAGTTTTTGGTGGTTTTTGACCTCTAGACGGGCTCTTAAAGACACTTTGTACTTGGTTCTATATCGGTTTGTCCTTAAGGCGGGGGCTTAAAGACATTTTGCTCAAGTTTTTAGTGGTTTCTGTCCTTTAGACGGCCTCTTAAAGACATTTTGATTGACTAAAACACAAAATTTGTCTTTAAGAGAGCTGTCACATATAAAAAACACCCTCCTCTTAAAATTCTAGATTGTTTTATAACGCAAAAAAAAGACAACCCACTACAGGTTGTCTTTTTTTTGCCTGGCAACGTCCTACTCTCACAGGGACGCGTGTCCCAACTACCATCGGCGCTGAGAAGCTTAACTTCCGTGTTCGGTATGGGAACGGGTGTGACCTTCTCGCCTTAATTACCAGACTATTTAATTAGAGGTTCATTCCCTCAAAACTAGATAATGCAGAAGAAGTTTGTAAAACATGAGTTCACCTAATATAAATGGTTAAGTCCTCGAACGATTAGTATCAGTCAGCTCCACATGTCGCCATGCTTCCACCTCTGACCTATCAACCTGATCATCTTTCAGGGTTCTTACTAGCTTGACGCTATGGGAAATCTCATCTTGAGGGGGGCTTCATGCTTAGATGCTTTCAGCACTTATCCCGTCCGCACATAGCTACCCAGCGATGCCTTTGGCAAGACAACTGGTACACCAGCGGTGCGTCCATCCCGGTCCTCTCGTACTAAGGACAGCTCCTCTCAAATTTCCTGCGCCCACGACGGATAGGGACCGAACTGTCTCACGACGTTCTGAACCCAGCTCGCGTACCGCTTTAATGGGCGAACAGCCCAACCCTTGGGACCGACTACAGCCCCAGGATGCGATGAGCCGACATCGAGGTGCCAAACCTCCCCGTCGATGTGGACTCTTGGGGGAGATAAGCCTGTTATCCCCGGGGTAGCTTTTATCCGTTGAGCGATGGCCCTTCCATGCGGAACCACCGGATCACTAAGCCCGACTTTCGTCCCTGCTCGACTTGTAGGTCTCGCAGTCAAGCTCCCTTGTGCCTTTACACTCTACGAATGATTTCCAACCATTCTGAGGGAACCTTTGGGCGCCTCCGTTACTCTTTAGGAGGCGACCGCCCCAGTCAAACTGCCCACCTGACACTGTCTCCCACCCCGATAAGGGGTGCGGGTTAGAATTTCAATACAGCCAGGGTAGTATCCCACCGACGCCTCCACCGAAGCTAGCGCTCCGGCTTCTCAGGCTCCTACCTATCCTGTACAAGCTGTACCAAAATTCAATATCAGGCTACAGTAAAGCTCCACGGGGTCTTTCCGTCCTGTCGCGGGTAACCTGCATCTTCACAGGTACTATAATTTCACCGAGTCTCTCGTTGAGACAGTGCCCAGATCGTTACGCCTTTCGTGCGGGTCGGAACTTACCCGACAAGGAATTTCGCTACCTTAGGACCGTTATAGTTACGGCCGCCGTTTACTGGGGCTTCGATTCAGAGCTTCGCTTGCGCTAACCCCTCCTCTTAACCTTCCAGCACCGGGCAGGCGTCAGCCCCTATACTTCGCCTTGCGGCTTCGCAGAGACCTGTGTTTTTGCTAAACAGTCGCCTGGGCCTATTCACTGCGGCTCTTCGAGGCTATGAACCTCAAAGAGCACCCCTTCTCCCGAAGTTACGGGGTCATTTTGCCGAGTTCCTTAACGAGAGTTCTCTCGCTCACCTTAGGATTCTCTCCTCGCCTACCTGTGTCGGTTTGCGGTACGGGCACCTTTTATCTCGCTAGAGGCTTTTCTTGGCAGTGTGGAATCAGGAACTTCGGTACTAAATTTCCCTCGCTGTCACAGCTCAGCCTTCACGGTGAACGGATTTTCCTATTCACCAGCCTAACTGCTTAGACGCGCATATCCAACAGCGCGCTTACCCTATCCTCCTGCGTCCCCCCATCACTCAAACGATAAAGAGGTGGTACAGGAATATCAACCTGTTGTCCATCGCCTACGCCTTTCGGCCTCGGCTTAGGTCCCGACTAACCCTGAGCGGACGAGCCTTCCTCAGGAAACCTTAGGCATTCGGTGGATGAGATTCTCACTCATCTTTCGCTACTCATACCGGCATTCTCACTTCTAAGCGCTCCACCAGTCCTTACGGTCTAGCTTCAACGCCCTTAGAACGCTCTCCTACCACTGACACCTGATGGTGTCAATCCACAGCTTCGGTGATACGTTTAGCCCCGGTACATTTTCGGCGCAGAGTCACTCGACCAGTGAGCTATTACGCACTCT
>NZ_OZ481792.1:0-10000 GCF_984799095.1 Neobacillus sp. SRL179 | reverse complement strand
CCACCTACGTATTACCGCGGCTGCTGGCACGTAGTTAGCCGTGGCTTTCTGGTTAGGTACCGTCAAGGTACCGGCAGTTACTCCGGTACTTGTTCTTCCCTAACAACAGAGCTTTACGACCCGAAGGCCTTCATCGCTCACGCGGCGTTGCTCCATCAGACTTTCGTCCATTGTGGAAGATTCCCTACTGCTGCCTCCCGTAGGAGTCTGGGCCGTGTCTCAGTCCCAGTGTGGCCGATCACCCTCTCAGGTCGGCTACGCATCGTCGCCTTGGTGAGCCGTTACCTCACCAACTAGCTAATGCGCCGCGGGCCCATCTGTAAGTGTCAGCGTAAACCGACTTTCAGCTTTTCCTCATGAGAGGAAAAGGATTATCCGGTATTAGCATCGGTTTCCCGATGTTATCCCAGTCTTACAGGCAGGTTGCCCACGTGTTACTCACCCGTCCGCCGCTAATCTTCAGGAGCAAGCTCCTAAAGATTCGCTCGACTTGCATGTATTAGGCACGCCGCCAGCGTTCGTCCTGAGCCAGGATCAAACTCTCCGAGAAAGTTGATTTAGCTCATTTTGTTACGTTGGCTTAGTTTCATACGAAACTAATATTATTGTTTGTTGACGTTTTTGTTTGTTTAGTTTTCAAAGAACAATTTTCTTATCGCTCGTAAGCGACTTAATTAATATACCATCGATACTATTTAAAGTCAACAAGTTTTTTGTTTTTTACTATGACTAGCTTTGAAACATTTTTGCTGACTTTGTTGATTATATCAGCGAAATGAAATCAATGCAAGGTAAATTTTCAGCAATCACAAATGGACAAATTATTATTGTAAAAAAAGGAGCACACTCTATGTATGCTCCTTTTTACTATCTTACTCTTCTCCCTCAGGAATCGAATCATCCTCTTCGGCAGGGACTTGTGTGATACTAGATGAGTCTTCGACACTCGCAATCGTATCAGTATCTAAAACTTCTTCTTCATTTTCTTCTTTTTCTACTTTAGCTACTGTTGCCACAAATTCATTTTCGCTTTCCTTCATGCTTATGAGTTTAACACCTTGAGTGTTGCGACCCATTTTTGAAATACCGGCTACATCAATTCGGATAAGAACTCCGCCAGTTGTGATGAGCATGAGGTCTTCTTCACCTGTAACAGCACGCATGGAAACTAAGTCTCCGTTCTTTTCTGTCACATGGCAAGTTTTAATTCCTTTACCGCCTCTACCCTGAATGCGGTATTCAACTGCAGGCGTACGTTTACCGTATCCATTTTTTGTAACGATAAGGACATCACTATCTTCTTCTAACACTTCCATCCCTACAACTTCATCATCAGGGTCAAGGGTAATACCTTTCACACCTGTGGCTGTGCGTCCCATTGAGCGGACATCAGTTTCAGGGAAGCGGATTAACATACCATTCTTTGTGCCAATGATCATATGCTTATTTCCATCTGTTAAACGGACAGAAATCAATTCGTCTCCCTCGCGAAGACTTAGTGCAATCAATCCGTTATTACGAATATGAGCAAATGATGATAATGGAGAGCGCTTTGAAATACCTTCTTTGGTTGTAAAGAATAAATACCAATCATCCACGAAATCCTCAACTGGAATAATCGCATTAATCCATTCTCCTTTTTCAATACCGAGGAGATTAATGATTGGAAGACCTTTAGCTGTCCGGCTATATTCAGGTATTTCATACCCCTTCGAACGATACACCTTACCCTTGTTAGTAAAGAATAAAATCGTATCATGGGTAGAAGTGGTGATTAAATGTTCAACAAAGTCATCTTCATTTGTTCCCATTCCTTGGATTCCGCGGCCGCCTCGTCTTTGTGCCCGATAAGTTGAAACTGGAAGACGTTTAATATAACCATTGTGGGTTAAGGAAATAACAATATTCTCAACTGGAATTAAATCCTCATCTTCAATATTTTCAAATCCGCCCGTGGCAATTTCCGTACGGCGTTTGTCATTGAACCGTTCTTTAATTTCAAGTAATTCTTCGCGTATGATTTCAAGGACCTTCTCCTCGTCTGCTAAAATTGCCTTTAATTCTGCAATTAACTTCATCAGACTTTGGTATTCATCCTCAATCTTTTCTCTTTCTAATCCTGTTAAACGCTGTAAGCGCATGTCGAGGATTGCCTGTGCTTGCTTTTCAGACAAACTAAACTCTGTCATTAACCCTTCACGGGCAATATCGGTTGTTTGTGAATTTCTAATTAGGGTAATAACTGCATCTAGATTATCAAGGGCGATTCTTAATCCTTCTAAAATATGCGCACGTGCTTCTGCTTTGCGTAATTCAAACTCGGTTCTACGACGAATGACTACCCTTTGATGATCCAAGTAATGAACTAGACATTGCTTTAACGTCAATACCTTTGGATGTCCATTTACAAGGGCAAGCGTATTGATTCCAAAGGAAGTTTGGAGCGCTGTATGCTTATATAAATTATTTAAAAGGACATTTGCATTGGCATCCTTACGAACTTCAATCACAATCCGCATACCTTTACGGTCAGATTCATCCCGAAGGTCTGTAATGCCTTCTATTTTTTTATCGCGGGCTAATTCCGCAATTTTTTCAATTAATCTCGCTTTGTTTACTTGGTAGGGGATCTCATTAACAATAATAACTTCTTTACCGTTCGACTTTTGTTCAATTTCCACCTTAGCGCGAATCGTAATCGATCCTCTGCCTGTCTCATAGGCTTTCCGTATACCGCTGCGGCCAAGGATAATACCACCCGTAGGGAAATCAGGTCCAGGAATAATTTCCATTAATTCTTGCGTGGTAATATCAGGATCTTGGCTAAGAGCTAATACGCCATCAATAACCTCACCAAGTTGATGTGGTGGAATATTGGTTGCCATACCAACAGCAATCCCTGATGTTCCGTTTACCAACAGGTTAGGAAAACGTGACGGTAAGACAACTGGTTCTCGTTCTTCCCCATCATAGTTGTCTTGATAATCAATTGTATCTTTGTTCAAATCTCTCAACAATTCCATTGAGATTTTAGACATTCTTGACTCTGTATAACGCATCGCTGCTGCTGAGTCACCATCAACAGACCCAAAGTTACCATGTCCATCTACAAGCATATAACGATAGTTAAAATCCTGTGCCATCCGAACCATGGTTTCATAAACTGCCGAATCGCCATGCGGGTGATATTTACCAATAACATCCCCGACGATACGGGCCGATTTTTTATATGGTTTGTCGGCATGGATACCAAGGTCATGCATCGCATATAATATACGACGATGAACTGGTTTTAAGCCATCGCGAACATCAGGCAGGGCACGCGAAACAATAACACTCATTGCATAGTCAAGAAAAGATGTCCTCATTTCATGACTAATATTAATCTCACTTACTCTTGGATTAGGTGTTTCAGTCATATTACATACCTCCCTCCGGCTTTTATATATCTAAATTCTTAACATATTGCGCATTTTCTTCAATGAAATTACGACGTGGCTCTACCTTCTCACCCATTAACATATCAAAGGTTTCGTCTGCCTCAATTGCATCTTCAAGACTCACCTGGAGCATACTTCTATTATCTGGATCCATCGTGGTTTCCCATAATTGTTCAGGATTCATTTCACCTAAACCTTTATATCGTTGGATATTAGGTTTTGGCGTGGCCGGAAGCTCAGCAAAGATCCGATCTAATTCTTTGTCATTATAGGCGTACTCAATCCGTTTACCCTGTTGCACTTTATAAAGGGGCGGCTGAGCAATATAAACATAACCAGCCTCTAAAATTTTTCTCATGAAACGGTAGAAAAATGTTAAAAGAAGTGTCCTAATATGTGCACCATCCACATCTGCATCCGTCATAATGACAACTTTATGATAACGAGCTTTAGAAATATCAAAATCTTCCCCGATTCCCGTTCCAATTGCTGTAATCATTGCCCTTACTTCGTTGTTAGAAAGAATTCTATCGAGTCGAGCTTTTTCGACATTAAGGATTTTTCCGCGAAGTGGCAGAATGGCTTGGAAATGGCGGTCTCGTCCTTGCTTGGCTGACCCGCCCGCAGAATCACCCTCAACGATGTACAATTCACTCTCTGAAGGATCCTTTGAAGAACAATCAGCTAATTTCCCTGGCAAACTTGAAACCTCTAACGCACTTTTACGGCGGGTTAATTCTCTTGCTTTCTTGGCAGCAAGCCTTGCCCGTGATGCCATCAAACCTTTATCAACGATTTTTCGGCCAACTGTTGGATTTTCTAATAAAAATTTATCAAAAGTACTTGCAAAAACAGTATCAGTTATTGCTCTAACTTCTGAATTTCCAAGCTTTGTTTTTGTTTGACCTTCAAATTGAGGGTCAGGGTGTTTGATTGAAACGATCGCTGTGAGTCCTTCACGAACATCCTCACCTGAAAGGTTTGTATCGTTTTCCTTGATGAGACCATTTTTTCTTGCATAGTCATTAATGACTCTTGTTAAAGCAGTTTTAAAACCTGACTCATGTGTACCGCCTTCATAGGTATGAATATTATTAGCGAAAGAGTAAATATTCTCTGTATAACCTTCGTTATATTGGAGGGCGACTTCCACACTAATGCCGTCGCGATCTCCTTCCATGTAGATTGGTTCTTCATGAACAACTTCTTTTGTCCGATTTAAATGTTCTACATATGATTTAATACCACCCTCATAGTGGTATTCATTTCGTTTATTTTCAACACGCTTATCCTCAATGGTAATTTTGATTCCACGGTTAAGGAATGCCAACTCACGTAAACGAGTAGCGAGAATGTCATATTCAAAGACTAATGTTTCTGTGAAGATTTCTCCATCTGGCGTAAAGTGCGTAATCGTACCTGTTTTGTCCGTTGTTCCAATTTCCTTTAATTCCGAGACGACAGCGCCGCGGGCAAATTTAATTTCATAAATTTTCCCATTACGATGGACATACACTTCAAGCCCCGAGGAAAGGGCATTAACAACGGAGGCACCTACACCATGCAGACCGCCGGATACTTTATATCCGCCGCCGCCAAACTTTCCACCCGCATGAAGAACAGTCATAATGACTTCAACAGCCGGTCTGCCCATTTTTTCTTGAATATCAACCGGAATTCCACGGCCATTATCTTTTACCGTGATACTATTATCTTCCTCAATGATGACATTGATTTCGTCGCAGTAACCTGCCAAGGCCTCATCAATACTGTTATCGACAATTTCCCACACAAGATGATGAAGACCTTTTCCACTTGTTGAACCAATGTACATACCCGGTCTTTTTCTAACTGCCTCAAGTCCTTCTAAAACCTGAATCTGATCGGCACCATATTCGCCATCTACTACCTTTTGTTCGATCGTCATACTTGTTCACCTGCACCTTCTGACAAAAATATCTCAATATTTTCGTTGTTAAAAACAATAAATACTATTTTAAAATTCATGTATATTCATGTGGCTTGAACGTTTTTTTAATGTTCCAGAAGCAATAGGGGATAAGTATACCTTGTCAAACGTAACAATCACTGATTTAAAGGGGTTTTTTGATAAGTTGATACATTTTTCACTATGATAGTTTAAAAATTCCTCTAATAATGGCGAATGGTTCACACTCTCTTTATCTAAAATTGAAATAATATCCTTCGCCTGAATGTTTAAATCTTCCCCAATATGAATATACATGACTCACCTCAATGAACTTTCTTTATTCTACCTGATTCGACAATAAAGGTTGATGCTTCCTTTAAGGTCTGATGGTCAATGCCTTCCACACTTGTCGTGGTCACAAACGTTTGAACTTTACCTTGGATGGTATTAAGCAAATGAGATTGTCGATAATCATCCAATTCTGATAGAACATCATCAAGAAGTAAGATCGGATACTCTCCGATTTCATTATGGATTAATTCAATTTCAGCGAGTTTGATTGATAGGGCCGTTGTCCGTTGCTGCCCTTGGGACCCAAAGGTTTGAACATCCCGTCCATTGACAAAAAACAATAAATCGTCACGATGCGGGCCAAACAGGGTCGTACCGCGTTCCATTTCCCTTGTTCGTACCTTTGCAAATTTTTCCTCAAAGCTTGCTATCATTTTCGACAAATCTTGTTCTTCTAATACCTCCACCGATGGTTTATAGGTTATTTCAAGCGTTTCTAGTCCCCTTGATATCCCCTGGTGAATCGGTTTTGCCCATTTTTCCAGCATTCTCAAGAATTCAAACCGCTTTTTGACAATCCTCACAGCCACTTCAATAAATTGATCGGTATAGACCTCAAGCATAGTTGTGTCTGTTTGCTTTTTGATCTGCATCATTTTTAATAAATGATTACGTTGTTGAAGTATTTTTTGGTATTGACTCATATCATGTAAATAAATTGGCGATACCTGACCAATTTCCATATCAATAAACCGTCTTCGCACCTGTGGACTGCCTTTCACAATGTTCAGGTCTTCCGGTGCAAACATAACTACGTTCATATTCCCAACATATTGACTTAACTTTTGCTGCTCAATATGGTTAAGCTTTGCCTTTTTTCCTTTTTTGGAAATGATTAATTGCAGCGGCAGTGAGCTGTGTTGTTTTTGAACCCTACCCTCTATTTTAGCATATTCTTGGTCCCAAAGAATAAGTTCTTTATCATTCGATGTACGATGTGACTTTGCCATCGCTAAAACATAGATTGATTCCATCACATTTGTCTTTCCTTGGGCATTTTCACCTAAGATGACATTTACTTTATTTTCAAATTCGATAAATAACTCATCATAGTTCCGATAATTATTTAGCGCTAACTTCTCAATATACATGGCAACGCATCCCTTTAAGCTAGTCGGTAATCACAAACTCTCCAAAGCCAGCAATTCGGACTTTGTCACCTACACGAAGCTTCCTGCCTCTTCGTTGATCTTGTTCACCATTTATAAAAATTTCATTCTCACTTAAAAACCATTTGGCCATTCCACCTGTTTGAATCACATCTGCAAGCTTTAAAAATTGTCCTAATGTAATAAATTCGGTATCGAGCTTAATTTGTTCAGGCACACTCTTCACCCTCAATTCTAAAAATGGTTCCAATACTTTATTTTACTAAAAAATTTAACTAGACACAAAGAAAACTCAAAAAAAAGAAAAGCAGCAGCGCCCCAGTCAGCGTGCGCCAGAGCTTGGCATTGCTTATAGCTAAAATTTATAAAGGTACATTCCATAAAGAAAGCCACCAGTTATGTGGTGGCGTATAAGTTGTAATTAAGAAAAAGTAATTAATACGTTCTTACGGGTAAAATCAGCTGCAAAATGGTTTCATCATGAAGCGGGCGGATAACAAATGGCCGCATAGCGCCTGTAAAGCTTACCCGTATATCAGTCCCCTCGAGTGCTTTTAGGGCATCCATCATGAACTTGGCACTAAAGGATATCTTTAGTTCTTCACCCTCGATGGATTGACTTTGAATTTCCTCGACTACTTTTCCGACTTCAGGTGTATTCGATGAAATTTCAATAATTCCGCCATCAATAGTTGATAATTTAACGACATTATTCCTTCCTTCCCTTGCTAATAAAGAGGCACGATCAATAGCATGGAGGAACTCTTTCGTATTCACTGTAATATCGGTTTTACTTTCATCCGGAATTAATCTAGATGTTTCAGGATAGTTACCTTCTAACAATCTTGAGAAAAATAATAAGTGTTTTGCTTTAAATAAGATCTGGTTCTCTGTAATGACGATATCAATCAACTCATTGGAGTCATCAATAATTTTACTCAATTCATTCAAACTCTTGCCCGGAATAACCACATTATAATTTTCATGACTTTCGGATTCAATTTTTGCCTTCCGTAATGCCAATCGATGACTATCTGTTGCAATACAGGTTAATTCCTCGTTTTCAATCTTCCAGTTTACACCTGTCAAGATGGGACGTGTTTCCGAGGTGGACACTGCAAAATGTGTCTGCCGAATCATGGCCTTTAAAAGGTCAGTGGCAATGCGAAATTTGTTATTTTCCTCTATTTGCGGAAGATGTGGATACTCTTCTGCATCTAAACCAATTAAATTAAATTCTGACTTTCCAGAACGAATGACAGTTTGCAGGGAGCCTAATACTTCAATTTCTACTGAATCAGTCGGAAGTTTCTTAACAATCTCGCTAAAGAATTTTGCTTGTAGGACAATCGCACCTGTTTGTTTAATTTCAACAAGTTCATCGCCAGCATCTTCTTTTGGAATAAATGATTCTATGGAGATATCGGAATCACTTCCTGTTAACGTTACTCCTTCAGAAGTCGCCACAATTTTAATTCCTGTTAAAATCGGTATCGTCGTTCTTGATGTTACGGCCTTCATTACATCTTGAACACTTTGAACCAAGCGGTCACGCTGGATGATAAATTTCATTGCTTTTAATCCTCCGTTTTATGCATATTTTAAAAGCACTAATATATAATATTATTTTTTAAAAAAAATAGTAGAAGTACTAGTAGGGCCTGTTAGTATGTGGATAACTCAATTTATCAATAGAAACACAGCCTATCCACATGTGGACAGACTGTGTATAAAACGAGCGAAGTTATGCACAATCTTAACAACTAAAAATCATTATTTAGGATCATAGAATACGCTCTTTTACATAAATCCAAGGCCTATTTTTATATTTTTAGTAATTCATGTAATTCTTTCATTTGCTTTTGCAGTGTTGAGTCAGTTTGCAGCAGCTTTGCAATTTTTTCATGAGCGTGGATGACAGTGGTATGATCGCGTCCGCCAAACTCTTCTCCTATTTTTGGCAAGGAGTAGTCGGTTAATTCACGTGATAAGTACATGGCAATTTGTCTAGGGAATGCCACGGACTTTGTCCGCTTTTTCGCCTTAAAATCCTCTAATTTTATACTAAATTGCTCCCCAACCACTTTTTGAATCTCATGAATAGTGATTACCTTAGGTTTAGAGCTTGGGATGATATCCTTTAGTGCCTCTGCGGCAAGATCAGCATTGATATCTTTATTAATTAGAGATGAATAGGCGACGACGCGAATGAGTGCACCTTCAAGCTCACGAATGTTTGAATCAATTTGATTAGCAATATACAGCATGACTTCATTTGGTATATCTAAACCTTCTGCTTTTGCTTTCTTGCGAAGGATCGCGATTCTTGTCTCTAAATCTGGCGGTGTTATATCTGTAATTAGGCCCCATTCAAAACGTGAGCGCAGCCGGTCCTCAAGTGTTGGTATTTCTCGTGGCGGCCTATCACTGGAGATAATAATTTGCTTACTTTCCTCATGCAGGGCATTGAATGTATGGAAAAATTCTTCCTGGGTTGATTCTTTTCCAGCAAGGAATTGAATATCATCTATCAGTAAGATGTCGACATTTCGATATTTGTTGCGGAAGCTCTCCGCTTTATTATCACGAATAGAATTAATAAATTCATTTGTAAACTTTTCAGACGATAAATAGACTACTTTTGCAGCGGGATTATGTTCTAAAACATAGTGACCAATCGCATGCATTAAATGCGTTTTTCCTAACCCTACACCACCATATATAAATAAAGGGTTATAAGCTTTTGCTGGTGCTTCTGCTACTGCAAGTGAAGCAGCATGAGCAAATCGATTGCCTGAACCAATAACGAAGGTATCAAAAGTATGCTTTTTATTTAAAATTCCTGAAGGAAAATCACTATGCTCCTCATCTTTTTTTACCTTTTTTGGTGGAGTAGGGAGATCCTCTCCATCCTCTGACTGATTATGTGGGATGATAAATTTTATTGATAACTCTTCTCCTGTAATTTCATAGAGAATCCCAGAAATTAACTGCGAATAACGCTCTTCCAGCCAATCACGGGCAAATTCATTGGGAGCTGTTATCACAAGCAGATCACCTTTTAGGGAATGAGCCTTGGTAGACTTGAGCCAGGTATCAAAGCTAGGTTTGCTTATCTTTTTCTCAATATTGGCAAGTGCTGCATTCCAAAGATCCGCAATATTTTCCAA